>NZ_BAAGXZ010000001.1:0-359880 GCF_054779575.1 Glycomyces halotolerans
CGGGGCGCTGCGGGGATGCGGCCGGGAGGCGGGGCGCCGCGGCGGACGGGGCGTCGCGGGGGCGGCGGCGGGCCGCCGCTGCCGGCGCTCGGGCCGGGGAGTCGGCCCCAGTCGATGCGGCGGGGCACTCGCTTCCGCGGGGCGCCGTCATCGGGGGAACCAGGACTCATGCGGTCGAGCCTAACGGAATTCGGCGGAAATGCGGAAGCCCCGGACCGCGCAGGGCCCGGGGCGGAGGACTCGAAGTCCTACGAGTCGCGCCGCTCCTTGATCTTGGTGGCGGCCTTGCCCTTGCGGTCGCGCAGGTAGTAGAGCTTCGCGCGACGGACCTTGCCTCGCTGGGCGACCTCGATCTTGTCGACCATCGGGCCGTGGACCGGGAAGGTGCGCTCGACGCCGATGCCGAAGCTCAGCTTGCGGACGGTGAAGGTCTCACCGATGCCCGAGCCGTGGCGGCGGATGACGACGCCCTGGAATACCTGGACACGGGACCTCGCACCCTCCTGCACCCGCACGTGCACTCGGACGGTGTCGCCGGGACGGAAATCCGGCACGTCGGCCCTCATGGAAGCAGCGTTCAGCTCATCCAGAACGTTCATTGAACTCAACCCTCGTTGAAGAAAAGATGCTTAAGGTCCTCACCGGGAGAGGTACCGCTTGAACGCACGGCACATCACGGCAACTTCACTACTCTGCCACATCCTCGGAGGGCAGAGCGAACCCGGCCCCTTCGAGTAGGCGCCGGTCACGTTCGTCGAGGCTGTTCCGGGCCGGTCCGGCCAGCAAATCGGGCCGCACCCTCGCGGTGCGCAGGAGCGCCTGGTCGCGCCGCCAGCGCTCCACTTTCCCGTGGTCGCCCGACAGCAGCACCGGCGGGACGTCGTGGCCGCGCCAGGAGGCGGGCCTGGTGTAGGCGGGCGATTCGAGCAGGCCGTCGTTGTGCGACTCGTCCTCCAGCGAGGCGGCGTTCCCGAGGACGCCGGGCAGGAGGCGGGCGACGGCCTCGACGATCGCCAGGACGGCGACCTCGCCGCCGAAGAGCACGTAGTCGCCGATCGAGACCTCGGTGACCCTCATCCGGTCGGAGGCGTGGTCGACCACGCGCTGGTCGATGCCCTCGTAGCGGCCGCAGGCGAACATGAGCCACGGCTCGGCGGCCAGCTCGCGGGCCATGGCCTGCGTGAACGGCCGCCCGGCCGGGCTGGTGACCAGCAGGTGCGGCCGGTCATCGCCGGGGACGAGCTCGTCGAGGCACTCGCCCCACGGCTGCGGCTTCATGACCATCCCGGCGCCGCCGCCGGCGGGCGGACCGTCGACCGAGTGGTGCACGTCGTGCGTCCAGCGGCGCAGGTCGTGGACGCCCAGGTCGATCAGGCCGCGCTCGCGGGCCCGGCCGATCAGCGAGAG
The DNA here is from genome assembly GCF_054779575.1 of Glycomyces halotolerans. Taxonomy (NCBI): domain Bacteria; kingdom Bacillati; phylum Actinomycetota; class Actinomycetes; order Glycomycetales; family Glycomycetaceae; genus Glycomyces; species Glycomyces halotolerans. The sequence goes on from NZ_BAAGXZ010000001.1 coordinate 1,408, forward strand.
ATCCAGGGGTGAGAAGTATTCGGGGAAGACGGTGACGATGTCGAGGCGCATCACAGCTCCAGCAGGCCCGGCGGCGGGTCGATGACGACGGTCTCGGCCCCCAGGTCGATGTCGTCGATCATCTCGGCGACGAACGGGACGAGCGCCGGGTGGCGCCCGCGCCGCTTGACGACGAGGATCTCGTAGGCGGGCCCGTGGTCGACTCGGGCGACCGTGCCGACCTCCTCGCCCTCGGCGGTGACGACCCGCAGCCCGACCAGCTCGGAGTCGTGGAACTCGTCGGAGTCCTCCGGCAGCTCGTCGGGGCCGAGTTCGACCTTCAACTCCACTCCGCGCAGCGCGTCGGCGGCGTCGCGGCCGGACACGCCGGCGAAGGTGAGCATCGGGCGGCCCTGGTGCCAGCGCACCGTCTCGGCGCGCAGCGGCCCGGAGTCGGTGTCGTACTCGGTGCCGGGCTGGAAGCGGCGCTCGGGCTCGTCGGTGCGGAGCTCGACGACGACCTCGCCCTTGACCCCGTGGGGGCGGGCGACGCGGCCGACCACGACCTGTGTCACAGCGGGAACCTCATTCAAAAAAGAACAGCCCCGAGGCGAACCTCGGGGCCGTGCGGTGAGACTCAGTAGGAGTCGACGACCTCGACACGGATGCCGCGGCCCCCGACCGAGCCGATGACCTGACGCAGGGCGTTGACGGTCCGGCCACCCCGGCCGATGACCGTCCCGAGGTCGTCGGGATTGACCCGGACCTCGAGTCGCTTGCCGCGACGGGAGTCGACCAGACGGACCCGGACATCGTCGGGATTGTCGACGATGCCTTTGACGAGGTGTTCAAGCGCTGGCCGCAACACGGTTACTCCCCTTTGTCTTCAGCGGACCCGGCCTGCTGGGCCGGGGCCTCTTCGGTCTTGTCCGCTTCCGTCTTAGCCGACTCGGCCGGCTTCTCGGCGCTCTTCTTGGACTTGGAGGCGGTCTTCTTGGCCGGAGTCTCCTCCGGCACGTAGGCCTTGCTCGGGTCGACGCCGGACTCCTTGAGCGCGGCGAGGTACAGCGAGTCCTTCTCGGGCTTGTCCTCGGCCACCTTCAGCGGGGACGGCTCGGGCAGGCCCTTGAACCGCTGCCAGTCGCCGGTCTTGCACAGCAGCTGCTTGACCGGCTCGGACGGCTGCGCGCCGACTGAGAGCCAGTGCTGGATCCGGTCGGATTTGACCTCGATCCGGGACGGGTTCTCCTTCGGGTGGTAGATCCCGACATTCTCGATAACCTTGCCGTCGCGCTTGACGCGCGAGTCGGCCACGACGATGCGGTACTGGGGAGTACGAATCTTCCCCATCCGCGTGAGGCGAATCTTTACTGCCACGTTCCTGTAACTCCTGTTTTAAGGATCACGTAAGCACAACCGCATCCCAGAGTGGAGATGCTGGATCGCGGCGGTGCTAGGACCTGGCTTTGCGTCACGGTTGTTGAGAGGGCACCCGTCCCAAAGCTCATTACAGCCACGAAGTGTAGCGCACCAGGTCCTTTAGTACGACCGCGACAGGTAGGCGATGAGACCGTCCTCATCCAACGTGTCGGGGACGGAGCCGTCGGCGCGCTGCAGGCAGCGGACCGTCACGCCGGACTTCGCGGCCTCGGCCTCGCCCTCGACCCCGCATGCCTCCCACGGCATCCGGGCCAGGCCGGTCTGCGCGGCCTCGACGGCCTCGGCGACCGTGGAGACCTCCGCGGTCAGCGATTCGCGGCGGCCCAGGGCCTCGTCGTAGAGGGTCTGCTGGTCGGCGTCGAGCGCGGTCGCCACGGCCTCGGCGAGCATCCCGAGCGGGATGGTCTCCTTGGTGCCCTCGATGCGGCTGACCAGGGTGGCCTCGCCGTTCTTGAGGTCACGGGGGCCGATCTCGATGCGCACCGGGTAGCCCTTGAGCTCGGCGTCGACCGCGCGGCGCCCGAAGGCGACGTCGCCGCGCGTGTCGAGTCTCACTCGAACGCCGTCGCCGCGCAGTTCGTCGTAGACCTTCTTGGCGGCGGCCGCGACCTCGTCGGAGTCCTTGACGACCATGACGTGGGCCTGGACGGGCGCCAGGCGCGGCGGGACGCGCAGCCCGGCGTCGTCGCCGTGGCCCATGATGAGGCCCCCGACCATCCGCGTCGAAGTGCCCCACGAAGTGGTCCAGGCGTGGTGCTGCTGCCCGTCGGCGCCCAGGTACTGCATGTCGAAGGCCTTGGAGAACTTCTGGCCCAGCTCGTGGGAGGTGCCCATCTGCAGGGCCTTGCCGTCGCGCATGATCGCCTCGACGCAGAAGGTGTTCAGCGCGCCGGCGAAGCGCTCGGCCTCGGTCTTGATGCCGCGCAGCACCGGCAGCGCCAGCACGTTCTCCATGAAGTCCGCGTAGACGTCGTGGAGGATCCGCAGCGTGAACTCGTGGGCCTCCTCGTAGGTGGCATGGGCCGTGTGGCCCTCCTGCCACAGGAACTCCGAGGAGCGCAGGAACAGGCGCGTGCGCAGCTCGTAGCGCATGACGTTGCACCACTGGTTCAGCAGCAGCGGCAGGTCGCGGTACGACTTGACCCACTTCGCCATGTACTCGCCGATGACCGTCTCGGAGGTCGGTCGGACCGCGAGCTTCTCCTCGAGCTCCTTGCCGCCGCCGTGGGTGACCATCCACAGCTCGGGCGCGAAGCCCTCGACGTGGTCGGCCTCCTTGCGAAAGTAGGACTCGGGGATGAGCAGCGGGAACGAGGCGTTCTCGGTGCCGGTCTCCTTGATGCGCTGGTCCATCTCCTCGACCATGCGCTCCCACAGCGCGTACCCGGACGGTCGGATCACCTGCTGGCCCTTCGCCGGGCCGTTCTCGGCCAGCTGGGCCTTGGCGACGACGTCCTGGTACCAGCGAGGGAAGTCCTCGCTCTGCGGTGTGAGTACTTTGGCCATGTTCAGGAATTCTACGGGTCGCACCCGGCGGGGCGTCGCCAGGAGCGGACCGGTGCGGCCGGGTCGCCGGGGCCGCGCGTCGGCAATCCGGCCGACCCCCGGCCCTGCGGCGGAAGGAGCGCGAGTACGTGAGAACCGGTAGTACGGAGGAACTCAGGCGATGTCGCGATCGCATAAGCTGACGGCGTGACCACTCCCATGCTCGCCGGTGATCGCGGCCTGACGGCCGCCGAAGTGGCCGAGCGCATCGACGCCGGGGCCGTCAACCAGACCAAACGGCATACGAGCCGACCCCTCTCGGCGATTCTGCGCGCGAACTTCCTCACCCCGATCAACGCCCTCATCGGCATCCTCGCCGTCATCGCGGTGACCTTCAGCGACTGGAAGCAGGCCCTGTTCGCCGGCGTCATCCTCGCCAACATCGCGATCGGCACGATCCAGGAGCTGCGCGCCAAACGAACCCTCGACAAGCTCTCACTGGTCAACCAGGCGAAGGCGAAGGTCATCCGCGACGGGACGGCCGTCGAGATCGACCCGGGCGACATCGTGCGCGACGACCTGGTGGCGATCGAGCCGGGCGACCGGATCGTCGTCGACGGGCCGGTGGTCGAGTCCCGCAACCTCGAGATCGACGAGTCGCTGCTGACCGGCGAGGCCGACCCCGTGTCCAAGGCCCCCGGCGAGCTGGTCCAGTCCGGCTCGTTCGCGGTCGCCGGCACCGGCGTGTTCCGCGCCGAGCGGATCGGCGCGGACTCCTACGCGGCCCGACTCGTCGAGGAGGCGAGCCGGTTCAAACGGACCAACTCCGAACTCCAGTCGGCGATCAACCGCTTCATCAAGCTCATCTCGTGGCTGATCGTGCCGGTCGCGATCCTGCTCATCGCCAGCCAGGTCGCCGACCAGGAGAACTGGCGGGAGACGATCGTCTCCACCGTCGCCGGGATCGTGCCGATGATCCCCGAGGGGCTGGTCCTGCTCACCTCGGTCGCCTTCGCGGTCGGCATCGTCCGCCTGGGCCGCCGCCAGTGCCTGGTGCAGGAGCTGCCCGCGATCGAGGGACTGGCGCGCGTCGACGTGCTGTGCCTCGACAAGACCGGCACGCTCACCGAAGGCGGCATGGACGTCGAGGAGATCCGCCCGCTCAGCGACGACGCCGGAATCGCGATCGCCGCGCTGGTCGCCGCCGACGACAGCCCGAACCCGACCATGCAGGCGATCGCCCGGCACATCGCGAGCGAGGGCACCGGCGACCCGGGGTGGCGGGTCATGGAGACGATGCCGTTCTCCTCGGCGCGCAAGTGGAGCGGCGTGCGGTTCACCGACCACGGCACCTGGCTGCTCGGCGCGCCCGACGTCCTCATGGACGGCGACGACCCCGTCTCGCTCGACGCCGACATGCTCGCGGCCCAGGGCCTGCGGGTGCTGGTCCTGGCGCGCGCCCAGTCCGCCACCACCGCCGGCGGCGCCGTCGGCGTCGAGGCGAAGGCGCTGGTGGTGCTGCGGCAGCGGCTGCGCCCGACGGCGCGGGCGACGCTGGAGTACTTCCGGGACCAAGGCGTGACGATCAAGATCATCTCGGGCGACTCGCCGGCCGCCGTCGGGGCGGTCGCCGCGCGCCTCGGCGTCGAGAGCGCCGGCGACGCCGTCGACGCCCGCAGGCTCCCCGACACACCGGAGGAGCTGGCCGAGACGCTCGAGAACAACACGATCTTCGGGCGGGTCCAGCCGCACCAGAAACGCGACTTCGTGAAAGCCCTTCAGGCGCGCGGACACACCGTGGCGATGACCGGCGACGGGGTCAACGACGTGCTCGCGCTCAAGGACTCCGACCTGGGCATCGCGATGGGCTCGGGCTCGCCCGCGGCCCGCTCGGTCGCGCAGGTCGTGCTCCTCGACGACGAGTTCGCGACACTCCCGCACGTCGTGGCGGAGGGCCGCCGCGTGCTGGGCAACATCGAGCGGGTCTCGAACCTGTTCTTGACCAAGACGGTCTACGCCATCACCCTGGCGCTGCTGGTCGGCATCGGCGCGGTCGTGTCGTCGCTGCAGGGCGGCGAGCAGCTGCCGTACCCGTTCGTGCCGATCCACCAGTCGCTGATCAACGTGTTCACCATCGGCCTGCCCGCGTTCGTCCTGGCTCTGGCGCCGACGTTCGACCGCGCCAGACCGGGCTTCGTGTCGAGGGTGCTGCGGTTCGCGGTGCCCGCGGGCCTGGCCTGCGCGGTGCCGACCTTCATCGTCTACCTCATGTCACTGCGACACGGGGGCGCGCACATCGACGCGCAGACCACGGCGGGGATCACGCTGTTCTCGATCGCGCTGGCGGCGCTGGCGATCGTGGCCAAGCCCTACACGTGGTGGAAGTTCGGCCTGGTGGCCGCCTGCGGCGGCGCGTTCGCGCTGGTGTTGGCGGTGCCGCCGTTCGCCGACTTCTACGAGCTGCGCCTGCCGGGGGTGTGGAACACGACCGCGGCGGCCATAGCGATCGGCTCGGGCATCGCGGCCCTGTTCCTCTGGCTCGTGATCCGCCCCAAGCACCACCGCACCGCCTGAACCGTATAGCCGATCTCGTGATGTAGAACACTGCTACATCCGATGTAGCGGGGTGAGCCCGGGGATTTGTCGGGGGTGTAGCGCCTACTGGGTGAGAGCAAGAAACGCACCCAGGAGGCCATCATGGCGAACCGCGAGATCGCGATCCGAGCCGAGGGGCTCGTCAAGCACTTCAAGGAGATCAAGGCGGTCGACGGCGTCGATCTGGCGGTGCCGGCGGGCACCGTCTACGGCGTCCTCGGGCCGAACGGCGCCGGCAAGACCACCACCGTCCGGATGCTCGCCACTCTGCTGCGGCCCGACGCCGGCACCGCGACCGTGTTCGGCCACGACATCACCGCGGACCCGGCGACCGTGCGCACCCAGGTGAGCCTCACCGGCCAGTACGCCTCGCTCGACGAGGACCTCACCGGCGCCGAGAACCTCGTGCTGCTGTCACGCCTCTACGGCTACACCAAGCCCGCCGCCCGCTCGCGGGCCGAGGAGCTGCTCGACGCCTTCGGTCTCACCTTCGCCGCGGGCAAGCAGGTCAAGTCGTTCTCCGGCGGCATGCGCCGGCGGCTCGACATCGCCGCCTCGATCATCATCACCCCGAAGCTGCTCTTCCTCGACGAGCCGACCACAGGGCTCGATCCGCGCAGCCGCAACCAGGTCTGGGACGTCATCCGGACCATCGTCGGCGAGGGCACCACCGTGCTGCTCACCACGCAGTACCTCGAGGAGGCCGACCAGCTCGCCGGCCGCATCGCGGTCATCGACACCGGCAAGGTCATCGCCGAGGGCACGCCGGCCGAACTCAAGTCCTCGGTGGGGGCCGGGTCGATCAAGCTGCGGCTGCACCACACCGACCAGCGCGAGCACGCGCAGAAGATCCTGGCCGACGCGCTCGGCGCCGAGGTCGAGCTCGATGACGACCCGGTGGCGCTCACCGCCCTGCTCAAGCCCGGCGAGGACACCGCCGCCCAGGGTTCCCACGCCCTCGGCGAACTCTCGCGCTCGGGCATCCTCGTCGACGACTTCTCGCTGGGCCGGCCCAGCCTCGACGAGGTCTTCCTCGCCCTCACCGAGCGCGTCGACGCCTGAGCATCCTCGCGAGACTTAAGGAAAGGAAACCACCATGGCTTACACGGAGACCAAGCCGACAACGGACGCCGATGTTCCGGCGCCGGTAGAGAAGGAGCGCCTGCGCCATCTGCTCGCCACCGGCGAACGCCCGGCGGCGCCGGCCCCGTGGGCGGCGGCCCGGGCCTTCGGCTGGCGGGCGATGCTCAAGATCAAGCACGTGCCGGAGCAGTTGTTCGACATCGTGCTGTTTCCGATCATGATGCTCCTGATGTTCACCTACCTGTTCGGCGGCGCGATCGCCGGCGGCACCGGTGACTACCTGCAGTTCCTATTGCCGGGCATCATGGTGATGAGCATCGTGATGACGACGATGTACACCGGCATGAGCGTCAACATCGACATCAACAAGGGCGTGTCGGACCGCTTCCGGACGCTGCCGATCTGGCGGGCCGCGCCGATGGTCGGCTACCTGCTGGCGGACGTGTTCCGTTACGCCGCGGCCGGGGCGATCATGTTCGGCACCGGCATGGTCATGGGCTACCGGCCCGAAGGCGGCGCCGACGGCGTGCTGCTGGGCGTGGCGCTGCTGCTGGTGTTCTGCTTCTCCTTCTCGTGGCTGTGGACCTGGCTGGGCCTGATCACCCGCTCGGAGAAGACGGTCATGTCGATCTCGATGTCGATCCTGTTCCCGCTGACGTTCCTGTCCAATGTGATGGTCGATCCGTCCACCATGCCCGGATGGCTCCAGCCGGTCGTGAGGAACACGCCGATCAGCCAACTCGTGGACGGTGTCCGCGGACTGTTCGACGGCAATGTCGACACCGGTTCGGTCGCCACGACGCTGATCTGGTCGGCCGGATTCGTCGCGGTGTTCGGCTTCCTGACCGTCCGGGCCTACAACCGCCGATAGACCTGATTCAAAACACCCGGTGGAACCGGGCGGGGCCCGCCCGCCCGGTTTCGTCCCCTCAGAACCGCCAGCGCGGTGTGTGCGCGCCGGGCCGGTAGACGCAGCTCGATCCGGTCGCGACCGATTCGCGGAGGTGCTCGGCCAGCGCCGGGTGCGCCGCCTCGATCTTCTTGAGGGTGTTCCGGATTCGGTTGGTGACGCTCTTGCGGGCGCGTTCGGCGTTGTCGCCGAGGCGCCGTGAGCGCCCGCCCAGTCCGGTGGCGGCCCTGAGTTGGTCGATGAGGGCCTGCCGTTCGGCGTCGAGCGCGGCGGCCCGGTCGTCGTCGCCGAGCGCGGCCGCGGTGTCGATCTGTTCGTCGAGCGTTTCGAGGTGGTCGCGGTAGCGGGCGCGTGCTTCGGCGTCGAGGACGTCGTCGCCGCCGAGCCGGGCGTCGGTCTCGATCGCGCCGCCGCCGTCGGGGTCGAGCAGTTCGACGGCGGGCACGTGGGTTCCGGGCCGGTCGAGTAGGAGGCGCAGGTCGGCCAGGCCTTTGGTGTGCGGCAGGTGGACGGTCAGGCCGTCGTAGCGCAGGGTCCAGGTGGAGCCGTCCCGGTGGAAGACGGCGCTGTCGGCGTCGCCGATGGGCGGGGCCACGCTGGCGGCGAGGTCGACCGTGGCCTTGCGGGCCAGTTCCGCCCATAGCCGGGCGTCGAGGCGTTCGCACTGTTCGATGGCCGCGGCGAGGTGTTCGGCGGCGCGTTCGCGTTCGCCGAGCGCGGCGTCCATGATGCCGAGCCAGTAGCTGATGGGGCCGTTGACGCTGCAGCCCCACATGGCGATGAGCCATTCGCCTTCGTGGGGCCGGAGCTGTTCGCGGACGCGCGCGGCGAGTTCGGCGTCGCGTTCGGCGGCGGCCAGTTCGGCTTCGAACCTGAGCCGCAGTGACGACCAGGAGCTGAAGTCGTCGGTTTCGGCTCCGAGGCGGTCGTGTACGCGGCGGGCTTCGGCGTTGTCGCCGCGCCGCAGTGCGGTCAGTCCGGTGAGGAGATCGGTCGGCCAGTTCCCGAACACGGAGCGCCATGCTTCGGGCATGGGATCGGGCGCTTCGCCGCGGGCGTACCGCAGTTCCCACCGCAGGTGTCGTATGAGGTCGTTGTACATCGGATCGTCGCCGGCCGACGCGCCGGCGGTCTCGATCCGTGCGGCGGCGTCCTCGAAGCGGCCCCGCAGCAGGTCGATGATGGACCGGTCGACTTGGACGGCGTGCTGCCACCGTTCGGCGTCGGTGCTCGAGGCGAGGGCGCAGAAGGTCTCGAGCTGGCCGCGGTAGGCGGGGTCGCCTTGTTCGAGCATCGCGACCCAGCACAGGGAGGCGGCGAACAGTCGCGAGTCGAGGTCGCCGGTGCGCTGGGAGATCTGTTCGAGTTCTTCGACCAGGCGGCGGCGACGGGCGGCGGTGCCCGGGCCCCACAGGATCGAGTGGGTGGCCCACAGGCCGAAGGCGACGTCCTCGTCGGTGCCGCGCTCGCGGGCGGCGGTCATGTATTCGGTGAGCAGTCGCCGGGTCAGCTCCGAGTGGCCGAGTCCGGGTTCGGGGGCCCGGCCGACGAGCGATTCGAACGCGCGGGTCTTCATGCGCACGAGGTCGCCGATGCGTTCGTCCTGCGGGGAGGCCATGATCGCTCGGATGAGCAGGAGGGGATCGCCCGAGTCGGAGGCTTCGAGCAGTGCCCGGTCGTAGACGGTCCGGGCCTCCTGGTCGCGGCGGAGGTGTTTGAGGACGCCGGCGAGTTCGAGGCGAAGGAGGGTGCGGCGGCGGCCCATCTCGGGGGTGCAGCGTTCGACGGCGCGGCGGAAGTGGATTTCGGCGGTGGCGCCGGTGACGCAGCTGTTGGCCTCGGCTCCGGCGCGGGCGAGGAAGTGGACGGCGGTCTCGGGGTCGAGGGTGTCGCCCGCCAGCCAGGCGTGGTGGGCCATCTCGGGGGCGTGCATGAGTTTCTGGAGCGATTCGTCGGCGGCCAGCGCGCGGACGATGCAGCCGTGGTGGACGGCGACTTCGTCGTCGCTCATGCTGCGGTAGAGGGTCTCACGGACGAGGTCGTGGACGAAGACGTAGCGGTCGTGTTCGCGCCTGACGAGTTTGGTCTGGCAGGCGACGTCGAGGGCGGTCTCGATGTCGTGGACGTCCATGCCGGCGGCTTGGGCCATGACCGCGGCGTGGAATTCCCTGCCGCCGACCGAGGCGAGGGTGAGCATCCGCGTGAGGCGTTCGTCGAGCTGCTCGAGTCGCCGCTGGAGGGCGTCGCGCATGCCGGCGGTGCTGGAGTCGACCGGTTGGCCCGCGGCCCACAGCCGCGCGGTCTGCTCGACGAAGAACGGGTTGCCGCCGGTGCGTCGGGTGATCTCCGAGACGACGTCGGGTTCGGGGGCGGTGCCGACGGTGCCGCGGACGAGTTCGGCGACGCCGGCCTCGTCGAGTCCGTCGAGGGTGACCATGAGGGCTTTGGCGACCAGCGGGAGCATGGTGCCGCGCAGCCGGTGGCCGGGGTCGATCTCGGTGTCGCGGTAGGTGCCGACGAACATGATCCGCTCGAACCAGGTGTGCTGGGAGACGAATTTGAGCAGTTCGACGCTGCCGCAGTCGGCGAAGTGGAGGTCGTCGAGGACGACCAGGAGCGGCTTGCGGTGCGAGGCGGCGATGAGCAGCTGCGTGACGGCGTCGAACAGTTCGAATTCGCTGGGGAGGGAAGTCTCGGTCCGGCCGAGCAGCGCTCCGACGGCGGGGGCGTCGACCGGGAGCCGCTCCCAGGTCTCGTCGTCGAGTTGGCCGCGCAGGGAGCGCACGACCTGTGTCCACAGCCAGTACTCGGGTACGGCCTCGGATTCCCAGGAGGTGGCGAACAGGACCCGGAGGTCGCCGCGGCAGGTAGTGGCGATGTCGGTGACCAGGGCGGTCTTGCCGATGCCCGCTTCGCCGGTGACCAGGGCGAGTCCGCCGTGGCTGGCGGCGGTCCGCTCCACCGCGGCGCGCAGTTGCGAGGCCGGGTGCTCCCGGCCGATGAGCGGCGAGTCTGTCACCCGACCAGTGTGGCCCGAACCTCTGACAGACGCCAGTCAGTTGCGGCACCGCTCGTAACGATAGGAACGCTCGGTCCTTTCCCGAGTGTTTTTCGGCGAAGTCCCACACGGCACCGCAACCCTGCATATAGTCCTGTCGGTGTAGGGGTCTCGTCACTCTTCGTAGTCGGAGCGTCTCTCGGGCGCTGCACACACCCGGCCGCGGAGGTGCCGAGCCACATCGCACACACGGGGGAAATCCGAATGGCAGAGTCCACACCGAACAAAGCAAGGAAGATCTGGCGGGGCGTCCTGGCGGGAGCGGCCGCCGTCCCACTGGCGGTCTTCGCCGCCACGCCCGCGGTCGGAGTCGCCGCTCCGGTCGAGGCCGAACCGGTGCAGTCCGAGCAGGTGCCGAGCCTGCCCGATCCGATCGAGATCGACTTGGAAGCATTGGTCGATCTCCAGCTGTGCCTGGCAGACCTCCAGGTCGCGGTCGAGGCCCTCGTCGGGGCGTCGCCCGACCCGGGCGCCCTCCCGGGCGAGACCGAGCAGCTCCCGGAGCTACCGGGAGTCGAGCCGCCGGAGGTGCCCGACGTCGGGGCGCTGACCGAGACCTGCCAGACCGTGCTGGAGATAGTCCTGTCCCTGTCCGGTGAGGTTCCTCCGGAGCCGGTCGAGCCGATCGAGCCGATCGAGCCGGTCGAACCCGTCGAACCGGTCGAGCCGGCGGATCCCGGGGCCTAGCGGGGGAAAGGCTCGGGCCGTGCCCGAGCCGCTGCCGACCGAGAGGGGCCCGCGGCCGGCGGCCGCGGGCCCCTCTCGGTCCGTTTCAGCGCAGTCGCTCGGCGGCGTCGGCGACGGCCCGGTCGGTCGCGGTCAGCGCCACCCGCACGTGCTCGCCGCCCCCTGGTCCGTAGAACTCCCCCGGAGCCGCGACGATGCCCCGCTCGGCCAGCCACTCCACGGTCGTCCAGCAGTCATCGCCCCGCGTGGCCCACAGGTACAGGCCCGCGACCGAATCGTCGATGCGGAACCCGGCGTCCTCGAGCGCGGGCCGCAGGATCTCCCGCCTGGACTCATATCGCAGACGCTGCTCGATGGCGTGCTCCTCGTCCTGGAGGGCCGCGATCGTGGCCTGCTGGACCGCCCAGGGCACCATGAAACCGGCGTGCCGGCGGATCTCCAGCAGATCGGCGACGATCGCCGGATCGCCGGCGAGGAACGCCGACCGGTAGCCGGCCAGATTGGACCGCTTCGACAACGAGTGCGCGGCCAGCAGGCCGGTGAGGTCGCCGTCGTTGACGCGCGGGTCGAGGACCGACACTGGAGGCCGCTCGGCGTCCCAGCCGAGGGTGAGATAGCACTCGTCGCTGACGAGCACGATCCCGTTCTCGCGCGCCCAGCGGACCAGCCCGCGCAGGTACTCGACCGTCGCCACCGCCCCGGTCGGATTGGCGGGGTAATTGATCCACGCCAGGCGCAGACGCCCGGTGCTCACTCCCCCGCCGGCCAGCTCGGCCGGGCGGGCGGCGTCGCGCGGATCGGCCACCGGGACCGGGTCGGCCCCAGCGAGCACGGCGCCGATCTCGTACGTCGGGTAGGCGACTTCCGGGAAGGCCACGGCCTCGCCGGCGCTGACGCCGATCTGGGCCGGCAGGTTCGCCACCAGCTCCTTGCTGCCGACGGTCGGCAGGACGGCCACGTCGTCGCCGACGCCGGTGTGCCGGTGCAGCCAGGACCGCATGGCCTCCCGCAGCTCCGGCGGGCCGGCCACGGTCGGATATCCCGGCCGAGCGGCCGCCTCGCACAACGCGCTCCGGATCGACGGCGCCACCTCGTCGACCGGGGTGCCGACCGACAGATCGATCAGGCCCCCGGCATGGGCGGCCGCGCGGTCCTTGTACGGGCCCAGGCGGTCCCACGGGAACTGCGGCAGCCGCCGCGCCGGGGAGGCGCTGCGGAGACGGCGGTAGGCCACCGGCTACTCTCCCCGCGGCGGCTGCCCGGCCACGAACGGGTCGTCGCGGTCGATCTTGCCGACCTTGGAGGCGCCGCCGGGGCTGCCGAGCTCGTCGAAGAAGTCGTAGTTGGCCTTGGTGTAGCCGTCCCACTCCTCGGGCACGTCGTCTTCGTAGAAGATCGCCTCGACCGGGCAGACCGGCTCGCACGCCCCGCAGTCGACGCATTCGTCGGGGTGGATGTAGAGCATCCGGTTGCCTTCGTAGATGCAGTCGACCGGGCATTCCTCGATGCAGGCCTTGTCGAGCAGATCCACACACGGCTCAGCGATGATGTAAGTCACGAGTCGTCCTTCCTACGGCGCGCAATCGGGCGGACTGCGCTGCGATGAGGTTAAAGCCTATTCGTTGTAGTAGACCCGAAGGTAAGGGGTGCTCCAGATGCTGGGACCTGATCACGTGGGCCGGCGGGTCGTCGTCCGTATGCGTCTGGCGGACCCCGCTCCCGGTCGGCGCTTCCGCGACGTCGTCGGTGAGCTTATCGAGGCGGAGGCCGGCCGTCTGTGGGTCAGGGCGTCCTCGGGGACGGTGGTCACCGTGGAAGCGGCCGACGTGGTGGCCGCCCGCCCGATCCCACCCAAGCCTACGCCGTACTCCGAGATCCTCGAGCTCGAGCGGCGACTGGCCGCGAGCTGGCCCGCGGTCGAGACCGCCGAGCTCGGCTCGTGGCTGCTGCGGTACTCCGATGGCTTCACCCGGCGGGCGAACTCGGTGCTCGCGCCGACCGAACCGGGCATGGACCTCGACGAGGCGATCGAACGGGTCGAACGCTGGTACGCCGAGCGGGACGCCCGGCCGCTCATCACGGTGGCGAAGCCGGTCGGCAAGCGGCTCGACGCCGAGCTGGCCTCGCGCGGCTGGACCGCCGAAGGCGAGACCGCGGTCCTCACCAAGCCGATCGAGCCGGTTCGCTCCTCTGGCGAGGCCGCGATCGTCCACGAGCCGTCCGACGACCTGCTGGAGCGACTCGGGCGCGGGAAGCCGAAGGCGGCGGCGACGGTGCTCGGCTCGGGACCGAGCCGGGCGTTCGCCGAGATCCGCCGCGACGGGACGCTCGCCGCGCACGGCCGGGCCGCGATCGAAGGCGACACGGCCGTGATCTCGGGGATCGGCACGCTCCCGGAGCACCGCCGCCGAGGACTCGGCGGCCGGGTCATGGAATCGCTGACGGCGTGGGCCGCCGACGAGGGGGCGACGCGGGTGGCGCTCCAAGTGGAGACCGACAACGAGGCCGCGCTGGCCATGTACGCCCGGCAGGGCTTCGGCGAGCGCTACCGGTACCACTACCGCGGCCCGGGACCCGACTAAGCCCGGGCGGGGTTGGCCTTCTTCTCGAACGCGAGCTCGGTGGCCTTGAGCTCGCGCCCGTAGTGGTCGACGCCGAGGGCCATCACGATGAGGTAGCCGACCCAGGCCGACAGCGACAGCAGCGCGAAGTAGATGACCGTCTGAGAGAAGATCCCGTCGACGCTCGGGAACGCGACACGCGCGATGAACGGGTTCACCAGGACCGCGAACAAGGTCGTGGCCACGAAGATCGACAGCAGCTCCGGCGTGATCTCCTGCCTGCGGCGGCGCACGCCCCACCAGATCCCGGCGACCACCGCCACGGCCGCCATCGCACCGAAGGTGTAGACGCCGATCAGGTCGCCGACGACCGTGGACTCGTCGAAGGACTTCGAGAAGATCCGCCCGGCCAGGTTCGCGGCGACCAAGGCGACGGCGAAGCCGTAGATCGAGGGCCAGTGCGAAATGAGCAGGGGCTTGAGGAAGGCGCCCAAGGCGGCGATGAAGCGCTTGAGGAGGTTCACGGTCCGGTCTCCTTCGGTGTTCGTTCAGGGGTGAGTGCCTTCGCCCGTACCGGACGAAAATACTGCCACAGCGATACGGCGATGCCGGCGGTCCCGGCAAGAAGCAGCGCATAGCCGTTCAAGGTCGCGGTGATGACCAGCGACCCACCGTCGGTGGGCATCGAGGCGGTCATCACCACCGCGAACCAGGCGAACGCGGTCAGCAGCACGGCCCAGCGCCGGCCGACCCACCACGCGGCGAGCGCCGCCAGCGCCCAGTTGCCGGCGAAGGCGAGCGCTCCGGCCAGGGGGACGGCGGTGGCGCCGATGTAGAACGGCACGAGGAACGACTCGACGACGGCGGCCAGCAGGGCCGCCGCCACGACGACGACCGCGCCGCCGACGCGGATCGCCGTTTCTGCTCCTCGGTCACGCACGGGTGCGATCCTACGGCAGCGTCCGATTGGCGTGGAATTCCGTACGGTCCGGTGAAAACCGGCCTTCGGCGCGGCAGAACGCCGCCGTGCCCGTACGACTTGGGACAATACGCCCATGACGGCGGTGCGGATGACTTCAAGGCTTGAAACGGGACGCTTGAGACAGCTGCTTCCAGGCCGCTCGGACTTCGTCCCCATGCGCCGCCACTGGCACACCGACCTGCTCGCCGGGGCGACGGTCGCGATCGTGGCCCTGCCGCTGGCGCTCGGATTCGGCATGGCCTCGGGGCTCGGCGCGACCGCCGGACTGATCTCGGCCATCGTCGCCGGCGGGGTGGCGGCGATGCTCGGCGGCTCGAACCTCCAGGTCACCGGCCCGACCGGACCAATGGCGGTGGTGCTGGTGCCCCTGGTGGCGGCCCACAGCCCGACCGGGGTCCTCCTGGTCGGGTTCCTCGCCGGGATCGGGCTGGTGGTCTTGGCGGTGACCGGAGCGGGGCGGTACGTGCGCTACGTGCCGGTGCCGGTGGTCGAGGGCTTCAGCGCCGGGGTCGCCGTCGTGATCTTCCTGCAGCAGGTGCCCCCGGCGCTCGGATTCGAGGTCTCCGGCGCGCGAGTGCTGGTGGGGGCCTGGGACGCGGCCGCGGCGTTCGCCGCGGCGCCGAACTGGGTGGCCGCCTCGGTGTCGGTCGGAGTCGCGGCGGCGATCCTGCTCGTGGCGAGGCTGAAGCCGGTGGTGCCGACGTCGCTGATCGCGATCGTGGCCGCCACCGTCGTCACCTGGTACCTGCACGTCGAGGTGCTGGTGATCGGCGCACTGCCGTCGGTCCTGCCGGCGCCGAGTCTGGAATTCCTCGACCCGGGCGAGGTGCCGGGGCTGATGGCGGCCGCGGTGGCCGTCTGCGCGCTGTGCTCGCTCGAGTCCCTGCTGTCGGCGACCGTGGCCGACAACATGACCGTCGACCAGCGCCACCATCCGGACCGGGAACTGCTCGGCCAGGGTGTCGCGAACCTGGTGACTCCGATGTTCGGCGGCATGCCGGCATCCGGTGCGCTGGCGCGCACGGCGGTGAACGTGCGGGCCGGGGCCGCGAGCCGCCTGGCCGCGCTCTCGCACGCGGCGATGCTGGCGCTGATGATGCTCGCCCTGGCCCCGGCGGTCGCTCACGTGCCGCTCGCGGCGCTGGCCGGGGTGCTGATGGCGACCGCGATCCGCATGATCGAGGTCAGCTCGATGCTGGCGCTGGCCCGCTCGACCCGCGCCGACGCGGCGGTCATGGGCCTCACGTTGGCCGCGACGGTGCTGTTCAACCTGGTGTGGGCGGTCGCGATCGGCATCGCGATGGCCGGCTTCCTGGCGCTGCGGCGCATCTCGCGGGCCACGAGCATCGAGCTCGAGCCGATCGAGCAGCACGACCACCACGACGAGGAGGCGGCGCTGCTGCACGAGCACATCGTGGCCTACCGCCTCGAGGGTCCGCTGTTCTTCGCGGCGGCCCACCGGTTCCTGCTGCAGCTGCTGGAGGTCGCGGACGTGCGGGTGGTGGTCCTCCGCATGAGCCGTGTATCCACTCTCGACGCTTCGGGCGCGCTGGTGCTGGCCGACGCGATCAAGCGGCTGGAGCACCGGGGCATCGCCGTGTACCTCTCGGGGCTGAGGTCGGTCCACGCCCGGCCGTTGGCGGCCCTGGGCGTCCTGGAGCCGCTGTGGCAGCAGGGGCGGCTGTTCGAGCACACCAGCGAGGCGATCGCGGCCGCGCGGCGCGAGCTCAAGGCCGACGGAGTGCTAGAGCAGCTCGAACCTGAGCCGGTCGACGAAGGCGAAGCGGAGCGCCCATAGCCGCTCGGGCCGTCCTTCGTGGTCGGTGGTGTCGACGTGCTCGATGCGCGCGGTCGCCTCGTCGAGGCCGCGCAGGCGCAGCGTGCCGCGCTCGCCGGTCCAGGTGGCCGTCTCGCCGCTCAGTTCGGGCCGGATGCGGCTGACGAGGCTCTCGACCAGGTCGGGCCCGGCGTCGAAGAGGGCGATGCCCTTCTCGTCCCAGGTGAACTTCCGCAGGAGCGCTCCGTCGCCGTAGGCGTCGATGTAGGCGTCGACGCCCTCGGCGGTCTTGACCAGCTCGGCGCGCGAGTCCTCCCCGAGCTGCTGTGAGGCGCTCTCGACGGTCGGCACGGAGTGCCACTGCGAGGAGGGGTGGGTCTGTTCGTACCGCTCGGGCCCGAAGTAGGCGGCGGTGTACTCCCCGGCGCCCGGGTCGCACAGCAGCTGCTCGCCGTCGGCGGCGATGATGAACGAGCCGAGGTCGAGGTGGTTGTGGGGCTCGTCGTTGTAGCCGCCCTTGACCGCCAGCGCCCACATGCGCCCGCCCGTGCGGCGCCGCTCGACGTACCAGCCGACGTCGGGCAGCAGGGTCCGGGCCGGTGCGACCTCGCCGGCCAGTTCCCGGCCCCATTCCAGGGACCTGGTCAGGTGCCCCCAGCGGGCGCAGTAGTCCTCGGCGAACGCGGGCGTGTGGTCGACCGCGGGCAGGTCGACGCCGAGCCGGTCGGCGAGGCGGGCCAGCAGGCCGGTGGGGAGCACGGCCGCGGAGCGGGCGTCGCCGAAGGTCGCGAACGAGCCGGTGGCGAGTTGGGCGGCGGCCGGGAAGGAGGCGATGGCCTCGCATCCGGCGAGCAGGTCTTCGCCGGTGGCCTCGCGCCAGGCTTCGGCGAAGTAGGTGAAGTATCCGAAGCCGTAGACCCAGTAGTCGACGCCTTCGACGCAGCCGCCGTCGGGTCCGAAGGAGAACAGGTAGCTCTGGAGGGCGGGGATGATCCGGCTCCGGACCGCGTCGGTGTCGACGCCGAGGGCCAGCGCGGCCATGCCGGCGGCTCCGGCGCAGACGGCCGTCCAGTTGGTGATCCGCTCTTCCCACCAGTACGGTTCCTCGGCGTCGAACAGCGGGTCGATGACGCGCGAGCGGATCTCCGCTCTGACGCGGTCGGCCGATTGGAGCCCTTCGCGGAGTCGGAGGATCTCGGCGAGGGTGTGGGCGGTCTCGCAGGCGAACAGGTCGACGCAGGTGCGCGGGTCGCCGGTGTCCCAGTGGGCCGGCAGCGCCCAGGAGCGCTCGTCGCAGACGGCGTCCAGCAGCTCGTCGAGCGGCCCGGCCTCGCCCGCGATCGCCAGCGCGGCGAGGTGGCGGCGCCGCGCGAAGTACTGGTGCTCGTACGGCAACCGGCGCCCGGTTGCGGCGAAGTCGTCGGCGAGATCGGGATCGAAGCCGGGTATCGGTTGCGCCGCAAGCTCTCGCAGTTCGCTGAGGAGTGTCGTTCGGGGATCCGCCATAGTGCTTACCGTAACGCTCGCGCGCGTTGGGGCCTACACTCCGTCTTATGCGCATCGGCGAGCTGTCGGAGCGGACCGGCGTCCCGGCCGCCACGATCAAGTACTACCTGCGCGAGCAGCTACTGCCGCCCGGGGAGCATCTCGAGGGCAACGTGGTGGAGTACGGGGGTGAGCATGTCCACCGGCTGCTGCTCATCCGGGCCCTGTCGGAGACGGCGGGCCTGTCGGTGGCGCAGATCGGCGAGGTGCTGAAGGTGTTGGCGCGGCACCCGGAGTCGGCGTTCCGGGCGCTCGGTGCCACGCTGGCGGCCACGCACCGCAATCCGCGGTTCTCGCTCGGCAGCGAGGGGGCGCTGCGGGCGGCCGAGCGGACCGTGGACGGGCTGCTCAGCGAGTACGGGTGGCTCGAGTACGCGCCGCCGAACTACCGGGACGCGATCGTGACGGCTCTGGCCGCCTACTACCGACTGGGCAATCCGGATCCGGTGGAGGTGCTGACGCACTACGCCGACGCGGCGGCGCAGCTGGCGTCGGCGGACATGGAGGCGATCGCGGAGGCGACACGCCCGGAGGGTGTGGACGTGGAGCAGGCGGTGGTGGGCACGGTGCTGGGCGAGACGGTGTTCGCGGCGCTGCGGCGCATCGCGCACATCGCGGCGTCGGCTCGGATCCAGTCGGGCGGGGGTACGTCGGGCACAATGGGTCCGTGATCCCTCGCCCGTCGCCCCGTAAGCCGGCGTCGCAAGCGGCGCCTCGGCCTGGACTGGAATCGCGGTGCCCATGCTGAACGCTCTCCGATTCGATGTCGACTCCGACCGTCCGAGTCTGCTGCATCTGGTCGCCGACGAGGTGGTGCAGTCGAGCATCGATCTCGACGATCCGGCCTATCTCGACGCCGAGTACATGCAGCGCATCTCGTACCTGGTCGACGCGGTCGCCGAGCCGAGGCGGCCGCTGCGGGTGCTGCATCTGGGTGCGGGGGCGTTGGCGATGGCGCGGTATGTGGCCGCGACGAGGCCGGAGTCGTACCAGCAGGCGGTCGAGACGAACGCCGAACTGGTGTCGCTGGTGCGGGCGGAGGCGCCGCTGCCGCGCAGGGTGCGGGTGAAGATCCGCCGGGCCGATGCCCGCGAGGCGCTCGAGGCGGCGCCGGACGGAAGCTATGAGCTCATCGTCACCGACGTGTACGAGCGGGCGCGAGTGCCGGCGCATGTGACCACTGTGGAGTTTTTGCGGGAGGCGAAGCGGGTGCTGCGCCCCGGCGGGCATTACGCGGTGAATCTGTGCGACGGGGGCCGGATGCGGTTCTTGAAGCCGGCGCTGGCGGCGATGGCCGAGGTGTGGGGCCGCTCGGCCGTGATGGCCGAGCCGGCGGTCCTTCGTGGGAAGCGGTTCGGGAACGTCGTGGCCGCGGCGGCCGACGTCGAGCTGCCGGTGCGGGAGCTGCGGCGCCGCTGCGCCGGTGCGCCGTTCCCGTGCCGGGTGCTGGAGGGCGGTGAGCTCGCCGAGTACATCGGCGGCGCCGTCCCGGCGACCGATGCCGCGGCGATGCCGAGCCCACCTCCTCCGGCCTCGCTCCGATCGTTCTAGGCGAGTCCGGCGGATGAGTGAAGCCGCTGGATAGTGACCCTCTCTACCTGCCTGTCCTCACTGTCCGTTACCGGATTGTGGATAATTTCACAACCTTCTTGGCGACGCCGGTCACGTCGACTAGCGTCAGCTCCTGTTCCGGTCGGGACGTCAGGACCTCCCCCAGAGGCCCTCCCGCCGGACCGCCGAACTGCGCGACGCGAGCCGGGCCCCATCCCTCCGGGTCCCGTCCTCGTCGAAGCGCAGGCCGGGAACCCACCGCGACGAGGAGACTCGTGAGGCCGGCGCCTGTGGCGCCGCCCGTTCGCAGGGGTGAATCCCGCCGTTGATCCCCATCTCGGCGGGTAGGGCGCGCTTCCCAGCCCGAACCCGACAGCTAACCCGGTAGGCGGCCGAGGAAGAAAGGCCATCCTGTGGACCGAGCCTGCCCCGAAACGCGAGAGCGTTCGCGAGCGAACGGCATCATCCGCCGAGCCGCCCTCTACGCAGGTGTCACCGCCATTGCCGTGAGTGTGGCCACCATCTTCGCGGCATCTCCCGCCGAAGCGGTCGACATCGACTATGACGAGGCGACCTCGGCGGAAATCGAAGACCATATCGCCGAACTCGAGACCGAACGGGCCGAGACCGAGGACCGCCTCGCGGACCTGCGGCAGCGGCTCAGCCAGGCCCGCGCGGTCATCGACGAGGTCAGCGCCGAATACGGCAGCCCCAAGGCCCGGCTCGACCGGGTCACCGTCGCCGTCGACTCCGCCGAGGAGGACCTCGGCGCGAAGATGGCGAGTCTGGTCGGCTTCGCCAAGGAGCAGACCGACCGGTTCGAGGAGGCCCAGGCGGCCACCGAGGACGCGATCGCGTTCGGGGCCGACATCGCCGAGGCCGAAGCGGCGATCGCCGAACTCGACGAGCAGATCGACGAGGCCGAGCAGGCCGCCGAAGCGGCGGCCGAAGCAGAGGCGCAAGCCGAGGCGGAGGCGGCGGCCGAGGCAGCGGCGGCGGAGGCCGCGGCGAGCGAGCCGGCCTCGAACTCCGATTCGGGTTCGAGCTCGGACACGGTCGCCTCGTACAGCTCCGACGCCGCGACCGCGGCGGTCGAGTTCGCCCGCGCGCAACTGGGCGAGCCCTACGTCTACGGCGCCGCCGGCCCGGACTCGTGGGACTGCTCGGGACTGGTCCAGGGCGCCTACGCGGTCTCCGGCATCTCGCTGACCCACTACACCGTCGCCATCTGGAACGAGACCACGCCGATCGACCGCTCCGACCTGCGGCCCGGCGACCTGGTGTTCTACGCCGGTCTCGGCCACATGGCCATCTACATCGGCGGCGGCGAGGTCATCCACGCGCCCAAGCCGGGCGATGTGGTGAAAACCGCCGGGATCGACATGATGGGCATCGACGGCTACCGCCGCGTCTGACCGAACCCTATATCATATATCCTATAGGAAATATAGTCGGCGCTCGGCGCACGACGAAGGGCCGGGGCTCACGCCCCGGCCCTCTTACGTCTTATCGCTCACGCAGTCAAGCGGCCTCCGCCATGACCTGGTCGTTCGCCAGTTCCTTCAGGCGCGCCAGCGCCTGGATCTCCAGTTGCCTGATGCGCTCGCGCGACAGGTGGAACCGGTGGGCGACCTCGGTCAGCGAGTGCTCCCGCCCGTCTTCGAGCCCGTAGCGGGCCTTGACGATTCCGGCGGAGCGCTCGTCGAGGTGGTTGAGCATCATCTCGATGCGCTGCCGCTCCATTCCGGCGAGCACGACGTCCTCAGGGCTCGGCTCGTCGGAGTCGGCGACCAGGTCGCCGAGGTTGGTATCGCCGTCGTCGCCGATCGGCGTGTCGAGGGAGACCGTGTCCTGGCTCCAGCGGATGAGCTCGTTGACCCGCTCGACGGTGACTCCCAGAGCCTTCGCGACTTGGTCGGGCTCGGGGTCGCCGCCCAGCTCACGGGTGAGCTGGCGGGTGACGTTGCGCATCCGGTTGACGTCCTCGACCAGGTGCACCGGCAGGCGCACGGTGCGCTCCTGCTGGGCGATCGCCCGGCTGATGGCCTGGCGGATCCACCACGTGGCGTAGGTCGAGAACTTGAACCCGCGCTGGTAGTCGAATTTCTCAACGGCGCGGACCAGGCCGGTGTTGCCCTCCTGGATCAGGTCCAGCATCGGCATACCGGAGCGAACGTAGCGGCGGGCGATCGACACGACCAGGCGCAGGTTCGCTTTGATGAACTGCTCCTTGGCGCGCGCCCCGTCCTCCACCAGGCGCTTCAGCTCCTTCTCGCCGGCACCCGCGAAGGTCTTCCCCTCGGCCAGCAGGTGCTTGGCGAACAGGCCGGCTTCGACCGCCTTGGCCAGTTCGACCTCGGCGGCTGCGTCCAGCAACGGCGTCTTGGAGATCTCGTGCAGGTAAACACCTACCAGATCTCGCTCCTCAGCGACCTCTTCGGTGGTGAGGGTGGGTGTAGTCGTAGTCTCCACGCTCAAGGTCTCCTCCAGCTTCCTCGTCCCCCGGGCACCGACTGAACGGTGCACTAGTTACAACGACCGCTTCGTTGCGTGGAATTCCGTGCCCCGGTGTTCGATACACCACGGTTACTGAACCGATGCCGTTCGGTGGCCCCTGGCGGGGCCGCCGCACCGACCCGATAACCCGGCCCTCAATGGAAGGCCTCGTTCACGGTTCCTATTCCCTAGACGGGGGTTCGGACCGATCATGATGCCGTTGAGATGGGTGTCACTGCTACCTCAGGAGGAGCATGCCGCCCATCGGCCTCGGTCACGGTATTGCCCGGTCCGCTTCATCGCAAACCTTCAATCTATAGGGGTACACGCGCTCTACCTTGAAAAAGTTGAGAGATAATCTCAATGCGGCCCCTATCACTGCGATGCCGACCGCAAAGGCCACGACTCTCTGATGCCTGCACCATAGCGGAACGTAAGGGTGACGAGCAACACCTTTCTTGGCGCACCGGAGTCGGATGTCGGGCACTCAGCGTTCCCGAACAATTGCGCACAGTGGTCGACTCGCTGATCGCGACCGACGAAGATCACGTTCAACGCAGCTGCAGCGTAGAGTTATGCAAGTGTCTGAAGAACGCCTAGTGTGGGTCGACTGCGAGATGACCGGCCTCGACCCCGAGACCGAAGCCCTCATTGAGATCGCCGCGCTCGTCACCGAACCCGACCTCACCCCGGTCGACGACGGCATCGACCTCGTGATCGCATGCGAACCCGCCAAGCTCGACAACATGGGCCCCGTGGTCACCGACATGCACGCCAAGTCCGGCCTGACCGACGAGGTCCGCGCGGCCGACGTCTCGCTGGACCAGGCCGAGGACGAGGTGCTCGAATACGTCAAGCAGCACGTGCCCGAGGCCCGCACCGCGCCGCTGTGCGGGAACTCGATCGCCACCGACCGCACCTTCATCGCCAAGTACATGCCCCGCCTCGACGACCACCTCCACTACCGGATGATCGACGTCTCCTCGATCAAGGAGCTGGCACGGCGCTGGTACCCCCGCGTCTACTACAACCAGCCGGCCAAGGGCCTGGCCCACCGCGCGCTGGCCGACATCAAGGAGAGCATCCGCGAACTCGAGTACTACCGCAAGACGGTGTTCGTGCAGCTCCCCGGCCCGAGCTCCGACGAGGCGAAGCAGGCCGTCGCCGAACTGGACGCTGAGACGCCGAACACCTGACCCGGTTGACGGAATCGCCCCGACCGCGGCTATGATTGTCGGCGGTTACCAGGGTTCCCTTGGTGAACTGAATACATGGTGGTCGTAGCTCAGCTGGTAGAGCGCTTGGTTGTGGTCCAGGAGGTCGCGGGTTCAAGCCCCGTCGATCACCCCATTGAGAAAGCCTCGCGGGCAACCGCGGGGCTTTTTCCGTGCCTCCAGCGCTCGGTGGTGGTCCAGGAGGTCGCAGCGCGAAGCGCCCTCAGCCCAGCAAGCCCCGTCGATCACCCCATGTTCTGCGAGGGCCTCGCGGGCAACTGCGGTGCCCTCTCCGTGCCTACCGGCCCCGCAGGCGACCGCGGGGCTCTTCTCTGCGCCGGTTCTGTCGCACCCGGAGGTTAGGTTCGGAGGCGATGACCCTCGGCCGACCTTCAGTCGTCCGTCGGAGAGCCGGCGAGGCGCCGGTGCGGGACCGGTGCCTCGTCGGTCTTCATTCAGAGGCGGGGCCTGCGGCGCTCGCGCTGCTTGCGGCGCTTCTCATCGAGGGTCGGGCGAATGATCTTCCGCTCGGCCACGGTCAAGGCTCCGGCGACGACCAGGAGCGGCATCACGACCCAGATCGGCCAGAAGTACTGCGTGTTGCCTCCGGTCAGTGCCATCACGAAGAGCCACACGCCCAAGTTGATGCCGATCGGGATGGACACTCCGAACCAGAGCCATTTGATCCACTGCGGCGTCGGGCTCCGCTCGGGCTCGCCGGCGTCCAGGATCGCTTGGTACGCGGGAAGGTCCAGGAGCACCACCTCGGCGTCGCCGAGCGTCTTCGCCTCCATGACGGACTCGACGCGCTTCTCGTACTCCTCGAGCGTCAGATATCCCTTGTCGACGGAGGACCGCAAGAGTTCGGCGAGGGCGCCGCGTTCGGCGTCGCCGATGCGCGTGCCGCGGTCACGGTAGCGCTCGAGTGAGGACATGGGGACTCCTTCTGGGTGTGCCGAGAAAGGGGCTTCAGCAGCCGTCGTCGCGATCGCCGGTGAGCCATTGGGCCAGGAAGATCGCGGCCATGATCCCGACCGGCCAAGCGGGCCAGAAGTACTGGACCTCTCCCGAGACGATCGAGGAGAGCAGCCAGATCGTGATCGTCGGTACGGCGACCCAGACCAGGCCGTGCAGCGACGAAGGCAGGCCACGATGGCCATGGCGGTGGTGGACGTGCCCGTGGCCGTCCTGCTCCCGTTCGGCGCGATCATCGGCGGGCGCGTCGAAGGTGCTCGGCGACCTGTCGTCGGTCCGGCCGAACGGCAGGTCGTCGAAGACGAGGTCGAGCTCGGCGTTCGTCTTCGCGCCGTACACCGCCCGCGTGCGCTCGTCGAACTCGGACAGCTCGAGGCGCCCCTCGTCGAGGGCTCGTTTGAGGAGGGCAACGGCTTCGTCCCGATCGGCGTTCGAGATGCGAAGCCTTCCTCGGTCTTCGCTCACAAGATCAGTATGGCATTCGTCTTCGGCTCTCGGCGGGCCCGCTCCCGTGCTCATTCGTCGTCTCCTCTGCTCGTCAACTTCTGGGCCAAAGTGATCGCACCGAGGCTGATGATCGCCCAGAACGGCCAGAAGCCCTGGGTCTCGCCGGTGATGAGGAGCACGAACAGCCAGATCGGGAGGGTGGTGCAGGAGACCCAGATGAGGGCCTGGGTCATCCCCGACAGCCGACTCCCGCCGCCTTCGACGCGTTCGCGCACGGCCGCCTCGCGCTCGGCTCGCTCCTCGGGAGTCAGATCGATGGTGTGCACCGAGCTGTCGTGGGCCCGACTCACCGGCAGATCCTGGAAGACCAGGTCGAGCTCGGCATTGGTCTTGGCCTCGTAGGTGGCCTTCGAACGCTCGTCGAACTCACTGAGCTCGATGCGTCCTTCCTCGAGGGCCTCCCGCAGCTGCTCTATGGCGCGCTCGCGTTCGGCGTTCGAGATCCGGACCCTTCCGGCGTCGTCATTCATGACGCCATTATGACATCATGACGTTATCGGCGTTGGGCCGCGCTCGCCGCCAGCTCTCCCAGCATCGCGACGCCGCCGTCGGGGGCGGTCAGGACCCACACGCCGTCGTCGCAGATCGCGATCGTGTGCTCGGTGTGCGCGGCGATGGAGCCGTCATCGGTGACGATGGTCCAGCCGTCCTCGAGTTCGGCGGTGTCCGGCGAGCCGAGGGTGATCATCGGCTCGATCGCCAGGGCCATGCCGGGCCGCAGCTTCGGGCCCTCGCCGGGATTGCCGTAGTTGAGGATGTGCGGGTCCTGGTGCATCTCGGTGCCGATGCCGTGCCCGCCGAATCCGGTCACGATCCCGTAGTCGCCGGCGGCGTCGACGGCGCGTTCGACGGCGTTCGAGATCCCGCCGAGGCGCTTGGCGGTGGCGGCGGCCCGGATGCCGGCCCACATGCCGGCCTCGCAGGCCTCGCGCAGCGCGGTCAATTCGGGGGCGACCCGGCCGACTTCGATGGTGATGGCCGCGTCGCCGTGCCAGCCGTCGAGGACCGCGCCGACGTCGACCGAGAGCAGGTCCCCGTCGGCCAAGACGGCCTCCTCGGAGGGGATGGCGTGGACGACCTGCTCGTTGACCGACGAGCAGATGGAGGCCGGAAAGGGCCCGTAGCCGATGTCATAGCCCTTGAACGATGGCACCGCGCCGGCCGAGCGGATGACGTCCTCGGCGATGCGGTCGAGTTCCGCCGTCGACACCCCGGCCTTGGCGTGGTCGCGCATGGCCTGATGCACCTCGGCGACGACGAGACCCGCGGCCCGCATCCTGCGGATCTGCTCGGGGGTCTTGTACTGGATGGTCCGGCGGCGACGGCGGAACACGGCGGCCTACTGGGCGTGCGAGCGGATCGCGGACATCGCCCGCTCGGTGACCTGCTCGACCTCGCCGACGGCGTCGATCCGTACGAGCTTGCCGCGCTCTTCGTAGTAGCCGACGATCGGCGCGGTCTGCTCGGCGTAGACCTTGAGGCGGTTCTTGATCGTCTCGGGCTGGTCGTCGCTGCGCTGGTACAGGTCGTCGGAGTCCGGGTCCGGCGGCGGGTCGAACTCGAGGTGGTAGACCTTGCCGGTGGATTTGGAGACGCGGCGGCCCGAGAGGCGGCGCACCACCTCGTCGTCGTCGACGGTCAGCTCCAGGGCCAGGTCGAGCCGGTGTCCGTGGCCTTCGAGCATGCGGTCGAGGACCTCGGCCTGCTCGGTGTTCCGGGGGTAGCCGTCCAGGAGGAAGCCGCCCTGGGCGTCCTCGTCGGAGAGCCGGTCGGCGACCATCTTGTTGGTGACCTCGTCGGGAACGAGGTCGCCGGCGTCCATGTACCGCTTGGCTTCGAGGCCCAGCTCGGTCCCTCCGGACACGTTGGCCCGGAAGATGTCGCCCGTCGAGATCTTGGGGACGCCGAGCCGCTCGGCGATGATCTCGGCCTGCGTTCCCTTGCCGGCCCCCGGGGGGCCTACCAATACCAGTCGCAAGTGTGCTCCTCCGTGTGTTCCAACGGCGCTGCCCGCTACCGCAGGAAGCCCTCGTAGTGGCGCTGCATCAGCTGGGACTCGATCTGCTTGACCGACTCCAGGCCGACACCGACCATGATCAGGACCGAAGTACCGCCGAACGGGAACTGAGCGAACAGCTGCTGGTTACCGAACGCGATGATGGCCAGGTTGGGAAGAATAGCGATCGTGGCCAGGTAGAGCGAACCGGGGAAGGTCAGGCGTGACAGGACTCGCTGCAGGTACGTGGCGGTGGGCTTGCCGGGCCGCACGCCGGGGATGAACCCGCCGGCCTTCTTCATGTTCTCGGCGACGTCGTCGACCTTGAAGGTGATCGAGACGTAGAAGTACGTGAAGAAGATGATCAGCGCGGTGTAGGTCAGGATGTAGACCCACGAGCCCTGGTTGATCAGGTAGCGGTCGACGAAGCCCGCCCACCAGGAATCGGTGTTCTGGTTGAGCTGGAGGAACAGCGTCGGGATGTACAGCAGCGACGAACCGAAGATGACCGGGATGATGCCGGCCTGGTTGACCTTGAGGGGGATGTAGGTCGAGGTGCCGCCGTACATGCGCCGGCCGACCATCTTCTTGGCGTACTGGACGGGGATGCGCCGCTGGGACTGCTCGATGAAGACGACGGCGACCATGATGGCGATGCCGACCGCGAGGATCGCGGAGAACATGAACCAGCCCTCGGACTGCTGCAGTCCCCAGAACTGGCCGGGCATCTGCGCCGCGATCGAGGCGAAGATCATCAGGCTCATGCCGTTGCCGACGCCGCGCTCGGTGATCTGCTCGCCGAACCACATGATGATGGCGGTGCCGGCGACCATGACGGCGACGACGGTGACCACGGAGAGCCAGTAGGGCGCTCCGACCTCGGTGCCGGAGAGGTCCGGGAGGATCGGGGTGGGGCATTCGGTGTTGAACAGGATGCCCGAGCGGGCCAGCGCGATGTAGCCGGAGGCTTGGAGGAGCGCCAGGCCCAGGGTGAGGTACCGGGTGTACTGGGTGATCTTGGCCTGGCCCGGCTGGCCTTCCTTGCGCAGCTGCTCCAGTCGGGGGATCACGACCGTCAACAGCTGCATGATGATCGAGGCGGTGATGTAGGGCATCACGCCGAGCGCGAACACCGAGAGCTGTAGGAGCGCTCCACCGGTGAACATGTTCAGGAGTCCGAACACGCCGGTGTCGTCGTCGGGGGCGGCATCCAGGCAGCTCTGCACCGCGGCATAGTCGATACCGGGGCTCGGCATCTGCGCACCAAGACGATACAGCGCGATGATCATCAAGGTGAACAGGATCTTCTTGCGCAGATCGGGGGTCCGAAACGCGCTTATGAAGGCGGAGAGCAAAGCAGTTCCTCCTGAACAAGCCCCATGGAGGGGCCTCCCGACAGGGCCGCTGGCTACGGTTCCTGCCGTGGTTACCAGTGGGCGTGTTTTATGGTCCAAGCGCGGGGCTCACGCGCCGAGGTAGACGGTGATCCCCGCTACGGGAGCCTAGCAGGCGGTTCCAGACGCAGAGTATTCGGCATTAGCATGACGAATCGGGCCGGAGTTCACTCCGACCCGATTCGTGGATCACGTGTTCGATATGATCCCGGCCACCATGGCTTCCGTTGGGGGCCAAGGGCGGTTCGGCGGCGATTACTCGCCCAAGGGCTCGCCGGTCTTCTTGTCGACCACGGTGGTCGTGCCGCCGGCGGCGGTGACCTTCGTGGTGGCCGAAGCCGAGAACGCGTGGGCCTTCAGGTCGAGCTTGACGCCTTCGACCTCACCGGATCCGAGGACCTTGATGAGCTCGTTCTTGTTGAGCACGCCCTTCTCGATGAGCTGCTCCGGTCCGACCTCGCCGCCGTCGGGGAAGAGCTCGACGAGTCGGTCGAGGTTCACCACCTGGTAGACGGTCTTGTTGTACGGCTTGAAGCCCTTGAGCTTCGGCAGCCGCATCTGGAGCGGCATCTGGCCGCCCTCGAAGCCGGCCTTGACGTTCTTGCGGGCCTTGGTGCCCTTGGTGCCGCGCCCGGCGGTCTTGCCCTTCGAGCCCTCACCGCGACCGACGCGGGTCTTGGCCTTCTTGGAGCCGGGAGCCGGCTGCAGGTCATGAATGCGGATCGCCATGACTACTCGACCTCCTCGACTTCGACCAGGTGCCGGACACTGTTGACCATGCCGCGGAACTCCGGACGGTCGTCTTTGACGACCGTGTGGCGGATCTTGCGCAGACCGAGGGTCCGCATGGTCTCGCGGTGCTTCGGCTTGGCGCCGATCGTGGAGCGGACCTGGGTGATCTTCAAACGTGCCATCGACTCGATCCCCCCTTACGCCTGCGCGGCCTGAGCGGCCTCGGCGCGGGCGCGCAGCAGACCGTGGGGAGCGATGTCCTCCAGCGGCATGCCACGGCGGGCCGCGACGGCCTCAGGGCTCTCGAGCTGCTTGAGCGCGTGCACCGTCGCGTGGACGATGTTGATCGCGTTCGAGGAGCCGAGCGACTTCGACAGAACGTCGTGGACGCCGGCGCACTCGAGGACGGCGCGGACCGGGCCGCCCGCGATCACGCCGGTACCGGCGGAGGCGGGCTTGAGGAGCACGACGCCCGCGGCGTCCTCACCGAGGACCTCGTGCGGGATGGTGCCGCCGATGCGCGGAACCTCGAAGAATGCCTTCTTGGCCTCTTCGACGCCCTTGGCGATCGCGGCGGGCACTTCCTTGGCCTTGCCGTAGCCGACGCCGACCTTGCCTTCGCCGTCGCCGACGACGACGAGCGCGGTGAACGCGAAGCGGCGGCCGCCCTTGACGACCTTGGCCACGCGGTTGATGGTGACGACGCGCTCGATGTGCGGGGACTTCTCGGCGCGGTCGCGTCCGCGACCGCCGTCCCGGCCCCCACGGCCGCCGCGGCCGCGGCGCTCGCCGCCGGCCCCGCCGCCTTGTTGCTGTTGATCAGCCACGAGACTGATTCCCTTCACTGCTAAACGCCAGCCTGTTGGGGCTGACTCGCTTCACTTTCCCGGGCCGGAGGCCCGGCAGAACGTGCGCTTGACGCGCAACCCCTCGATTATGCCTGCTCAGCACTGGCGCGCCTACCACCGGGGTGGGGTTGAGGCGGCCGACACAGCGAGTGTTCGTTCAGACCGGTGCGGCGGCGTCCCAGGCGGCGTTGGACAGGAGGGTGCTCAGTTCGATGCCGGCGTCCTCGAATTCGGGGCCTACGGCCCGGAACAGCGGCATCGGGTCGAAGTAGCCGATGACGCCGTTGCCGGAGGCGTCGGACCAGACGTGGAACTGCACCGGGTTGGCCACGCCTATCGCAGGGGAGGCCTCGTAGAGGTCGGCGTAGTAGGCCGAGTCCTCGCCTTCGACGGCGAAGACGAGGGTGGTGCCCGCCGCTTCGTAGGCGATCCGGTCGATCAGCCGCAGGCCGGCCTCGGCGGCGGTGCGTTCGAGGGCCTCGGTGAGCTCCGGCGCGGGGATCTCGGAGGGGATCTCGGTGTAGGTGACGTCGGTGGGGTCGCCGGCTTCGGCGGTCCCGCCGGTGGCCTCGGCCACCGCCGCGGTGAGGCCGGCGAGCAAGGTCTCGCCCCGCTCGGCGAGTGCCGGGTCGTCGCCGTCGATCGCCGAGAGGAACGGCACGGGGTCGAAGAAGCTCACGTGGGACCCGTCGGCGTCGCTCCAGGCGTGGACCCGCACGGGCAGGGCCGCCCCTTCGCCGGAGGTGGAGCGTTCGGGGGCCTCGGTCGGCTCGATGTCGTCGACCGCGAAGCCGCACCAGGCGTCGGAGGCCGGGTCGGTGGCGTCCTCGTGGACCACGAAGCCGGCGGCCAGCTCGCCGCCGAGGTCGGCGCAGAGGGCCGCGATGTCCTTATCCGAGGACGCGGTGAGGAGCTGCGCGGTGTGGGCCTCGAAGTCGGGCGCCGGCCCGAACATGCGGTCGTCGGTCGCGCTCTCCAGTGCCGCGTCGGGCGGCGGGGCCTCGTCGGTGCAGCTCGCGGTCAGGGCCGAGGCGGCCAGCAGGGCCGCCAGCGCCGTTCCGGCTTTCGTCATCGGATCGCCCTCCTCTTGTCATTTGATCGCTCCGGCGGTCAGTCCGGCTTGGATCTGGCGCTGGAAGATGATGTAGGCGATGAAGATCGGCACCATCGCCATCACGGTTCCGGCGAACAGGGCGCCGGGGTCGCCCTCGTATCCCTGCCGCAGGGCCAGGTTAGCGAGGCCCTGCGAAATCACGGCGTCTTCGGGGTCTCTAAGGAGGACCAGCGGCAGCAGGAACTGGTTCCACTGGCCGATGATGTTGAAGATGGTGATGGCGATCAGTCCGGGTTTGGCCATCGGGAGCATGACGCGGAAGAACAGCCGGTAGTGGCCGGCGCCGTCGATGAGGGCCGCTTCGGCGACCCCGGTGGGGAGGGTTTTGAAGAACGCGGTCAGGAAGAAGACGGTGAACGGCAGCGAGTAGGCGATGTAGACGAGTATCAGGCCCGGGTAGGTGTTCAGCAGCCCGGCGTTCTGCAGGGTCTTGAACAGCGGGAACAGGGCCAGGAAGACCGGGAACATCATGCCGCTGGCGAAGCCGAAGTAGATGATCCGGTTGCCGCGGAACTCGTAGCGGGCGATCACGTAGGCGGCCATGGCGCCCAGGAGCATGGTGCCGGTGACCGAGAACGCCATGATCTGGATGGTGTTGATGAAGTACTTGCCGATGTTGCCGTTGGTCCAGGCGCTGACGTAGTTCTCCCACTGAGGCGCGGCGGGCAGTCCCAGCGGGTCGGCGGCGATCTCGCGGGTGGTCTTGAACGAGGTCAGGACGATCCACAGGACCGGAACGACCACCATCAGGGCCCACAGCCACAGGAAGCCGTGGGAGAAGGCGTTCATGATCCGGCCCTCGTGCTCGGGCGGACGGGGGCGCTTGGGGGCGGCGGGTTCGGCGGCGGTCTTCTCGGGGGCCTCGGTGGTCATGGGTTCGCTCCTCAGTATTCGATCCGCTCGCGCCGGCCGAAGCGCAGCGACACGACCGCCAGCGTCATCGCGGCGAAGAACAGGACCACCCCGAGCGCGGAGGCGAAGGCCTGTTCGGCGTGGTTGAACGCGTACTTCCAGATGACGCCGCCGACCACTTCGCTCGCTCCGTCGGGCCCGCCGCGCTCGGGGGTCATGATGTAGATGAGGACGAACACGTCGAGGGCGATGATGCTCAGGTAGATCCAGGCGGTCTGCACCGAGTCCCACAGCAGCGGCAGGGTGATCTTGAAGAAGGTCTGGAAGCGCCCGGCGCCGTCGATGATCCCCGCCTCGTAGAGGTCCTTGGGTATGGAGGCCATCGCCGAGGAGAAGAACACCAGATAGAAGCCCACGGCGCTCCAGACCAGGACGGCGATGACGGCCAAGAGCACGAAGCGCTTGTCGGCCAGGAACCCGTTGGCCGGGGCGGGGAGGCCGACGGCCTGGAGTCCGCCGGTGATGAGGCCGCCGAAGTTCCCGGGGGCGTACACCTGCTTCCAGAGGATGCCGATGATGGCCACCGAGAGGACCTGCGGGAAGAAGTAGACGACCTTGTGGAACTTCGCGCCGCGCACGCCTTCGATGCGGCCCTGGCGGGATCGGCCGCCGACGTTGAGCATGAAGGCGAAGAACAGCCCCAGGACGATGGTGACGACCGGGAGCACCACGAGGATGATCGCGGTGTGCCGGATCGCGGGCATGACCAAGCGCTCGTCCTGGAACAGGTTGATGTAGTTGTCCAGTCCGATGTAGTCAAACTGGTTGGTCGATCCGCTCCAGTCGGTGAAGGAGATCCGGAAGGCCTCGGCGAACGGCTGGATGACCAGCCAGACGTACAGCCCGACCGGCAGTGCCAGAAAGCTCAGGATGAACGGGTACTTGCCGTGTCTCATGATCGGTCCGCTCTGCTCAGGCCGTTCCGGTTACGCGTCGTGGGTGAACTTCTCGATGCCGTCGTCGGCGGCCGTCTCGTCGGCGACGGTCTGCATCCGGTCGATGAATTCGTCCGGTGTGGATTCGCCTGCCATGAGCGAACCGAGCGAGGCGCGGACCTCTTCGTTCATGTTCGTGTACCAGAAGCGGAACCGCGGCTGGAACAGGTCGTCGGGGTTGGACACCAGCTCGTCGGTGAGCTGGGCGGCCAGGTTGTCGAGTTCGACGCCCTTGACGACGGTGGCGGCCGAGACGGTGTCGCCGAAGATCTGCGAGCCCTCCTTGGAGAGCATGATCCGCAGGTACTCGTAGGCGCCGGGCTTGTTGGCGGCCCTCTCGGGCACGACGAACGGCTCCTCGCCGCCGGCGCTGATGAGCCCTGGCTGCTTGCTGCCTTCGAGGTAGGGCACGCCCATCGGGGCGTATTCGAAGCCCTCTGGGGCGATGCCCTTCTGCTCGTTGGGGAGCCACGAGCCGACGGGGATGAACGCCGCCTCGTGGTTGTTGAACGCCGTCTGCGACTGGATGTGGTCGATGCCCGGGGTGCCGTCGAGGATGTAGCCGGCCTCCCAGAGCCCGTACATGGCTTCGGCTGCGGCCACGACCGAGTCGTTGCGCCAGGCGTCGGGCTCGAGGTGGTCGATGGCCTTGAGGACGTCGACGCCGCCGTGGCGGCCGGCCAGGATGAGGAACATGTCGTACAGGTAGACCGGGTGCTGGCCGGCGTACGTCCACGGCGCGATCCCCTCGGCCTGGATGGCCGGGCACAGCTCGAGCATCTGGTCCCAGGTCTGGGGCGGCTCCCAGCCCTTGTCGGCGAACAGGGCCGCGTCGTACCAGATCGTCCACGCCGAGAACACGTAGTTGAGGGCGTAGACCTTGCCGTTGAAGGTGCCGGCGTCCAGGACGCCGTCGCGGAGGGTGTCGCGGACGGTCAGTTCCGGGTCATCGTAGGACGGCGCTTCGAGCAGCGGGGTGAGCTCGGCGAGCTCGCCGTCGGTGACGAGCGCGTCCATGGGGATCTGCTGGGCGCCGGAGTTGTCGAGCACGTCGCACGGCTTGCCTTCGGCGAACCGGGGCTGCTGGGTCTCGGCGATCGCCTGGGTGGCCAGGTGGCTGATCTCGGCGTCGGGGAAGGCCCGGTTGTAGATCTCCTGATGCTGTACGGCGTACTCGTTGCCGAAGCCGCCGTCGAAGATGACGACGTCGAGCGGCGCGGCCGGGTCGACGCCGAAGGGGTTCTCGGCGTCGTCGCCGACGCTGACGTCTTCGGTGTCGGCGTCGCTTCCTCTGGTGGCGCAGGCGCCCAAGGACGTGGCGGCGACTCCGGCCGCGGTGGTCCCCAGGAGCCTGCGACGGCTGAAGTTGGGGGTTGAGATCGGCTTCCTCATGGGCTTGCTCCTAAGGGTTATCGGTCGTTGCGCTGTCTGAGTGGACGGTGGCCCACCACGGCCCGTGCTCGGGATTCGAGGGCTTCCATCGTTTCGGGGAACCGCCGCTGCGCCACGGCGATGTAGACCAGGTCGGCGACGAGCAGCTGGGAGTGCCGGGCGGCCAGCACGTCGGCGCGGAAACCGGTCTGCCGGGTGGCCGAGAGCAGTTCCACGTCGGCGACCTCGGCGATCGGCGAGTCCGGGTAGGCGGTGATCGCGACGGTGAGCGCTCCTCGGCTTCCGGCCTCGGTGAGCATCTCGATGGTCTCGGCGGTGGTCCCCGAATGGGAGGCGGCGATGGCGACGTCGTCCTTGCCGAGCAGCGCGGCGCTGGCCAGCGCGTCGTGGACCTCGGTCCAGGCCCAGGCGGCGATGCCGGTGCGGTAGAAGCCCATCTGGAGTTCGCGGGCGACGATCGCGCTGGTGCCGACGCCGTAGACGTCGACGCGGCGGGCCTGTGAGACGGCTGCGGCGACCTGTTCGACCGCTGCGAGGTCGAGGGTGTCGACGGTGTCGCGCAGCATGGCGGCGTCGACGGTGATGAGCTGCTTGAGGACGCGGTCGAGGGAGTCGTCGGGGGCGATCTCCTGGCCGATGTTGACGTCCCAGCCGGTCTCGGAGCGGGCCGAGGCGCGGCCGGTCTCGGTGGCGATGGCGACGCGCAGGGCGGCGTAGCCGTCGTAGCCGAGGTGGCGGCAGAAGCGGGTGATGGTGCCCGGGGAGGTGCCCGAGAGTTCGGCGAGGTCCATGATGGTGGCGCGGGCGGCCCCTTCGGGGTCGGCCAGAACTTGTTCGGCGACCCGGGAGAGGGCCTCGGAGAGCTCGCCCGCCTGGCGGCGGATGCGTTCGATCACCCCTGCTTCGGACACCGCGCGTTCGGCGTCGTCGGGGGCGTCGGCACTGCTGCGGGCCATTTGTGGTCTCCCTCACCTGCTGGTTGTGAAAAAAGTATTATCCAAAGCGGTTCCGTGTCAATATCCCAAGAATTATTTTTACAGTCACGCGGGTTGCGATCCGGTAACGTGACGGCCTAGGAGAATGAGCCCCCATGCGTACTCCCCTGTTCCTCGGCATCGACGCGGGCGGCACCCGCACCCGCGCGGTGCTCGCCGACGCGGACGGCGACATCATCGGCACCGGCGAGGCCGGACCGGCCAATGTGGTCGGACCTGAGCAGGAGCGGGCGCTGCTGCGCATGGGCGAGGCCGCCGCGGCCGCGCGCGGCGCTACAGGACCGGAGTCGATCGCGGCCGTCTGCGCCGGGGCGGCGGGCGTCCTCTCGCTTCCGGAAGTGGTCGGCGAGCGGTTCGGCGACCAGCTTCAAGGCGTGCTCGGCGTCGATAGGCGACCGGACATGGTCTCCGACACCGTGACCGCCTTCGCGGCCGGCACCGCCGAGCCCGACGGCACCGTCGTCATCGCCGGGACCGGCGCGGTCGCGCTGGCGGTGCGGGGCCACACCGAGCCGGTCGCGCGCGCCGACGGCCACGGCTGGCTGCTGGGCGACGCCGGATCGGGGTACTGGATCGGGCGCGAAGCGGTGAGCGCGACCCTGCGGCACCTGGACGGGCACGGACCCGGCGGCTGGATGGCGGAGGCGGTCATCGCCGAGATCGCCCCGCCCAGCCGCGCCTCGGCCGCGATCATCGGCAGGTGCATGGCCGATTCGCCGGTGCGGCTGTCGCGCTTCGCGCCGATCGTGTGCGAGGCCGCCGACGGCGGCGACCCGGTGGCCGCCGGCATCGTCGAGCGCGCCGTGGCGCATTTGTCCGACACCGCCGTGGCTGTCGCGGAGGCGCGGCTGCCGGTGGTCCTGGCTGGGAGCCTGTTGACGCGCGAGACTCCGGTCGCGCGGGGACTGCGGGCGCTGCTGTCCGAACGGTTGCCGGACGCGCCGTTGCTGGCCGCGGCCGAACCGGCGCGCGGCGCGGCATGGCTGGCCGCCCGCGCCCGCATCTCGGACGCCGCCGAACGCCGCCGCCTGCACCGGCGGCTCACCGAGGAATAAGATGTGTCTGAACCGTCCGCACTTCCATCGAATTGATCCTCTGCCGTCGTCCAAGAGCTTACTCAATCCGGACGAATTGTAGTTTATGTCGGGCTCGAGTCGACCATTCCAATTGTTTGATAGCTCCGCTATAGGCTGCGTTTCAGCTGGTCAATGCGGTTTTAGGTCGCAAAAGACAGCCAGGCCGCCCTCGGCTCGAAACTAATGTGATGCTAATCTCACTCTATGAGTTTCGAGCCTGATTCCGATGAACCCCAAGGCGATTCCGAGCCACTCGCTCAATACGGTCGTTCCACCCGCCGACTGAGCTGGAAAGACCGCGCCAATCAGTTTCCAGGCCGACTTCGGGCTCATCCGTACAGGTTGGCGGCGACTGTCGGCCTCACCGCATTGCTTGTCGGCATGTTGATCGGACACACGGCCTCCGGACCCCGCCGCGCTGAGCTCGACCACCTTGAGACCGAGCACGCCGCAGCAACGGAAACGGTTTCGGACCTCAGCGCAGAGATCGACGAGCTTGAGTCCGAGGTCACCGAGCTCCATGACCAGATCGATGAGAGAGATGCGATCATCGAGGAGATCGACGACCGTGAAGCCGAGCTCGATGACCGTGAGGCGTCGCTCGACGATCGCGAAGCCGAGCTCGACGGCTTCGAATCCGATCTCGAAGAACGCGAAGAGGCCGTCACGCAGACTGAGGCCGAGGTAGAGGCCAATACCATCGACGGGGACGGCATATGGGTGGTCGGCGAAGAAATCGAACCCGGAATCTACAAGGCGCAGGGCTCAGGCTCTGCATGTTATTGGGCGAGGTTGGACTCGCTGGACACCTTCGACATCATCAACAACCACTTCGGTTCGGCCAAGGTCACCGTCGAAATCCGCAGCAGCGATACCGCCTTCGAAACCTCCGGGTGCGGTTCATGGCTGAAGCAGTAGCGTCGGCCTCATTGCACTCACCAAGAAGGCTTGCCTCCATCAGCGCCGGCGGCGAGGGCCTCGGAGAGCCGTCCTCCGGCGTGGTCGAGGCGCGATTCGGCGGTGCGGGCGTCCACGTCGTGTTCGATCATGACCACCGCGGTCTTGATCCGGTTGCCCGCCGCCTCCAGCGCCCGCTCGGCCGATCCGCGGTCGGCGCCGGTGATCTCGCAGATCATGCGCACCGCCCGGTCGGACAGCTTCGAGTTGAGCACCCGCATGTCCACCATGTAGTTGCGGTGCACCTTGCCGAGTTTGACCATCGCGATCGTCGAGATCATGTTGAGCACGAGCTTCTGGGCCGTGCCCGACTTCAGCCGGGTCGAACCGGCCACGACCTCAGGTCCCACCGGGACCTCCAAGGCGTGCTCGGCGGCGGCCGAGAGCACCGTGCCCCGGTTGCAGGACAGCCCGACGGTGAGCGCGCCGCGTTCGCGAGCGGCGCGGATCGCGGCGACCACGAACGGGGTGCGGCCGCTGGCGGTCAGGCCGACCACGGCGTCGTCGGGTCCGATCCGCTCGGCTTCGATGGCGGCGAGGGCGGCGGCGGTGTCGTCCTCGGTGCCCTCCTGAGCGCCCGACTCTGCGGCCCGGCCTCCGGCGAGAATGGCCTTGACCAGATCCGGCGGGGTCGAGAACGTGGGCGGGCACTCGGCGGCGTCCATGACCGCGACCCGACCGGCCGTTCCCGCGCCGACGTAGCGCAGCCGCCCGCCTCGGGCCAGCCGTTCGACGATGGCGTCGACGGCCTCGGCGAGCTCGGGGAGCATGGACGCCACCGCCTGCGGGACGGTAGCGTCGGCCGCGTTCATGGTGCGGGCCAGCTCCAAGGTCGGCAGGTGGTCGATCCCGGCGTAACGGGGATCGGCTTGTTCGGTCGGCAGCGCCGCCAGAACGGCGTTCGCGTCGTTGTCGTCGGTCGCATCACTCACACGAGCGAGCCTAGCGCAATGGAGAGAAATTTCATCAACCTCTGATCGGTTGAAGAAATCTACCGATACGTCGGGTGTACGGTGACCTCATGTCTGCCAGCCGCACCGACACGCCGAACCTCCTGGTGCTCATCAAATCACTCCTCCCCTCGCTCTCGAAGGCCGAGACGAAGGTCGCCCAGGAGATCATCCGCGAGCCCGAGGCGGCCTCGACGCGCACCATCACCGAGCTCGCCCGCGCCGCGGGCACCTCCGAGGCCACCGTCGTGCGGTTCTGCCGCTCACTGGGCCTGACGGGGCACCGCGAACTGCGCATGCGCGCGGCCCAGGCCGTCATCGGCTCCGGCGAGGGGCCGGACCGGGAGATCGCCGGCGGCGACATCCCGACCGGCGCCGACATGTCGCGCATCATCGCGACCGTCAGCTACGCCGACGTCGGCGCGATCACCGACACCGCCGACGCGCTCGACGTAGAGGCGTGCGAGGCCGCCGTCGCGGCCCTGGCGCGCGCCGGGCGCGTCGACGTCTTCGGCGTGGCCGCCTCCTGGATCGTCGCCTCGGACCTGGCACAGAAGCTCCACCGCATCGGCTGCACGGCCTTCAGCTGGCCGGACGTGCACGCCGCGCTGGTGGCCACGGCCCTGGCCGGGGACCGGGACGCGGCGGTGGGCATCTCGCATTCGGGGGCGACGACCGAGACGGTCGAGTTCCTGGAGGCCGCCCGCGACCGCGGCGCGACGACCGTGGCGATCACCAACCACGCCCGCTCGCCGCTGGCGCAGACGGCCGACCTGGTGCTCACCACGGCGGCGCGCGAGACGACGTTCCGGTCGGGGGCGACGGTCAGCCGCATCACGCAGCTCATGGTCGTCGACTGCCTGTTCGTCGGGGTCGCCGCCAAGCTGCGCCGCCGCTCCACCAAGGCCCTCGCCGCGACCGCCGCCGCGGTCTCGGGCCGCCTGCGGCCCGCTTCCTGACGCTTACCAGCCGCGCACGTCCTCGACCTCCCGCCGCAGCCGCGGCAGTCGGTCGTGGATGATGCCGGGGCACAATGTGGACCCGAAGTCCTTGTGCCCGTAGATCCGGTGGGAGGGCAACCCGTACTGCTCGCAGACATAGGCGCACAGGGTCACCAGGACCTCCCACTGCGCGTCGGTCGGGACGGCGCCGTCGTGGTAGGCGCCTTCGCTCGCGATGCCGATCGCCCGCGTGTTCTGGCCGGCGGTGTGGATGCCCTGGATGAAACGGTTCCCGGCCGCGAGCGCGTTCAGGCTGCCGGTGCAGCCCTCGGTGATCCAGCCGCCGCGGCTGACGATGAAGTTGTATCCCGAGTCGCGCCAGCCGTTGTCGTCCATGTGCAGATCCTGGACCCAGCGGGCGTGGGCGTGTGCCCGGGATCGCGAGAAGTCGTTGGAGTTCGCCGAGACGGTGTGGTGCACGATGAGCTTGTCGGGGCTGCCCCAGATCACGGGGTTGCTGCCGCGGGGCCGACGGGCGCCCCACTCGGCGGTCGAGTCGATGTCGGGTTCGACGGCCGCCGTGGAGCTCTGCGCGGCGGCGGGGGCGGCGAGTCCGGCGAGGCCGGTGACGCCGAGGAGTCCGGCCGCGCCGGCCCCGAAGAGCAGTCTGCGTCGGATGTGCTGGTGGATGTCCATGCCTGCCTCCAGAATGTGCGGGAGGGCGGCCCGATCGGGGCCGCCCTCCTCAAGGGGGTTACGGAGTGTTGTTCGCCAGCGCGATCAGGCGCGTGCGCGAACCGTTGAAGTAGTTCCGGTCGACGTTGCCGGAGATCCCCGAGACTCGCCCGGTGGAGGTGTACTGCCAGAACGTCCACGTCGTGGAGCTCCAGCCGGCCGGCAGGCGCGGACTCGAGACGCCCCAGTGGGCGACCCACAGCGGGCTGCGGAGCCGCATGCCGGTCCAGTTGCCGGTGCAGGAGTTCCACCACGAGGCCGTGGTGTAGATGACCACGTCGCGGCCCGTGCGGCTCTTGTAGGTGTTGTAGAAACTGAGGATCCAGTTCCGCATCTGGGTGGTGGAGAGTCCGTAGCAGGACGAGCCGGACGGGTTGTGCTCGATGTCGAGCACGCCCGGCAGGGTGCGGTTGTCCGCCGACCAGGCTCCGCCGTTGGAGGCGAAGTAGTTGGCCTGGGCCGAACCGCTGGAGTAGTTCGGGCGGGCGAAGTGGTAGGCGCCGCGGATGACGCCGGCGTGGTAGGCGTTCGGGTAGTTGGCGTTGAACCGGGGGTCCTTGTAGGAGGTGCCCTCGGTGGCCTTGATGTAGGCCCACTGGATGCCGGAGCTGCGCACCGAGTTCCAGTTGATCGAGCCCTGGTAGTGCGAGACGTCGATGCCTGGCACTCGGGTCTGGGCTTGGGCCGGGCTGGCGACCGCCACGGCGGCCGCGGTGAGGACGATCGAGGCGAACAGGACGATGGCGCCCCGCAGTCCGCGTCGTCTTGGGGTGGTTTCGTCGCTTGCGAAGTTCTTCACACGAGACTCCCTGCTTGTCAGGAGATCTGCCTATTGGGGGAGAGTGCGTGGTATCACACTCGAGCCCAGTATGGTGAAAAGCTTCATGGCAAGTCAAGCGTCTGAAAAAAACTTTCTAAGACTTCTCGGTAAAAATTGGACCACCCGGGCCATCGGGGGCTAGTAGCCCTCGCCGTCGCCGAACTCGTACAGCACCGCATCCGGGTCCTCAGCTGCGGGAACGTCGACCGGGAGCCGCCCTTGCGGCTCGATCTCGCCGACGATCGCCTTCGCCAGTGACGCGAGTGAACCGACGGTGTAGGAGTAGCTGGCCAGATACGCGTTGACGTTCGGGACATGCGCGATGTCGTAGGGAGTGCCGACCGCCGCGGCGACCACCGGGACACCGGTGGCCTGGAGGGACTCGACCAGGTCGATCTGCGGCGAGCCGGAACCGACGCCGAAGGTCGACACGACCACCAGGTCCTTGCCGTCGGCCTCGGCCGTGGCCGCGGCGACCGCGGCGCCGTCGGGTTCCTCGCCGGTGACCAGAACGGACACTTCGGCCCCGTAGGCGCCCAGCTCGTCGGCCAGGACCGCGGTGGTGTTCTCGCCCCAGCCGGTCACGAGCACTCGCGCGCCCGAGGCGCTGAGCGGTAGGGCCCCGTCGTTGCGCAGCAGCGTGATCGCCCGGTCCGACACGCCGGCGGCGGCCTCGCGGTGCTCGTCGGTGCCGACCACGTCGAACACCGCGCCGACGTCGGTGCCGGGGTCCTCGACGATGCCCCGCCGGTACTTCAGGTCCAGCAGCCGCGCGACCGACCGGTCGATGCGCTCCTCGGTCAACTCCCCAGCCGTGACCGCCGCCAGCACTGCGTCGCGAGCCAGTCGGAAGTCCGGCGGCATGAGCAGCAGGTCGACTCCGGCCTGGAGGGCCAGGACCGGCACTCGCTCGTCGCCGAACTCGGTGCGGACCCCCTCCATCTCGAGCGAGTCGGTCACGACCACGCCCTCGAAGCCGAGCCGGTCGCGCAGCAGCCCGGTGAGGATCGGCTCGGACAGCGTCGCGGGCCGCAGCGAGTCGTCAAGGGCCGGGAACTGCAGGTGCGCGGTCATGATCATGTCGGCGCCGGCCGCGATCGCCGCCTCGAACGGCGGCGCGTCGAGCTCGGCCCACTCCTGTTCGGAGTGGGTGATGACCGGCAGGCCGATGTGGCTGTCCACGTCGGTGTCGCCGTGGCCCGGGAAGTGCTTGGCGCAGGCGGCGACGCCGCCGGTCTGGTAGCCGGACACCTGAGCGGAGGTCATCTCCGCGGCCAGGCCCGGATCCGACGAGAACGAGCGGACGCCGATGACCGGATTGGCCGGGTTGACGTTGACGTCGGCGTCGGGAGCGAAGTTCTGGTTCAGGCCCATCGCGCGCAGTTCCGCTCCGGCGATCTCGGCGGCACGGCGCGCCGCCTCGGTGTCGCGGCCGGCGCCCAGCGGCATCGCGCCGGGGAACTGCGTGGCGGGCTCGCCGATCCGGTTGACGACGCCGTGCTCCTGGTCGGCGGCGATGAGCAGCGGGACGCCGCCGTCGGCGGTGGCGGCCTCCTGGAGGCCGCTGGAGAGCGCGGCGGTCTGCTCGGGGTCCTGCACGTTGCCGGCCCAGGTGAAGTAGACGATGCCGCCGGGTCGGTAGGTTTCGATGAGCTGCGCGGCGTTGTCGACGCCGAGGTGGTCCTGGTTGGCGGCCACCTCGTCGGGGTCGTCGGTGTCGGCGGTCGCGCCGTGGGCGTACACCATGAACAGCTGACCGACCTTGTCCTCCAGCGACATGGAGGCGAGCTGCTCTTCGATGTACGCGCCGCGCCCGTCGATGGCCTTCTCCTGTCCGTCGTCCGTCTCGCCCGAGTCGTCGGACCGG
Source organism: Glycomyces halotolerans (assembly GCF_054779575.1). Lineage (NCBI taxonomy): Bacteria > Bacillati > Actinomycetota > Actinomycetes > Glycomycetales > Glycomycetaceae > Glycomyces > Glycomyces halotolerans. The sequence goes on from NZ_BAAGXZ010000001.1 coordinate 43,917, forward strand.
GAGCACCCGGCCGCAGCGGCGGTGATTCCGGCCAGGCCGGAGGCGAGAAAGGTCTTGCGACTCAGCTTCGGGGAACGCACCCGCCAAGTCTTACCGTACGATCCGCGCACAAGCGACACCGGGGAGACCGACACCGCATGTTTCACCGGAAGACCACCGACCGGCCACGCACCGGACACGAAAAAGCCGGGGAGGAGCCGACGCCTCCCCGAGGTGCGTCACTCAGGACCTACAACGTCGAGTTTCGGGAAATAAGTCCGGTACCTCGCGGTCTCGCGGGTGAGAAGGCGATATCCGCGCACTGCCGCGTGGGCGCCGATGTAGAAATCCGGGAGCGGTGCACGTTTGGTGCCGCCGCGCCTCCTATACACGCCGAAGGCTTTGCCCGCCAAGAAGGCGGCCTCATACGGAAGTGCTTCCCGTTCGAACGTCTCTATGGGGAGGAACGCGTCGAGCCGCTCCACCGATTCGAACCGCACCGACACCTCCGCATAGATCAGGGGATTGAGCAGCACTATGCCTTCGATCAGTGCCTGGGTGAGAGCCGACCGCGACCATGCCCTCCACTCCGAATCCTGACCGGCGAGATCGAGAAGGACATTGGAGTCGACGAGCGTCTGCACCGTGTCAGTCATCGCGGAGCATGGCCATGAGCTCGTCGGTCGTCTTGTCCATATTCGCTGTCCCCGCTCCCAACATCCGTTCCACCACCTTTTGAGCTCGCCGACGGGAGTCGGTCACTGGGCGAACCACGATACGGCCGTCTTCCACGAAGACTTCCACCTCGTCGCCCGGGCGCAGACCCTGCTGAGCGCGGATGTCGGCGGGGATGGTGACCTGGCCTTTGCTGTTGATGAGCATTCCGATCGTTTCCACCTTCTCATGATACGTGTCGGACGTATCTCGTATCGGAATTGTAGCCGCGCGGGCGTGTCGTGTCATCCGCTCGAGAAACAGCGAGGCCGGGGAGGAGCTTCGTTCCTCCCCGGCCTCGCCGGGCGTTTCCTGAGTCTTCGAACTCAGCGCTTTAGAACTTCAGGCCGACCTCGCGGGCGGCGTCGGCCAGGGCCGCGACGCGGCCGTGGTACTTCAGGCCACCGCGGTCGAAGACGACCGATTCGATGCCGGCGTCCTTGGCGCGCTCGGCCACCAGCTTGCCGACCTCTTTGGCCTTGTCGGTCTTGGTGCCGTCCGCGGACCGCAGCGTGGTCTCGACGGTCGAAGCGGCCGCGATGGTGTGGCCCTTCGTGTCGTCGATGATCTGCGCGACGATGTGCTTCGAAGAGCGGAACACCGCCAGACGCGGCCGCTCGGCCGTGCCGGTGATCTTCTTGCGTCCACGGAAGTGGCGCCGGTTCTTCGCGATCCGACGTTGCTGGGAGACCGACCCGGACGGGCGGCGGCGCTCGAGTTTGCTCGCCATTACTTACCTGCCTTCCCGGCCTTGCGGCGGATGCGCTCGTCGACGTACTTCACGCCCTTGCCCTTGTAGGGTTCCGGCGGACGCAGTCGGCGGATGTTCGACGCGACCTGCCCGACCAGCTGCTTGTCGATGCCTTCGATGTGCAGCAGGGTCGGCTTCTCGACCTTGAACGAGATGCCCTCCGGAGCGTCGACCTGGATGGTGTGGGAGAAGCCGAGGCTCATCTCCACGCCGTTGCCCTTGGCCTGCGCCCGGTAGCCGGTCCCGTTGATCTCCAGGGACTTGCGGTAGCCGTCGGAGACACCGACGACCATGTTGTTGACGAGGCTGCGCGCCAGGCCGTGGAGGGCCCGGGACTTGCGAGCGTCGTCCGGACGGGTCATCCGCAGCGAACCGTCCTCGTTCTTCTCGATGCCGATCGGCTCGGGCAGCTCACGCTGGAGCTGGCCCTTGGGGCCCTTCACGGTGACCTTCGCGCCGTCGATCGTGACCTCGACGCCGGAGGGCACCGGAATCGGATTCATCCCAATTCGGGACATGCTTCATACCCTCCTTGACTACCAGATGTAGGCGACGACTTCGCCGCCGACGCCACGCTTGCGGGCTTCGCGGTCGGTCAGCAGGCCCTGGGAGGTGGACACGATGGCCACACCCAGGCCGCCGAGCACCCGCGGCAGCTCAGTGGACTTGGCGTAGACCCGCAGGCCCGGCTTGGACACGCGGCGCAGCCCCGCCAGGGACCGCTCGCGGTGCTCGCCGAACTTCAGGTCGACGACCAGCGTCTTGCCGACTTTGCCTTCCTCGGGCTCCTCGACGCGCCAGTCGGCGATGTAGCCCTCCCGCTTGAGGACCTCCGCGATGGAGGCCTTCATCTTGGAGTGCGGCATCACCGTGGACTCGTGGAAAGCCTGGTTGGCGTTGCGCAGACGGGTCAGCATGTCTGCGATCGGGTCGGTCATTGTCATGCTCGTGTTTTACCTTTCTCACCCCGGTTCCCGGCCGCGGAGCGGCCGGGCCTGTGGCGATCGCTGTTGTGGCCTACCAGGAAGCCTTGTGGACGCCGGGGAGCTCCCCTTTGTGGGCCATCTCGCGCACGCACACGCGGCACAGACCGAACTTGCGGTACACGGCCTTGGGCCGGCCGCACCTCTGGCAGCGGGAGTAGGCGCGGACGGCGAACTTCGGCTTCCTCTTGGCCTTCGCGATGAGGGCTTTCTTCGCCATTAGTCGTTCTCCTTGAACGGGAAGCCCAGGTGCCGCAGAAGCGCCCGGCCTTCGTCGTCGGTCTTCGCGGTCGTCACCAGCGTGATGTCCATACCGCGAACCCGGTCGATCTTGTCCTGGTCGATCTCGGGGAACACCGCCTGCTCGGTCAGACCGAAGGTGTAGTTCCCGTTGCCGTCGAACTGCTGGTCCGACAGGCCGCGGAAGTCGCGGATGCGGGGCAGCGCGATCGACAGCAGCCGGTCGAGGAACTCCCACATGCGGTCGCCGCGAAGCGTGACCTTCGCGCCGATCGCCTGGCCCTCGCGCAGCTTGAACTGCGCGATCGACTTCTTGGCGCGGCGGACGATCGGCTTCTGCCCGGTGATCGTCGCCAGGTCCTCCAGCGCCCCGTTGATGAGCTTGGAGTCGCGAGCGGCCTCGCCCACGCCCATGTTCACCACGATCTTGGTGACCCCGGGGATCTGGTGGAGGTTCTTGTACTCGAACTGCTCGGTCAGCTTCTGCCTGATCTCGGACCGGTAGGTCTCCTTCAGGCGCGGCGTGATCTTCTCTGCAACGTCAGTCATCACAGGTCCTTACCCGTACGCTTCGAGACCCGGACCTTGCGGCCGTCGTCGCCGGTCCGGTAGCCCACGCGAGTGGGCTGGTTGTCGGCGTCGAGCACCATCACGTTGGACACGTGGATCGATGCCTCCTGGGTCACGATCCCGCCGGTGCGCGAACCGCGCGCCGTCTGCCCGGCCTTGGTGTGCTTGGTGATGCGGTTGACACCCTCGACCAGCACGCGATCGCGCTGCGGGTACGCCTCCAGCACCAGGCCCTCGGCGCCCTTGTCCTTGCCCGCGATGACGCGGACACGGTCGCCCTTCTTCACCTTCATCTCTTACAACACCTCCGGCGCGAGCGAGATGATCTTCATGTACTGCTTGTCGCGCAGTTCCCGGGCTACCGGGCCGAAGATGCGCGTCCCGCGCGGTTCGCCGTCCTTGACGAGAACGGCGGCGTTCTCGTCGAACTTGATGTACGACCCGTCCGGGCGGCGCCGCTCCTTGACAGTCCGCACGATGACGGCCTGCACGACGTCGCCCTTCTTCACCCCGGCTCCGGGGATGGCGTCCTTGACAGAGGCCACGATCGTGTCGCCGATACCGGCATAGCGTCGGCCAGAGCCGCCCAGCACCCGGATGCACAGGATCTCCCGCGCACCGGTGTTGTCGGCGACCTTCAGCCGCGACTCTTGCTGAATCACGTCCCGATCTCCCTACTTGGCCTTCTCAAGGATCTCGACGACCCTCCAGCGCTTGGTCTTCGACAGCGGCCGGGTCTCCATGATGGAGACGCGGTCGCCGACACCGCACTGGTTGTCCTCGTCGTGGGCCTTGTACTTCTTGGTGGTCCGGATGACCTTGCCGTACAACGGGTGCTTCTTGCGGTCCTCGACCTCGACGACGGCGGTCTTGTCCATCTTGTCGCCGACGATCAGGCCTTCCAGCACCTTGCGCCGGCCGCGAGTGATCTGCTCCTCGCTCATTCTTCAACCTCCTCCGGCGTGGCACTGAGGCCGAGCCGGCGCTCGTTCATGACGGTGTAGATCCGCGCGATCTCCTTGCGGACCAGGCCGAGCATGTGGTTGTTCTCCAGCTGGCCGGTGGCGTGCCGGACCCGCATGTTGAACAGCTCTTCCTTTTTGTCCAGGAGTTTCGCCTGAAGCTCCTTGTCGCTGAGCTCGCGGAGCTCACCGGCGTCGATACCAGTCGCCATTACGACTCACCTGCACCTTCACGCGTCACGATGCGGCACTTCATCGGCAGCTTGTGGATGGCGCGCTGCAGTGCCTCGTGGGCGGTGTTCTGATTCGGGAACGAGATCTCGAACATCACCCGGCCCGGCTTGACGTTCGCCACCCAGTACTCCGGGGAGCCCTTGCCCGAACCCTGGCGGGTCTCGGCGGGCTTCTTGGTGATGGCGCGGTCCGGGAAGATGTTGATCCAGACCTTGCCGCCACGCTTGATGTGACGGGTCATCGCGATACGGGCCGCCTCGATCTGGCGGTTGGTCACGTAGCCGTGCTCAAGGGCCTGGATGCCCCACTCGCCGAACGTCACCCTGGTGCCGCGGGTGGCCTTGCCCTTGCGCTTGGGCGCGTGGGGCTTGCGGTAACCGCGCGGCGGTTTCCGTGGCATGAGCATGTCGCTTAGCCCTCCTGCTTCTTCGTCTCGGCGGGCCCGGCGGGGCCGGCCTCGGTGGCCGGAGCCGCCGAAGCGCCCTCGTTCACGGAGCCCTGGGAGGTGCCCGTGCCGGCGGTGCGTCCGCGACCACCGCGGCCGCCCCGGCCGCGGCCCGGGCGTCCGCCGCGCTCTCCGCCGCTGTCGCGACGGCGCTGCACCTGCTCGGCCTGCTCCTTGAGCGTGGCCTCGCCCTTGTAGATCCACACCTTCACACCGATGCGGCCGAACGTCGTGTGGGCCTCGAACAGGCCGTAGTCGATGTTCGCGCGCAGCGTGTGCAGCGGGACCTGGCCCTCGCGGTACTGCTCCGAGCGGCTCATCTCCGCGCCGCCGAGGCGGCCGGAGCACATGACCTTGATGCCCTTGACCGTCGGGTTGCGCATGGCCGACTGAATGGCCTTGCGCATGGCGCGACGGAAGTTGACACGGCTGGCCAGCTGCTCGGCGACGCCCTGGGCGACCAGCTGAGCGTCGACGTCGGGGTTCTTGACCTCGATGATGTTCAGCTGCACCTGCTTGCCGGTGAGCTTCTCGAGGCGACCGCGCAGGCGGTCGGCCTCGGCGCCCTTGCGGCCGATGACGATGCCCGGGCGGGCGGTGTGGATGTCGACGCGGACCCGCTCGCGGGTGCGCTCGATGTCGACCTTGCTGATCCCGGCGCGCTCAAGGCCTTCGGTCATGAGCTTGCGGATCTTGACGTCCTCGCCGATGTAGTCGGCGTATTCCTTGTCGGCGTACCAACGCGACGTCCAGTCGGAGCTGATGCCGAGGCGGTACCCGTGCGGGTGAACCTTCTGACCCATTACTCGGTCTCCTCCTTCTCAGCTGACTCGGTGTTCTCGTCGTTGGACTCGGCCGGCTTCTCGGCCTTCGGCTCCGTCTTGGCGGCGGCCTTCGGGCGGCGGATCGAGCCGGTGTCGGCCGGCGCGGCCTGCACCGACTCCACCACTACCGTGATGTGGCTCGTGCGCTTGTTGATCCGGTAGGCGCGGCCGTGGGCCCGCGGGCGGTACCGACGCATGGTCGGGCCCTCGTCGACGTAGATCTCCGAGACCAGCAGCGACTCGGGGTCCAGGCCCAGGTTGTTCTCCGCGTTGGCCGAAGCCGACGCGATCACCTTGTAGACCGTCTCGGCCGCGCTGTAGGGCGCGAACTCGAGAGTCGTCAGAGCCTCGTCCACGGGCAGGCCACGCACGAGGTCGACGACGCGGCGCGCCTTGCGCGGAGCGACGCGGACATACCGCGCCACCGCGCGCGCCTTCGGAGCCTCCTGCTCCAGTGTTGCCATCGTTCTTGTCCTTCGTTCGTTACTTCAAGCCCGTGGCCTAGCGGCGACGGCTCTTGCGGTCGTCCTTCTCGTGGCCGCGGAAGGTGCGGGTGGGAGCGAACTCCCCGAGCTTGTGCCCGACCATGTTCTCGGTGACGTACACCGGAACGTGCTTCCGCCCGTCGTGGACCCCGAAGGTCAGCCCGATGAAGTCGGGCGTGATCGTGGAGCGACGCGACCAGGTCTTGATGACGTTCTTGCTCTTGGACTCGATCGCCGCGTCCACCTTCTTCTGCAGGTGGTCGTCGACGAAGGGCCCCTTCTTGAGGCTGCGACCCATGGTTTACTTCCCCCGCTTCCGGTTGGCGTGGCGACGACGGACGATGAGCCGGTCGTTCGGGTGGTTCTTCTTCCGGGTGCGACCCTCGGGCTTGCCCTTCGGGTTCACCGGGTGGCGTCCACCGGAGGTCCGGCCCTCGCCACCGCCGTGCGGGTGGTCGACCGGGTTCATGACCACGCCGCGGACGGTCGGGCGCCAGCCCTTCCACCGCATGCGGCCGGCCTTGCCCCAGTTGATGTTGGCCTGCTCGGCGTTGCCGACCTCGCCGACCGTGGCGCGGCAGGTGACCTGGACCAGGCGGATCTCGCCGGAGGGCATGCGCAGGTGCGCGTACTTGCCTTCACGGGCGAGCAGCTGGATCGAGGCGCCGGCGCTGCGGCCGAGGGCCGCTCCGCCGCCGGGCTTGAGCTCCACCGCGTGCACCGTCGTACCGACCGGGATGTTGCGCAGCTCGAGCGAGTTGCCCGGCTTGATGTCGGCCTCGGGGCCGTTCTCGATCCGGTCGCCCTTCTTGACGCCCTTGGGCGCCAGGATGTAGCGCTTCTCGCCGTCGGCGTAGTGCAGCAGCGCGATGTTGGCGGTGCGGTTGGGGTCGTACTCGATCTCCGCGACCTTCGCCGGCACGCCGTCCTTGTCGTGGCGGCGGAAGTCGATCACCCGGTAGCGGCGCTTGTGGCCGCCGCCGCGGTGGCGGGTCGAGATCTTGCCCGAGTTGTTGCGGCCGCCGGTCTTGGTCAGCGGGCGCACCAGCGACTTCTCCGGCGTCGCCCTGGTGATCTCGGCGAAGTCGGAGACGCTGGAGCCGCGACGACCGGGCGTCGTCGGCTTGTACTTGCGAATAGCCATGTCTACTCCCTGCGTCCCTACGAGATCTGTCCGCCGAAGATCTCACCGAGACGACCGGGGTCGCCCTCGACGGTGACGATCGCGTGCTTGACGCTCTTGCGCTGGCCCCAGCCGTCGCGGGTGCGCTTGCGCTTGCCCGAGCGGTTGAGGGTGTTGACGCTCTTGACGTCCACACCGAAGATCTGCTTGATCGCGATCTTGATGTGGCTCTTGTTGGCGCGCGGGTCGACCTCGAAGGTGTACTTGCCCTCGCCGAGGAGGGTGTAGGTCTTCTCCGAGATGACCGGCTTGATGATGATGTCGCGCGGGTCGGCGACGGTCACTTCGCTCATGCCGCGACCTCCTGCCTGGTCCGGTCAGCGATGAACGCCTCGATGGCGGCCTCGCTGAAGACGATGTCCTCGTTGTTGAGCACGTCGTAGGTGTTGAGCTGGCCCCAGTCGAGGAGGTGGACCTCGGGGAGGTTCCGCAGGCTCAGGCGAGCGGTCTCCTCGTCGCGGGTGAGCACCACCAGGACCTTGCCGGACTCGCAGAGCGCGTTCAGCGCGGACTTGGCGGCCTTCGTCTTCGGCTTCTCGCCGTCGATGAAGGTGCTGATGACGTGCAGCTGCTCCGAGCGCACCCGGTCGGTGAGGGCGCCGGCGAGAGCCGCGGCCTTCATCTTCTTGGGGGTGCGCTCGGCGTACGACCGCGGCTTGGGGCCGTGGACGACGCCGCCGCCGGCGAACTGCGGAGCGCGGATCGAGCCCTGACGGGCGCGACCGGTGCCCTTCTGGCGGTACGGCTTCTTGCCGCCGCCGCGCACTTCGCCGCGCGTCTTGGTGTTCGCCGATCCGGAGCGGGCCGCCGCGAGCTGGGCCGTGACGACCTGGTGCATCAGCGGGATGTTCGGCTCGACGTCGAAGAGCGACGCGGGGAGCTCGACGGTCTTCCCGGTCTCCTTGCCGGAGGCGTCTTTGACTTTGATCTCAAGGCTCATTTGGTAGCCACCTGCTTCACTGCGCTGCGGACGAGCACCAAGCCGTTCTTCGGGCCGGGGACGGCGCCGACGATGAGCAGCAGCCCGCGCTCGGCGTCGACCGCCTGGATGCGCAGGTTCTGCGTCGTGTGACGCGTTCCGCCCATGCGACCGGCCATGCGCATGCCCTTGAAGACGCGGCCCGGCGTGGCGCAACCGCCGATGGAACCGGGCGCGCGGTGGACCTTGTGCGTACCGTGGCTCGCGCCGAGGCCGCCGAAGCCGTGGCGCTTCATGACGCCGGCGAAGCCCTTGCCCTTGGTGGTGCCGGTGACGTCGACCAGTTCGCCGGCCTCGAAGGCGGTGGCGTCGATGGTCTGGCCGAGGTCGTAGTCGGCGGCGTCGGAGGTGCGCAGTTCGACCAGGTGGCGACGCGGAGCGACGCCGGCCTTCTCGAAGTGGCCCTTGAGCGGCTTGGTGACGTTCTTGAGTTTGGCGTCGCCGAAGCCCAGCTGCACGGCCGAGTATCCGTCGACGTCCGGTTTACGAATCTGGGTGACGACGTTCGGGCCGGCCTGCACCACGGTGACGGGCACGGCGCGACCGTTCTCGTCCCACACCTGGGTCATGCCGAGCTTGGTGCCCAGGATTCCCTTGATCTGCCTGTCCATTGGTGCCCCTACAGCTTGATCTCGATGTCGACGCCGGCCGGCAGGTCCAGGCGCATCAGCGAGTCGACCGTCTTCGGCGTCGGGTCGAGGATGTCGATGAGACGCTTGTGGGTTCGCATCTCGAAATGCTCGCGCGAGTCCTTGTACTTGTGCGGCGACCGGATAACGCAGAAGCGGTTGATCTCGGTCGGCAGCGGCACCGGTCCGGCGATGGCGGCCCCCGTACGGGTGACCGTCTCCACGATCTTGCGGGCCGAGGAGTCCACGACCTCGTGGTCGTAGGCTTTCAGCCTGATGCGGATCTTCTGTCCCGCCATGGTTCCTTACCTTACGTAAATTGGCTGTTCAGACCGCTCCACGCGGTCGGGCGTGTCGCGAGCTCGGGCATATTCCGGACACAGCTGATCCGTGTCTCGATGTCTTGGCTCGCCCGCCTGCCCGCCGTGAACGGTCCCTCTCGGCGCTGGTCAGTGCCTACTTGGGCCCGCGGGCCGGGCGTGAGCATCAGCGAAACCGTTCGAAAGGTCGACTGATGCGAACGCAACCTCCCTATTATGCCGGTCCCGTCATTTACCCAGCAAGCGGGGGCGGGACGACAGTGGGGCAGGTTACGCGTTCAGAGCTCAAGAGAGAACCGGGGCGACCCTGAAGTGGGTCGCCCCGGTACTCGGTGTTACTTGATGACCTTGGTGACTCGGCCGGAGCCGACGGTGCGGCCACCCTCGCGGATCGCGAAGAGGAGACCCTCGTCCATCGCGACCGGCTGGATGAGCTCGACCTTCATCGAGGTGTTGTCACCGGGCATGACCATCTCGGTGCCCTCGGGGAGGGTCACCACGCCGGTCACGTCGGTGGTCCGGAAGTAGAACTGCGGACGGTAGTTGTTGAAGAACGGCGTGTGGCGGCCACCCTCGTCCTTGCTGAGGATGTAGACCTCGCCCTCGAACTCGGTGTGCGGGGTGGTCGTGTTCGGCTTGGTGACGACCATGCCGCGCTCGACCTCCTCGCGCTTGGTGCCGCGGAGCAGCAGACCGACGTTCTCACCGGCGCGCGCGTCGTCCAGGGTCTTGCGGAACATCTCGATCGCGGTGACCTTGGTGTTGATCGAGGTCTCCTTGATGCCGACGATCTCGACGTCCTCGTTCGGGAGCAGGACGCCGCGCTCGACACGACCGGTCACGACGGTGCCGCGGCCGGTGATGGTGAAGACGTCCTCGACCGGCATCAGGAACGGCTTGTCGATGTCGCGCTCCGGCTCCGGGATGGAGTCGTCGACGGCCTGCATGAGCTCGGCCACGGCGTCCATCCACTTCTGCTCGCCCTCGAGGGCGCCCAGGGCGGAGACCTTCACGACCGGGGCGTCGTCGCCCGGGAAGTTCTGGTCGGACAGCAGCTCGCGGACCTCCATCTCGACGAGCTCGAGGATCTCCTCGTCGTCGACCATGTCGGCCTTGTTCAGGGCCACCACGATGTACGGCACGCCGACCTGGCGGGCCAGCAGCACGTGCTCGCGGGTCTGCGGCATCGGGCCGTCGGCGGCCGACACGACCAGGATCGCGCCGTCCATCTGGGCCGCGCCGGTGATCATGTTCTTGATGTAGTCGGCGTGGCCCGGGCAGTCGACGTGGGCGTAGTGCCGGCTCTCGGTCTGGTACTCGACGTGGGAGATCGAGATGGTGATACCGCGCTGCTTCTCTTCGGGCGCGTTGTCGATCTCGTCGAACGGCGTGTACGGGTTGAGGTCCGGGTGCTTCTCGTGCAGGACCTTGGTGATGGCGGCCGTGAGCGTGGTCTTGCCGTGGTCGACGTGACCGAGCGTGCCGATGTTGACGTGAGGCTTAGTCCGCTCGAACTTTTCCTTAGCCACTTCGTCCTCCTGTGGACTGAATAAATCTGGATTGACTTAACTGACCCATCGCGTCGCGCTCGATGCGCCTGCGACAGGTGGGTTCACGGGCGGGAGGGCAGGCTTGCCCTCCCGGTCCGATTACTCGCCTGTCGCCTTGGCGATGATCTCCTTGGCGACGTTCGCCGGGACTTCGGCGTAGGTGTCGAACTGCATTGAGTAGTTCGCGCGGCCGGCCGTCTTCGACCTGAGGTCTCCGACATAGCCGAACATCTCCGACAGCGGCACCTGGGCCTTGACCGTGCGGTCGTTGCCCCGCTCGCCCATCTCCTGGACCAAGCCGCGCCGCGAGTTGATGTCGCCGATGACATCGCCCATACTCTCTTCAGGGCAGATGACTTCAACGGCCATCATCGGCTCGAGCAGTACTGGCTTCGCCCGCTTAGCGGCCTCCTTCAGCACCATTCGGCCTGCGATCTTGAAGGCCATCTCCGAGGAGTCGACCTCGTGGTACTGACCGTCGGTCAGTTCCAGCTTGATGCCCACCAGCGGGTAGCCCGCCAGGACACCGTCCGGCATCGCGTCCTCCGCGCCGGCCTTGACCGACGGGATGTACTCGCGCGGGATGCGGCCACCGGTGATCTGGTCGTCGAACTCGAACGTCGCGTCCTCGTTCGACTCCATCTTGAGCGGCTCGACGTTGACGATGACCCGCGCGAACTGACCGGAACCACCGGTCTGCTTCTTGTGCAGGTACTCGATCTTCTCGACCCGCTGGGTGATGGTCTCCCGGTAGGCCACCTGCGGCTTGCCGATGTTGGCCTCGACGTTGAACTCCCGCTTCATGCGGTCGACCAGGATGTCGAGGTGCAGCTCGCCCATGCCGGAGATGATCGTCTGGCCCGAGTCCTCGTCGGTCTGGACCCGGAAGGTCGGGTCCTCTTCGGCGAGGCGCTGGATCGCGGTGGCCAGCTTGTCCTGGTCGGCCTTCGACTTCGGCTCGATGGCCACGTCGATGACCGGCTCGGGGAAGATCATCGACTCGAGGATCACCTGATCGCCCGAGTCGGTGAGCGTGTCACCGGTGGTGGTCTGCTTCAGGCCCTGGATGGCGATGATGTCGCCGGCCTGCGCCTCCGAGCGCTCCTCGCGCTTGTTGGCGTGCATCTGGTAGATCTTGCCGATGCGCTCCTTGCGGCTCTTGGTCGAGTTCATGACCTGAGTGCCGGTCGCGACCGTGCCCGAGTAGATGCGGGCGTAGGTCAGGCGGCCGAGGTGCTTGTCGGTCTGGATCTTGAACGCCAGGGCGCTGAAGGGCTCCTCGACGTCCGCGTGACGCTCGGCGGGGGTCTCATTGTCGATGAGGGTCCCCTGGATCGCCGGGATGTCGAGCGGGCTCGGCAGGTAGTCGACCACGGCGTCGAGCAGGGGCTGGACGCCCTTGTTCTTGAAGGCCGTGCCGCACAGCACCGGGTTGATCTGGTTGGCGATGGTGCCCTTGCGGATCGCCGCCTTGATCTCCTCGACGCTGATCTCCTCGCCCTCGAGGAACTTCTCGGCGAAGTCGTCATCGCAGTCGGCGAGCGTCTCGAGCAGCTGCTCGCGGTACTCCTCGGCCTGGTCGGCCAGGTCCGCGGGGATCGACTCGGTCTCGTACTCCTCGCCGAGACCGGTCTCACCGCGCCACACCTTGGCGTTCATCTCGACCAGGTCGACGACGCCGATGAAGTCGGACTCGTTGCCGATCGGCAGCTGCAGCACCGCGGTGTTGGAGTTGAGGCGGTCCTTCATCATCTCGACGCAGCGGAAGAAGTTCGCGCCGGTCCGGTCCAGCTTGTTGACGAAGCACATGCGCGGAACGCTGTACTTGTTCGCCTGGCGCCAGACGTTCTCGGTCTGCGGCTCGACGCCCGCGACACCGTCGTAGACGGCGATCGCCGAGTCGAGCACGCGCAGCGACCGCTCCACCTCGACGGTGAAGTCGACGTGTCCGGGCGTGTCGATGATCTGGATGATGTGCCCGTCCCACTCGCACTTGGTGGCGGCGGACGTGATGGTGATGCCCCGCTCCTGCTCCTGCTCCATCCAGTCCATCGTGGCGGCGCCGTCGTGGACCTCACCGATCTTGTGCGACACACCGGTGTAGTACAGGATGCGCTCGGTGGTGGTGGTCTTGCCGGCGTCGATGTGCGCCATGATGCCGATGTTGCGGAGCTTGGCCAGGGCGGCGTTTGCTTTGTTAGCCACGATTGCCTTCTCTGAGAGTCACTACCAGCGGTAGTGGGCGAATGCCTTGTTGGAATCGGCCATCTTGTGAGTGTCCTCGCGCTTCTTCACCGCGGCGCCGAGGCCGTTGGAGGCGTCGAGGATCTCGTTGGTGAGCCGCTCGACCATGGTCTTCTCGCGGCGGTCACGGGCGAAGCCGACCAGCCAGCGCAGCCCCAGGGTGGTGGCCCGCTGCGGGCGCACGTCCACCGGGACCTGGTAGGTCGCGCCGCCGACGCGGCGGGAGCGGACCTCGAGAGTCGGCTTGACGTTGTCGAGAGCGCGCTTGAGCACGACCACGGGGTCCTGGTCGGCCTTGGTGCGGCAGGTCTCCAGGGCTTCGTAGACGATGCGCTCGGCGAGGCGGCGCTTGCCGTCCTTGAGGACCTTGTTGATCAGCTGGGTGACGAGGACCGAGTTGTAGACCGGGTCAGCAGTCAGCGGCCTACGAGGCGCGGGGCCTTTACGTGGCATGTGTCTACTTCTCCTTCTTCGCGCCGTAGCGGCTGCGGGCCTGCTTGCGGTCGCGGACACCCTGGGTGTCGAGCGCGCCGCGGATGATCTTGTAGCGGACACCGGGCAGGTCGCGGACACGACCGCCGCGCACGAGCACGATGGAGTGCTCCTGCAGGTTGTGGCCCACTCCCGGGATGTACGCGGTGACCTCGGTGCCGTTCATGAGACGGACGCGGGCGACCTTGCGCATGGCCGAGTTCGGCTTCTTGGGCGTGGTGGTGTACACGCGGGTGCACACGCCGCGGGCCTGCGGGCTGCCCTTCAGCGCGGGCGTCTTGTTCTTGCTGGTCTTGGTCTTGCGACCTTTGCGGACCAGTTGCTGGATGGTTGGCACTGAGCCAGACCCCTCTCAACACGGTTGACTGGTTGCGTATTCCTGTCTTGGTCGGCGTCATCTTGAAGCCCTGCCTGCTACGGCAGAGTCCCGTCCCCCGCGTTCGGGCGTGTCACGTCTCTCCGGACTCAGAACAGCCTTTGGCAAAGCGCACTTCGCCGCTCAGGCTGGTTCAGACGCGTTCGTGACGTGATCTCAGGCGAGACTGACTATCGGAGTCAATATTCACGAAGCCCCCAGTTGGAGGGTGTGCGTGCCGATGACGCCCGACGACTGGACCTAATGGTGGCCCGGACGCCTTGCAGGCACGCAACCTGGCCTGGCTCTCACGGGGACCGAGCTGCCGGAGTAGACAGGGCCACCATGCCGCTCGAAGCGGTGTCCAGGCGCAAGGGAGAAGCCTACCTAGCCTAACGAACGTCGTCGAACCGGATTTCGGCCCGCAAAGGATCCGTGTTCAGGGTCACGGGTTTCGCGGAACGAATGGGCACTGGCGCTGTTCGCTCGGTGCGGTAGACACACCGTGGCCTATCTTAGCTCGTGGAACACGGCTCGAACGAGGGGGCCGCCCTGTCGCGAGGGTATCGCGCCTCACGTTCCGGGCGGCGGGGCCGCGACATTGCCGCCATAGGTCGGCTCCCCGACCGACCTGGCCATGTCGACGACCCAGACCAGCAGCATCGCGACCACCGCGGCGGCGGCGACGCCGACGGCGATCCAGGCGAGGCGGCGGACGCGCGGCAGCCGGCTCGCCCCGAGCAGGAAGCCCTCGGACTCGCGGATGTCGTTCTCGGCCTGACGGGCGAGCATCAGGGCGATGAGCGCGGGGATCGCCCCGCCGACGAACGGCGAGAACATGACCGCCAGGACCGCCAGGACCTGCGCGGCCACGACCTTGGTCGACTCGACCGGCTCCGGATCATCGGGATGCCGCACCCCGCCGCTCTGCTGCACCGACAACATTCGTACATCCTAGTGTTGCGGCGCGCCGGGCAGATCCGTGCCGGCCTTTCAGCCACCGGCTCCTCAACGAATCGGACATGGGTTCTGGCAGCTCGGATGCGCCCTGGTGGACGCCGCACGCGCTTCGATTCCATATACGGCTGTATGGCTCTTCGAATATGGTTGGGAGTATGAAGACGACGGTCTGATCGCAGACGCTCTGCTCGAAGAGGCCAGGGAGCGTGCGCGAGCAGAGGGGACCACCCTCCGGGCGCTCATCGAAGAAGGACCCGTGCTGACCCGGCCTGGTGCGGGAAAGTCCGGTTACACCCTCCCGGACCGGAGCTTCGGCAGCGGAGGACTCCAGCCGCACCTCGAGAGTGCGAGCTGGGAAGCGATTCGGGCGTTCGCGAACGAGGACGGAATTTGATCGCCGTCGACACCAATATCCTGGTCTACACCCATCGCTCCGACAGCCCGTTCCACCAGGCGGCCGACCATGTCATCCGCGAACTCGCGGAAGGAAACCGCCTCTGGACGCTCCCGTGGCCCTGCCTCCACGAGTTCTACAACATCGTGACTCATCCGACGATTCACCGGGATCCCACTCCGGACGAGGTCGCCCTTGAGCAGATCGATGCTTGGATCGCTTCGCCCTCAGCCGCCTTGCTCAGTGAAAGCGCGGGCTACTGGTCGCGGCTGCGGCCGATGCTCCGATCGAGCAGAGTCGTCGGTCCGAAAGTCCATGACGCGCGAATCGCCGCGCTCTGCGTCGAGAACGGCATCGATGAGCTCTGGACTCAGGACCGCGACTTCTCCAGATTTCCAGTTCTGAAGACGCGCAACCCGCTCACCGACTGAATTGAAGGAAAGGATGGTGGGCCAGGCGCTTTGCCGGAGGCGGCATCGCGTCTGAGCCGGAAGGGCGACGACCCGATGGGCCGCCGCCTTCCTCTGTCACGGGCTCTTGAAGATGTCGTGGGTTCCGACCCGCCGCCAGATGACGTGCGGTTCCCCCTCGATCTGCTCCTTGCCGTACTGCCAAGTCGCACGGCCGTCGGGCGCCCAGCTCAACTCATAGACGCCTTCGCAGCCTTGCACTCGCTTGACCCGCAGCCCGGTGCGCGGCTGCCGCCCCTCTCTCATATCCTCCACCAGCTGCCGAACCGCTTTGCGATAGCGAGCGCGCTGCTCGTCGGTGAGTTTGGAATAGTCGTTCTCGAATCGTGGAAACTCTTCGTGCGTCGGCGTCACTTGGGCGGGAACCTGCGATCGAGGTCGTCGAGCATCTCGTCGATGTCGTGGTACACCCTGCCGCCACCGGCCGCGATCTGCTCATCGGCCTCGCGCTCGCCGGCCTGCCATTCCGGCGTCCAGAACCAGCGCTGGTCGGCGGGGATCGCCGTGTATCCGCGCACCGTGACGACTCCGTCTTCAGTGGTGACGAAGCTGATTTCGTCGCCCTCTTCGATGTGCAGCCGTTCGCGCACCTCTCGCGGCAGGGTCACCTGCCCCTTCTGCCGCACCCTGACTCGGGTCTCGGTGATCACCGGGTTCTCCGATTTCTCGTCGTGGTTCTTCATCGTGACCCTCCCCAGGAATTTCTTACTTTCCCACTATAGCACCCTCTCATCCAGTGCTGCCGACTCTCCTCCACCACGATGACGAAGTTGCCTTCATCTACCGGTAGCTATCGCCTATTCCCGCAGAGAACTCACAGCTCCAAGCAATCGCCCATTCGGGCGTACCCGGAACGACGGCGGCCGCGGCCGCCGTCGTCGTATCGGTCAGCTACTTGGCGAGGCGCTGGCGTGCTCGTTTGGCAGCACGGCTCGGGCGGCGGCGCTGCGGGTGGCCTTCGCGGCGGCCTCTTCTTGGGCGCGGGCGGCGTCGGCGATCGCTTCATCAATGCCGTCGCCGAGCTGCCATTCGATGGTGACCTCGACGTCGTCGCCGTTATCCGCGGTGAGGATGTCGATATAGTCGCGGACCATCATCTCGGCATCGGCCACGTGCTCCGCCTGGGTGACGCCGACACCGGCCACGTCAAGTTCCCACATGCCGAACGACGGGCGCGCGGTCACGGCGTAGTGGCGGGTCTTCACGGTCTGGGTCATTGCAGCCATCCCTTCTCAAGGAACGGTAGCTGTTTGATGATGCTGTTGATGGTGCCCGGTTCCTCGGTGTTCGCCACGCCGGCTCCGAGCCAGGCGCCGCTGGCCCCTCCGGGGCCGAGGCCGGCCGATGGGTCGCCGCCGATTCCGCCTACGGCCGGCCAACGACATGAAGAGGGGGCCGAGCGCTTCGCGCTCGGCCCCCTCTTCACTCAGCCGTCGGGAATCGGCTTGGATTTCAGCTTCTAGTAGGTGCCCAGGTCGTAGGAGTCTTCGAGGCTCACGGCCGGGCCCGTCCCGTAGGAGAAGGTCGGCGTGGTGGTGTCCTCGTAGCCTCCCAGGCTGTACACCGCGGACTTGGCCTCCTCGGTCGGCTCGACCGAGACGTTCCGGTACTTGGCGATGCCCGTGCCGGCCGGAATCAGCTTGCCGAGGATCACGTTCTCCTTCAGACCGACCAGGCTGTCGGACTTGCCGGAGATCGCGGCCTCGGTGAGCACCCGGGTCGTCTCCTGGAAGGAGGCGGCCGACAGCCACGACTCGGTCGCCAGGCTGGCCTTGGTGATGCCCATCAGCTGCGGACGACCGGAGGCCGGCTCGCCGCCGTCGGCGATGATCTTGCGGTTCACTTCCTCGAACTCGAGGCGGTCGACCAGCGAGCCGGGCAGGAACTCCGCCGTGCCCGAGTCGATGATCGTGATCCGCTTGAGCATCTGCCGCACGATGATCTCGATGTGCTTGTCGTGGATCATCACGCCCTGCGAGCGGTAGACGTCCTGGACCTCGCCGACCAGGTGCCGCTGCACCTTCCGCGGGCCCAGCACGCGCAGCAGCTCGTGCGGGTCGATGGTGCCCTCGACCAGCTTCTCGCCGACCTCGACGTGCTCACCGTCGACCGCGCGCAGGCGCAGACGGCGGGGAACCTTGTCGACCACGATCTCCTCGGAGCCGTCGTCGGGCGCGATGATGATCTTGCGGCTCTTCTCAGCGTCCTCGATCCGCACGGTGCCGCTCGCCTCGGCGATCGGCGCCTTCCCCTTCGGGATGCGGGCCTCGAAGACCTCCTGCACACGCGGCAGACCCTGCGTGATGTCCTCGCCGGCCACACCGCCGGTGTGGAAGGTCCGCATCGTCAGCTGGGTGCCGGGCTCACCGATCGACTGCGCGGCGATGATGCCCACGGCCTCGCCGAGGTCGACCGGCTCACCGGTCGGCATCGAACGGCCGTAGCAGGCCGCGCACACCCCGTGCCGCGACTCGCAGGTCAGCACCGAGCGCACCTTGACGACGGTGACGCCCCTGCCGATGAGCTCGGCGATGTTGTCCGAGTTCAGCTGCGAGTTGCGTGCGAGGACGACCTCGCCGTCGACCTCGATGTCCTCGGCCAGCGTGCGGGCGTCCACCGCGGTCTCGACGATGTCGGACTCCACCAGGCGCCCGTCGATGTCGACGGCGATCGGGAAGTCCAGGTACCGGTCGGTGCCGCAGTCCTCCTCGCGGATGATGACGTCCTGCGAGACGTCCACCAGACGCCGGGTCAGGTAACCCGAGTCGGCGGTCCGCAGCGCGGTGTCGGCCAGGCCCTTGCGCGAACCGTGCGTGGAGATGAAGTACTCCAGCACCGTCAGGCCCTCGCGCAGCGAGGACTTGATCGGACGCGGGATGATCTCGCCCTTCGGGTTCGCCACCAGGCCGCGCATGCCGGCGATCTGCCGCAGCTGCAGCATGTTGCCTCGCGCCCCGGAGTTGATCATCTGCCACAGCGGGTTGTCCGGCTGGAGGGTGTCGTTCAGGTCCTCCATGACCTCGGCGGTGGCCTTGGTCCAGATCTCGGTCAGCTCGCCGCGGCGCTCCTCGGCGGTCATCAGGCCGCGCATGTACTGCTTGTCGATCTTCGCGGAGTCCGACTCGTACTTCTCGAGGATCTCGGCCTTGTGCGCCGGCTCGATGACGTCCTCGATGCCGATCGTCACACCCGACCAGCCGGCCCACTTGAAACCGGCCGACTTCAGCGAGTCCAGGCACGCGCCCAGCTGCACCTTCGAGTAGTGCTCCGACAGGTCGTGGATGATGTCCGAGAGCTGCCCCTTGCGGACCTCGTAGTTGACGTACGGGAAGTCCGGCGGCAGGCACTCGTTGAAGAACACCCGACCCAGCGTCGTCTCGATGATCGCGCTCTGCCCGGCCTCCCAGTCTTCGGGGGCCTCCCAGGGCTCGCCGGGGCCGTTGTTGACGCCCGGCAGGTCCTCCAGACGGATCTTGATCGGCGCCTGCAGGTTCAGCTCGCGCCGGTCGTAGGCCATGATGGCCTCGCCGATGTCCGCGAACGCGCGGCCCTCGCCAGGCAGACCCTCCTTGCGGTGGGTCAGGTAGTACAGGCCGATGATCTGGTCCTGCGTGGGCAGGGCCACCGGCTTGCCGTCGGAGGGCTTGAGGATGTTGTTCGACGCCAGCATCAGGATCCGCGCCTCGGCCTGGGCCTCGGCGGACAGCGGCACGTGCACGGCCATCTGGTCGCCGTCGAAGTCGGCGTTGAAGGCGGTGCAGACCAGCGGGTGCAGCTGGATGGCCTTGCCCTCGACCAGCTGCGGCTCGAAGGCCTGGATGCCGAGTCGGTGCAGCGTCGGCGCGCGGTTGAGCAGCACCGGGTGCTCGGTGATGACCTCTTCGAGCACGTCCCACACGACCGGACGGGCGCGTTCGACCATGCGCTTGGCCGACTTGATGTTCTGCGCGTGGTTCAAATCGACCAGGCGCTTCATCACGAACGGCTTGAACAGCTCCAGGGCCATCTGCTTGGGCAGGCCGCACTGGTGCAGCTTCAGGCGCGGGCCGACCACGATGACCGAACGGCCCGAGTAGTCGACGCGCTTGCCCAGCAGGTTCTGGCGGAACCGGCCCTGCTTGCCCTTGAGCATGTCGGAGAGCGACTTGAGCGGGCGGTTGCCCGGCCCGGTGACCGGGCGGCCGCGCCGGCCGTTGTCGAACAGGGCGTCCACCGACTCCTGCAGCATCCGCTTCTCGTTCGCGACGATGATCTCGGGCGCGCCGAGGTCCATCAGCCGCTTGAGGCGGTTGTTGCGGTTGATCACGCGGCGGTACAGGTCGTTGAGGTCGCTGGTCGCGAAGCGGCCGCCGTCGAGCTGCACCATCGGGCGCAGTTCCGGCGGGATCACCGGGACGCAGTCGAGGACCATGCCCATCGGCGAGTTGCCGGTGGACTGGAACGCGGCCACGACCTTCAGGCGCTTGAGCGCGCGCAGCTTCTTCTGGCCCTTGCCGGTGGCGATGACCTCGCGGAGCGAGTCGGCCTCGGCGTCGAGGTCGAGGTGCTCGAGCAGGTTCTTGATCGCCTCGGCGCCCATGCCGCCGGTGAAGTACTCGCCGAAGCGCTGCTGGAGCTCCCGGTAGAGCATCTCGTCGCCGATGAGCTGGCGGACCTCGAGCTTGCGGAAGGTGTCCATGACCTCGTCGAGGCGGTCGATCTCCCGCTGGGCCTTGTCGCGGATCTGACGCATCTCGCGCTCGCCGCCGTCCTTGACCTTGCGGCGGACGTCGGCGCGGGCGCCCTCGGCCTCCAGCTCGGCCAGGTCGGCCTCGAGCTTCGAGGCGCGCTCCTCGATCGCGGCGTCGCGCTGCTGCTCGAGCGTGCGCTTCTCGGCCACGATCTCGTTCTCCAGCGTCGGGATGTCGCGCTGGCGCGCTTCATCGTCGACGGCGGTGATCACGTAGGCGGCGAAGTAGATGACCTTCTCCAGGTCCTTCGGCGCCAGATCCAGCAGGTAGCCCAGACGGCTGGGCACGCCCTTGAAGTACCAGATGTGGGTGACCGGAGCGGCGAGCTCGATGTGGCCCATCCGCTCGCGGCGGACCTTCGAGCGAGTCACCTCGACACCGCAGCGTTCGCAGATGATGCCCTTGAACCGGATGCGCTTGTACTTCCCGCAGTAGCACTCCCAGTCCCGGGTCGGGCCGAAGATCTTCTCGCAGAAGAGGCCGTCCTTCTCGGGCTTGAGGGTCCGGTAGTTGATGGTCTCCGGCTTCTTCACTTCGCCGTGGGACCACTGCCGAATGTCTTCGGCGGTGGCGAGGCCGATCTTCAACTTGTCGAAGAAGTTGACGTCGAGCACTGAACTCTTCCCCTTGATGTTCTCTTAAGGCTATGTGCCGTTTACGGCTCCGCATGCGTCGCCGTGGGTGATGAGACGTGGGCGAGGACGGCGGACGTGCCGTCCGCCCTCACTCGACGTCAGGCGCTTTCGAAATCGACGCTGGACGGTTCCTCATGCGACAGGTCGATCCCCAGCTCCTCGGCCGCCCGGAACACCTCGTCGTCGCTCTCGGTCATCTGAATGGCCTGCCCGTCCGCGGAGAGGACCTCCACGTTGAGGCACAGCGACTGAAGCTCCTTGAGCAGCACCTTGAACGACTCCGGAATGCCCGGCTCTGGGACGTTCTCCCCCTTGACGACGGCCTCGTAGACCTTCACTCGGCCGACCACGTCGTCGGACTTGATCGTCAGCAGCTCCTGCAGCGCGTAGGCCGCGCCGTAGGCCTGCATGGCCCAGCACTCCATCTCGCCGAAGCGCTGGCCGCCGAACTGGGCCTTACCGCCCAGCGGCTGCTGGGTGATCATGGAGTACGGCCCCGTGGAGCGGGCGTGGATCTTGTCGTCCACCATGTGGTTCAGCTTCAGGATGTACATGTAGCCGACGCTGATCGGGTCCGGGAACGGCTCGCCGGTGCGTCCGTCGAACAGCCGCGCCTTGCCGGTCGGGGCGACCATGCGGTCCCCGTCCCGGTTCGGCAGCGCGTTCGCGAGCACGCCCTGGACCTCGTCCGGGTGGGCGCCGTCGAAGACCGGCGTGCCGACCTTCGAGTCGGCAGGGGCCTCGTGCGCGCCGATGTCGCGCAGGGCCTTCTGCCACTGCTCGTTGAACTCCTCGATCTGCCAGCCGGACTTGGCCGCCCAGCCCAGGTGGACTTCGAGGACCTGGCCGATGTTCATTCGGCCCGGCACGCCCATCGGGTTGAGCAGGATGTCGATCGGGGTGCCGTCCGGGAGGAACGGCATGTCCTCCTGCGGCACGACCTTCGAGATGACGCCCTTGTTGCCGTGGCGGCCGGCGAGCTTGTCGCCCACACCGATCTTGCGCTTCTGCGCGATGTAGACGCGGACCAGCTCGTTGACGCCCGGGCTCAGCTCGTCGCCGTCCTCGCGGGAGAAGGTCCGGACGCCGATGACGGTGCCGGCCTCGCCGTGCGGAACCTTGAGCGAGGTGTCGCGGACTTCGCGGGCCTTCTCGCCGAAGATGGCGCGCAGCAGGCGCTCCTCGGGGGTCAGCTCGGTCTCGCCCTTCGGCGTGACCTTGCCGACCAGGATGTCGCCGTCCTCGACCTCGGCGCCGATGCGGATGATGCCGCGGTCGTCGAGGTCGGAGAGCATCTCCTCGCCGACGTTGGGAATGTCCCGGGTGATCTCCTCGGGCCCCAGCTTGGTGTCGCGCGCGTCGACCTCGTGCTCGTCGATGTGGATCGAGGTGAGCACGTCGTCCTCGACCAGGCGGGACGACAGGATGATCGCGTCCTCGAAGTTCTGGCCCTCCCAGGAGGTGAACGCCACCAGCAGGTTCTTGCCCAGGGCCATCTCGCCCTTGTCGGTGGACGGACCGTCGGCGATCGGCTGACCGGCCTCGACCCGCTCCCCCTCGGTGACCAGCGGCACCTGGTTGATGCACGAGCCCGCGTTCGAGCGGCGGAACTTGTGCAGCAGGTAGGTGCGGCGCATGCCGTCGTCCTGCGCGATGGTGATGTAGTCGGCGCTGGAGTCCTCCACCAGGCCGTCGGCCTCGGCGACGACCACGTCGCCGGCGTCGACCGCGGCGCGGAACTCCATGCCGGTGCCCACCAGCGGCGAGTCGGTCTTGATCAGCGGCACGGCCTGGCGCTGCATGTTCGCGCCCATCAGGGCGCGGTTGGCGTCGTCGTGCTCCAGGAACGGCACCAGCGCGGTGGCGACCGAGGTCATCTGGCGCGGCGAGACGTCCATGTAGTCGATCTCTTTGCCGGCCAGCAACTCGGCGTCGCCGCCGCGACCACGGGCCAGCACCTGCGCGTCGGCGAAGGTGGCGTCCTCGTTGAGCGGCGCGTTGGCCTGGGCGATGTTGTACCGGTCCTCCTCGTCGGCGGTCAGGTACTCGATCTCCTCGGTGACCTTGCCGTCGACGACCTTGCGGTAGGGCGTCTCGATGAACCCGAACGGGTTGACCCGCGCAAAGGTCGACATCGCGCCGATGAGGCCGATGTTGGGACCTTCAGGAGTCTCGATCGGGCACATGCGCCCGTAGTGCGACGGGTGGACGTCGCGGACGTCCATCGCGGCGCGGTCGCGGGACAGTCCGCCCGGGCCCAGCGCCGACAGGCGGCGGCGGTGGGTCAGACCCGCGATCGGGTTGACCTGGTCCATGAACTGCGACAGCTGCGAGGTGCCGAAGAACTCCTTGATCGCGGCCACCACGGGGCGGATGTTGATCAGCGTCTGCGGCGTGATCGCCTCGACGTCCTGCGTGGTCATGCGCTCGCGGACGACCCGCTCCATGCGGGACAGGCCCACGCGGATCTGGTTCTGGATCAGCTCGCCGACCGTGCGCAGGCGGCGGTTGCCGAAGTGGTCGATGTCGTCGGCGTGGAAGCCGGGCTCGGCCGAGTGCAGCTTGAGCATGTACTCGATCGTGGCGGCCAGGTCCTCTTCGGTGAGCACCCCGGTGCTGATCGGGAAGTCCAGGTCGAACTTCTTGTTGATCTTGTAACGGCCGACCTTGGCCAGGTCGTAGCGCTTCTCGTTGAAGAACAGGTTCTCCAGGAGGGTCTGCGCGTTGTCCTTGGTCGGCGGCTCGCCCGGACGGAGCTTGCGGTAGATGTCGAGCAGCGCCTCGTCCTGGGAGTTGATGGTGTCCTTCTCCAGGGTGGCCATCATGAGCTCGGACCAGCCGAAGCGCTCGCGGATGCGGTCGGCGTCCCAGCCGATCGCCTTCAGCAGGACGGTGACGGCCTGGCGGCGCTTGCGGTCGACGCGGACGCCGACGGTCTCGCGCTTGTCGACGTCGAACTCGAGCCAGGCGCCGCGGCCGGGAATGACCTTGGCGCTGGTGAGGTCGCGGTCGGAGGTCTTGTCGGGCTGCTTGTCGAAGTAGACGCCGGGCGAGCGGACCAGCTGGCTGACGACGACGCGCTCGGTGCCGTTGATGATGAAGGTGCCTTTGGGCGTCATCATCGGGAAGTCGCCCATGAACACCGTCTGGCTCTTGATCTCGCCGGTGGTGTGGTTGATGAACTCCGCGGTGACGAACAGCGGAGCGCAGTAGGTGAGGTCCTTCTCGCGGCATTCCTCGATCGGGGCCTTGACCTCGTCGAATCGCGGGTTGGAGAAGGACAGGCTCATGGTGCCCGAGAAGTCTTCGATCGGGCTGATCTCTTCGAGGATCTCGTCCAGACCGCACTTGGCGTCCTCACCGGCACGGGCGCGGTGAGCGTCGTTGCCGATAAGCCAGTCGAAGGAGTTCGTCTGGAGCGCCAGTAGGTTCGGGACTTCCAGTTTTTCTTCGATCCTGCCGAACGAAGTACGGCTGGGTGCGTGCTTGCTCTTGCTGGAGCTGGTCTTGCCAGTGCGGGAAGCTGCCAAGATTCGTCCTTCCGAGGACCTGAGTTTGCTGCGGCCGGCGCATGCCAGAGTCACGACACTGAAGCGGGTCGGACGGGAACGGCCGGGGCGGGCGTTCGACCGGTGCACGATCCGTGCGGAGCACGAGTGCAGCTCAGTCGTTTGCCAGGATTCCCCACCGTCCACGCCCCTCACCGCGTCAAAAAAGAGCGTGAAGGAGGCAGCGCAAATTAATAGCTTAGTGTAGGCTTCAGCAACTGTCAACTCCCCGCCGGGTCAGCGGGGTGAGTGGTGACGACGATCTCTCCGGCTGCCGAAGCCCCTCCCAACTCAGGGTCGTATCCCTCCCGGCCTCGAGGGCCGCGGACCTGCCAGCGCCGGGGGCGGGCTGGTTCGCCTCGAACGCGAACGTTGCCCGCGCCACGTTGTGGCGCTTGAGTCACTAGTTTGCAGGATCAAGTCACACTTCGTCAAGTCGAGCGTCTGCGGCGTCGCGGTGCGATCCTTCGCAGCCGCGCCCAAGGCGAGGCGTGTAGACCCCAGCGCCGTCGAGGTCGGGCGGCGCCTGAGAATGCGGCGGGCCGCCCCGCCCCGAGCCGCCCGGGGTTCCGGGCGGGGGAACCGCTCGCCGTCGCCCTCGAAACGGCCGGGCCCCACACGCTGGGTCGGGCCATGGGTATCCGTCGGCGGCGGCGCTAAACGTCGCGGGCGCCGAGCGGACCGAGCCGTCCCCTCCGCGGCTCGGTCCGCCTTCGTCCGCCAGGTGCGGCCGGGCGGGAATCCGGCGTGCGGCGCGTGACGCCGCTGCGTCGCCATTTCGGTTACGGCGCCTCGAGTGCCGCACGCCGGACGGTTCCGTGGTTCCCGGTCGGGACCGAGGTCCGCCCGGCATCGCGCCCGCGGCGGTCGCTCGCGACGCCGAGTCAGCTTGTGCGCGCGATCCGACCGCCTCACCGAATACAACGAGCCCGCGCCGGAAAGGTGACGCGGACTCGGAAGTTTTTTCGACACCGATGCGGCCTAAGTGACGACGATGCCGCGGGCGCGGTCGAGCGACTCGATCACCGCCTCCCGCCAGTCGCGCAACTGCGACTCCACGGAGCTGTAGTGCTCGTAGAGGAGGACGTCCCAGGCGGCGCGGGCCGCTTCGCGGTAACCGGAGGCGTCGGCGCACGCGGCGAAGTCGACGGCCATGTCGATCTCCGCGGCGCGCCGGCCTTCGAAGTCGCCCGGTAGGTCGTCCGGCGGCTCGGGCACGGCGGCCCGGCCGTCCCCTTCGGCCACTCCTCCGCCGTAGAGGCGCTGCCAGTAGCGCCGCACGGGCAGGCCGCCTTCGCGGTCGAACCGCCAGTCGGCGTGGCCGCGGCCGTCCAGGCAGTCGAGCATCGCCGCCTGCGGGCCGGCCAGCCGGTCGTCCCAGGACTGGAGCACGGACTGGCGGTCGAGGTCGTATTCCTCGACCGGCGCCGAGGGCCGCCAGTTCCACGGATCGTCCGCCCCGCCGAGGGCCGCCTCCTCGGTGAGGCGCGTCTCGCCGTACAGGGACTCGATCATCTCCCTCAGGCATCCGCCGGGTTCGGCGTCGGCCGGGGCGGGCGCGCCGCCGGACCGGTGCAGTTCGGCGAGGCCGCCTTCGGTGAGGTAGGCGGCGGCGTAGTGCGCCCGTGCCCAGTCCTCGCCCGCGTAAGCGAAGTACCAGTCGCGTCGCCGCTGTTCGGAAAGGCCTTCGAAGGCCGAGTTGTCGACCGTGTCCGTCCGCCCGGGGACGCGTTCGAGGTGGGCGGCCGCCTCGGCGGAGCCTGCCGCCTCGGGCGCTCCGGCCCAGAGGCCGAAGCCCGTCTCGGCGGCGGTCCCGGCGTCGGGCAGCCACGTCTCGTAGGGGTAGCGCTCGGAGCGTGCGGCGGCGTCGACGTCGACGTCCGCGAGCTCCCAGGCGTCGTGCACCGTGAAGCCTCGCGCTTCGAGGCAGGTGCGGACGATCCGGTTCTCGGCGTTGCCGAGTTCGAGCTCCAGCAGCCTGGTGTCCCGGACCAGTCCGACCAGTTCGGCCGCGGCCGCGGGGTCGACTTCGGGGGATGCTTCGCCGGCGGTTTCGGTCGGGGCGCAGGCGCCGGTCGCGATCGCGACGACGGCGGCGCCGAGCGCGGCACGCCGCCTCCACATGCGCATCGGTCTCCTCTCGTTCCCTGGTTTCCGATGTGAAGACGCCGTGAGGTGCGCCCGCGTTGCAATGCGGGCGGGGATTCACCGGATTCCGGCCCCGGAACCGCGGCCGGGGCGGGCACGACGAAACCGGGGCCGCGACACCTTCCGGTGTCACGGCCCCGGCCGTACAGGGCTGGGAGGCCCCGTCGATATGTCGCTGAGTGCGTCTCCTACTTCAGGGAGACGGTGGCGCCGGCGCCCTCGAGGGCCTCCTTGGCCTTCTCGGCGTCGTCCTTGTTGGCACCTTCGAGAACAGCCTTCGGGGCGCCCTCGACGAGCTCCTTGGCCTCCTTGAGGCCCAGGGAGGTGATGCCGCGGACTTCCTTGATGACCTTGATCTTGGAGTCGCCGGCCGACTCGAGAACGACATCGAAGGTGTCCTTCTCAGCGGCGGCTTCCTCACCGGCGCCGCCGGCGGCGGCGCCGGCCGCGGCGACGGCCACGGGAGCGGCGGCGGTGACGTCGAACTCTTCCTCGAACGCCTTCACGAACTCCGAGATCTCAAGGAGGGTCATCTCCTTGAAGGTGTCGAGCAGCTCTTCAGTGGACAGCTTGGCCATGGTGTTTCCTTTCTAAGTCTTGAACCGGGGGCTATTCCCCACCGGCCGCTTTCTTGTCCTGCAGGGCCGCGGCCAGTCGCGCCATCTTGGAGACGGGCGCGTTGAGGACGGCTGCGGTCTTCTGCGCATTGGCCTTGAGCGCGCCGGCCAGCTTCGCGAGGAGCACTTCGCGCGACTCGAGGTCGGCGAGCTTGGTGATCTCTTCGACGCTGAGGGGCTTGCCCTCCATGACGCCGCCCTTGATCACCAGGGCTTCGTGCTGCTTGGCGAAGTTGCGCAGTCCCTTGGCGGCTTCCACCGGGTCGCCTTCGATGAAGGTGATCGCGGTGGGACCGGTGAACAGGTCGTCCAGCTCGGTCAGGCCCGCCTGGTTCGCGGCGCGCTTGGCGAGGGTGTTCTTGGCGACGCGGTAACGCGCCCCCTCGCCGAGGGAACGCCGGAGCTCCCCCAGTTCGTCGACCGAGAGGCCGCGGTACTCGGTGAGCACGGCGGCCGACGCGCTCGAGAACCTGTCGGTCAGCTCGGCGATGGCGGCCTGCTTGTCCGCCGGGTATTCTTCCCTTTCAGCCATGTTTCCCTCCTTTCTCGGCTGATCAATCCTCAACCGTCACGGAGGCGACAAAAAAGGCGTCCTCGCGGACGCCTCAGCACTTGACCGGAGGTCAACCAAGAAAGCTGGCCGACACCATGGTCGTTTCGAGTCGCCCTGCGTTGGCCCCGGGT
This sequence comes from Glycomyces halotolerans, assembly GCF_054779575.1. NCBI lineage: Bacteria > Bacillati > Actinomycetota > Actinomycetes > Glycomycetales > Glycomycetaceae > Glycomyces > Glycomyces halotolerans. The sequence continues at coordinate 72,042 of NZ_BAAGXZ010000001.1, forward strand.
GGTTTACAACCGCGCAAGGCGGTGGCCGACGGTCTTCGGGTTGTGGAAAACGAATCAAGCTTAGCAGTGGGAACGGGAAAGCCCCGGCGCAGGAGGCTGCGCCGGGGCCAGGTCACACTCGGTTCGCTACTTGGCGGCCTTGACCGCCTGCGGGTCGACCGGGATGCCCGGGCCCATGGTGGTGGTCAGGGTGACCTTCTTGATGTAGAGGCCCTTGGAGCTGGAGGGCTTGAGCCGCTGGATCTCCTCGACCGCGGCCGCGTAGTTCTCCGCGAGCTGGTCGGCCGAGAAGCTGGTCTTGCCGATCAAGAGGTGCAGGTTGGCGTGCTTGTCGACGCGGAAGGAGATCTTCCCGCCCTTGATCTCGGTGACCGCCTTGGCGACGTCCGGCGTCACCGTGCCCGTCTTCGGGTTCGGCATCAGGCCGCGCGGGCCCAGGATCCGCGCGATCCGGCCGATCTTGGCCATCTGGTCGGGCGTGGCGACGGCGGCGTCGAAGTCGAGCCAGCCGTCGGAGATCCGCTTGACGAGGTCGTCGGAGCCGACCTCGTCGGCGCCGGCGGCCACCGCGGCCTCGGCCTTGTCGCCCTCGGCGAAGGCGATGACGCGGACGGTCTTGCCGGTGCCGTTCGGCAGGGAGACGGTGCCGCGGACCAGCTGGTCCGCCTGGCGCGGGTCGACACCGAGCCGCAGCGCCACCTCGACGGTGGCGTCGAACTTGGTCGGCGAGGTCTCCTTGGCGAGTTCGACGGCCTCAAGCGGCGCGTACAGCCGCGAGCGGTCGACCTTCATCGCGAGGTCGTTGTACTTCTTGCTGCGCTTCATGTTCCATCCTTCGGATGTCGTGGTGAGGACGAGCGCTCGCCCTTCCACAGGGTCGGATTATTCGACGGTGATGCCCATGGAGCGGGCGGTGCCGGCGACGATCTTCGCGGCGGCGTCGAGGTCGTTGGCGTTCAGGTCGGGCATCTTCTTCTCGGCGATCTCCCGGACCTGGTCCTGGGTCACCTTGCCGACCTTGTCGCGGTGCGGCTCGCCCGAGCCCTTGTTGACACCGGCGGCCTTGAGCAGCAGCTTCGCTGCCGGCGGGGTCTTGAGGGCGAACGTGAACGAGCGGTCCTCGTAGACCGTGATCTCGGCCGGGACGATTTCGCCGCGCTGGTTCTCCGTGGCCGCGTTGTAGGCCTTGCAGAACTCCATGATGTTGACGCCGTGCTGGCCGAGGGCGGGACCCACCGGCGGAGCCGGAGTGGCCTGGCCACCCGCGAGTTCCAGCTTGAACGTCACAACGGCCTTCTTGTTGGGAGCCATCGTGTCCTTCTCTTCCTGGGCTGATCTGCAGCTCGCAAGCTTCGCTGCGACTGGCTGTCACGGGGCGGATCGCCCCGCTGGGTGCATGGCGCACCTGCCGCATGCAGGCACGCAGCCTCTCCAGGGTACTCGTCGGAGAAGCGCACACCTCAGGCGAGGTGTGTGAGCTATGACCGAGCCGACGTGCGGCTCGGACGTCAGAGTTTGGAGACCTGGTTGAAGTTCAGCTCGACCGGGGTCTCGCGGCCGAAGATGGAGACCAGCACCTTGAGCTTCTGCTGCTCGGCGTTGATCTCGGCGATCGTGGCCGGCATCGAGGCGAAGGCGCCGTCGACGACGGTGACCGACTCGCCCTCGGCGTAGTCGACCTTGATCTCGGGCTCGGCGGCGGACTCTTCGGCGGTCGCCTCGGTCTCGGGCTTGTGCTCCGGCGGCAGCAGCCACTGGATGACCTCGTCGAGCGGGAGCGGGCTGGGCCGGTCGGTGCGGTCGACCACGCCGACGAATCCGGTCACGCCCGGGGTGTTGCGCACGACCGAGTAGGACTCGGGCGTCATCTCCATGCGGACGAGCACGTAGCTCGGGAAGACCTTGGCCTCCACCTTCGACCGCTTGCCGTTCTTGATCTCGACTTCGGTGTGGGTGGGGACTTCGATCTGGTAGATGTAGTCCTCCATGTCGAAGGACTGGATCCGGTTCTCGAGGTTCGAGCGCACCCGGTTCTCGAAGCCGGCGTAGGAGTGCAGCACGTACCACTCGCCGGGGGCGAAGCGCAGCTTCGCGCGCAGCGCCTCGGCCGGGTCGACCTCGGGCTCGGCGTCGGCGGCCTCGGCTTCCTCGGCCTCGAGGGCGGCCTCCTCGGCGGCGTTCGCGTCCTTGGCCGCCGCAGCCTGCGCCTCGGCGTCGATCTTCAAGGCTTCGTCGAACTCAGACACGCTTAGCTCTCATTCCGGCTCGTCCCCGCGGTCGCGGGGAACCACATTGCTTTCTTTGACTGCGGTGAACTTCCGCGAACTCACGGCGTCACTGGCGTCGCCGTGGCTCCTTAACAGTCACGCGCCGGCGGAACCGGCGCGTGTTTATACCCCTAGGGTAACCGCCGTGCCGCCGAGCGGGAGCCGGGCACCTCGGAACAGGCGCAGGTCACGTCGGGAAAGTTCAGGCGTCGGCGCCGAAGGCCCGGCGGACCAGGTCGCCGAAGAGCAGGTCGAGGCCGCCGATGTAGGCCATCATGATGCCGACGAAGATGAGCACCACGATGCTGTAGACGATCAGCTGGCGCCTGGTGGGATAGACGACCTTGCGGAGCTGCTCGACGACCTCGCGCAGGAAGCGGCCCAGCTTCTTGAAGGGGTTGCGGTCCGCCCGGCCCTCTCCGCGCTTGGGCGTGGGACGACCTTTGCCGGCGGTCGTGTCGGAGCGGCTGGTGTCGTCGGCCACGTCGGCTTCCTCCAGGGTTCGTCAGCTACGTGAGCATATCCGTAGGGCACTCAAGTCAGCAGCATACCTTTACCGGACGCTGGCGTAAAAGCCCGTCCTTCTGGGCGGGGATGAAACGCCCCACCGCTATGCGGGGCGTTGCTGCGGTTCGATGTACTGGCAGATGTTCGACAGGGGCGCGCCGGCGCCTGGTCACGAAGGCCAAGTGTACAAATATGGCCGAAACCACATGCCTGCTACGCGGAGGCCTGTGATCCGCTCCAATGGGGCAAAACGTAGAATATGGCTCGTGCAGTTGCGTTACAACTTTCGTGCCTTCCCGGATGGGGGTCGGCGGCGGGCGTTGGCTCGTGCGTTCGGGTGTGCTCGGGTGGTGTGGAACGACTGCCTTCGCGCTCGGAAGGAAGCGCACGCGGCCGGGGAGCCGTACGTGTCCTCGGCAGTGTTGTCCAAGCGGTACATCACCGCCGCCAAGCGCACCCCGGAGCGCTCCTGGCTGAGCGAGGTGTCGGCCGTAGTCCTTCAGCAGTCTTTGCGGGACCTGGATGCCGCATATAAGGCGTTCTTCGACTCGGTGAACGGTAGGCGGAAGGGGCCGAAGGTCGCTTCGCCCCGGTGCCGGTCCCGCAAGGACTCCCGGCAGTCGATCCGTCTGAACACCAACGCCTTCGCCTTGCGCGGCAACGGCCGGGTGTACCTGGCGAAGATCGGCGAGGTGAAGGTGGCCTGGTCGCGTGAGCTTCCGGCCGCGCCCTCGAGCGTGACCGTGGTCAAGGATTCCGCCGGACGGTACTTCTTGTCGTTCGTCGTCGAGACCGCCCCCGAGCCGCTGCCTGAGAACGGCATCGAGACCGGTATCGACCTGGGGCTGAGCGCGTTCGCGGTCACCAGTTCCGGTAAGAAGATCGACAACCCGCGCTTCCTGCGAGGAGCCGAACGCAAACTCAAACGCCTCCAGCGTGCGCTTGCGCGCAAGGAGAAAGGAAGCAAGAACCGGGCCAAGGCCCGAGCGAAACTCGCTCGGCAGCACGCCAAGGTCGCCGATGCCCGGCGCGACTGGCACCACCAGGTATCGACGCAGATCATCCGCGACAGCCAAGCGGTGTACGTCGAAGACCTCGCGGTGTGCGGTCTCGCTAGGGGCCGGCTGGCCAAGAGCGTGCACGATGCCGGATGGTCGGCGTTCGTGCACATGCTCGAATACAAAGCCGCCCTCCACGGACGCGACTTCGCGAAAGTCGACCGGTGGCTCCCGTCGAGCCAGACCTGCTCAGCCTGCGGTGTGGGGGACGGCCTCAAACCGCTCAACGTCCGCGAATGGACCTGCGCCGCGTGCGGGACGTGTCATGACCGGGACGTCAACGCCGCGAGGAATATCCTGGCCGCCGGGCGGGCGGACAGGTAAAACGCCTGTGGACCGCCGGTAAGACCTGGGAAACCAGGCACAGCGGGCCGAAGCAGGAACCCACCGAGACCCGCAACCTTGCGGGTGGTAGGAATCCCCGGCCTTCAAGCCGGGGAGGACGTCAAATGGTAGATCGGACGATGTCCACCCCTTCGGGCGAGGCTACGCTTCGCCGCGCCCTCTCGCCTCGCTCAGACGCGCCCGGTGCTCGGTCCAGCGCTCGCGCATCGCGGCCATCTCGACCTTGACGAACTCCATGAAGTCGGCGGTCTGCCGGATCCGGTCGCGTCCGGCGCCCTCGGGGAGGGTCCGCACGCCTTCGAGGGCGACTTCAAGGTAACGGTTGAGGATCGGGCCCCGGTCGAGCATGACCGAACCCCAGATGTCCTCGTCGTTGAGCCGGTAGATGTCGGCGCGGGTGGAGGCGCGGCGGCCCTTGAGGAGCAGACCCGCGGTGGTGAGGTCCCGGACGGCCCCGGAGACGGCGGCGAGACTGATCCCGATGCCTTCGGCGATCTCGGCGGCGGTGTAGGTGTCGGCATCGTCGACCAGGACGTAGGCGAACACGCGCGCGGACATGCGCTGCATGCCGCTGTCGGTCAGGATGTCGGCGAAACGCTCCACGTAGTCGAGCAGTTTTCCCGTGTCACCGCTGCGTTCGGTCATCGATCCCCCTCGTCGGCCGCCTCCATGGTATAGCCGATCATCTTACATTTCACAAATTTATGAAAGTTGTGATACTCTGTGGCGATGACCGCTGTCATCCACACCGAGAACCTGGTCAAGCGCTTCGGTCACGTCACCGCGCTCGACGGGCTCGACCTCAAAGTGTCCGAGGGCCAGACCCACGGATTCCTCGGCCCGAACGGGGCCGGCAAGTCCACCACCATCCGCATCCTCCTCGGGATGCTCAGAGCGGACGGCGGCACCGCCCGACTCTTCGGCGCCGACCCCTGGAACGACGCCGCCGAACTCCACCGGAAACTCGCCTACGTCCCCGGCGACGTCGCGCTCTGGCCGGGCCTCACCGGCGGGGAGACGATCGACGTCCTCGGCCGCCTGCGCGGCGGCATCGACCGGCGCAAACGCGACGAGCTGCTCGAGCGGTTCGACCTCGACCCGCGCAAGAAGGGCCGGTCCTACTCCAAGGGCAACCGGCAGAAGGTCGCCCTCGTGGCCGCCTTCGCCGCCGACGTGCCGCTGCTGCTGCTCGACGAGCCCACCTCAGGACTCGACCCCCTCATGGCCGCCGTGTTCAACGAGGTCGTCCGCGAGGTCGCCGCCGAAGGCAAGACCGTGCTGCTGTCCAGCCACGTCATGAGCGAGGTCGAGGCCCTGTGCGAGCGGGTCAGCATCATCCGCAAGGGCGTGGTCGTCGAGACCGGCACGCTCGCGGAGATGCGACACTTCACCCGCTCCCAGGTCCACGCGACCCTGAAGCAGCCCGTCCGCGGCCTCGACGACCACGACGGGGTCCACCATCTCGAGGTCGACGGGCTCGACGTGCGATTCCAAGTCGACGGCACGGCCCTCGACGACGTGCTGGCGCAACTGGCCGTCGCCGGGATCACGAGCCTCACCTGCGAGCCGCCGTCGCTGGAGGAGCTGTTCCTGCGCTACTACGGGGACGAGCTGGCCTCCAAAGGCGTCGACAACGGCAACGGAGCATAGCCATGGCCACCGCTGCACCCGCGAAGCCGCGGGAGGGAAGCCTCGGCACGCTCGCCGGCACCGGCAAGCTGCTGCGCTTCCACGCCCGCCGCACCCGTGTCTACCTCATCGCCTGGCTCGGAGGCATGTTCGCCTTCAGCGCGCTGATGACCGTCTCACTGCCGGAGCTGTATCCCGACGCGGCCGCCCGCGCCGAGGCCGCGACGCTGCTCGACTCGCCCGCGATGCGGTTCCTGAGCGGGCCGACGGAGTACATCGCCGCCTACGCCGACTCGGTCGGGCCGATGTTCGCCCACCAGATGCTCATGTGGTCCCTGGCGGTCACCGGCGTCATGTTCATCCTCTTGATCACGCGGCTCACCCGCGCCGACGAGGAGACCTCGCGCTCGGAGGTGGTCCGCTCGCTGCCGGTCGGCCGCCGCGCCGACATGGCGGCGGCGCTGCTGCTGTCCTTGATCGCCGCCGTCGCGCTCGGCGCCCTCATCACGCTGTCGGTGCTCCCGCTCGAGGACACCGATCCGCTCGATGCGGTCCTCTACGGTTTGGCCTTCACCGCCACCGGCGTCACGTTCGCCGCGATCACGGCGGTGTGCGCGCAGCTGGCCGGGTACGGCTCCTCGACCAACGGACTGGCCTTCGCCGTGCTCGGCTTCGCCTTCCTGACCGCCGGCGCGGGCTACGCGCAGGAGAACTGGGTGGCCTGGCTCTCTCCGATCGGCTGGCCCGAGCTCACCTACGTCTACACGCCCGACCAGCGGTGGTGGCCGCTCGCCGTCTCCGTGCTGGTCTCGGCGGCGCTGGTGTGGCTGGCCTTCGGCCTGGTCGCGCGGCGCGACTTCGGGGCCGGGATGCTGCCGGCCCGTCCCGGTCCGGCCACCGCCAGGCGGGGACTGCGTTCGGCGACGGCGCTGACGTTCCACCTGACGCGCGGCATGCTCGTGACCGCCGTGTTCAGCATGCTGGTGCTGGGGTTGATGTACGGATCGATCACGGGCAGTGCCGACCAGTTGCTCGACAGCCTGTCGGAAGCGCAGCGCGAGGTGATGACCCGCGGCAGCGAAGCGGAGCCCACGGACTCGTTCGCGGTGACCGCCACCCAGGTCCAAGCCTTCTTCGCCTTGATCTTCGCGCTGCTGGTCATCGGCCGCGCCCGCAAAGAGGAAACCGGGGGGCGCGGGGAGCTGCTGGTCGCCGCGCCCGTCCCCCGGTCCGCGTGGCCCGGCTCCTACTTCGTGGCCGCGATGGTCAACGGCACCGTCGGCGTCCTGGTCGGCGGCCTGGCGTTGGCGGCGGCCGGAGCGAGCTCTTTGGGCGAGTCCGGCGCCTTCGGCAGGCTGTTGCTGGCTCAGGTGAACTACCTGCCGGCCGTGTGGCTCATGATCGCGCTGGGCTTCGCGCTGCTGGGCTGGCTGCCTCGAGCGGGCGTGCTGCGGTGGCTGCTGTGGCTCTACGTGTTCGTCGTCGGCTACTTCGGCGCGCTCATCGAGGGCCTCCCCGAGTGGGCGAAGCGGCTTTCGCCCTTCGAGCACCTCGCCGAGTATCCGCTCGACGACATGGACTGGGTTCCGTTCGCGGTGCTCACCGTGCTGGCCGCGGCGGTCGCGGCCGCGGGATACGCCGGGGTGCGCCGCCGCGACCTCCAGTTCGCTTAGTCGCGGCGGGCTGACGGCCTGTCGGTGCCCTGTGATTGGGTTAGTACCCATGAGGGGAGCGGCCGGGCCTGCATACGAGTTGACCGATCCGCCCGCCGCGCCGTACGAGTTCGATCTCGATCCGGCGCAGCGGGCGGTCGCCGCTCACGCCTCGGGACCGCTGCTCGTGCGAGGCGGCCCGGGCACCGGCAAGACCGAGGCGCTGATCCGAGGCGCGGCCGCGAAAGTGGAGTCGGGGGTCGAACCCGACTCGGTCCTGGTCTTCGGTCTGCGCCGCCAGGACACCGCGTACCTGCGCGGCCGGATCAACGCGATGACCGCGAAGCTCTCCGCCGCCGAGGTCGGCGTGTTCACCTTCCCCGCATTCGCCTTCGCGGTGCTGCGGGCGGCGGCGGTCGCCGACGGCCGCGGCGAGCCGCGCCTGCTGACCGCGCCCGAGGCCGACACGCTCATCCGCTCGATGCTCGCGACCGAGGACTTCGGGTGGCCCGAGGGGCTCTCGGAGGCGCTGCGCACCTACGCGTTCACCCAGCAGCTGCGGGACCTGGTGCTGCGCTGCGGGGAGCGCGGCGTCGACGAGCGGACGCTGGCGGCGCTCGGACGCGAACACGATCGTCCGGAGTGGATCGCCGCGGCGCGCTTCTACGACCGCTACGTCACCACGCTGGCGGTGCAGTCGGTCTCCAGCGCGCTCTACGACTCGGCCGAGATCGTGCGGGCCGCCGCCGCCGAGCTGCGACGCCGGCCCGAGCTGTACCCGCGCCCGGCGTGGGTCTTCGTCGACGACCTCCAGGACGCCACTCCGGCGCATGTGGAGCTGCTCGAGCTGCTCGCCGGCGACGGCGCGAACCTGGTCGCCGCCGCCTGCCCCGACGAGGCCGTGTTCGGCTACCAGGGCGGCGACCCGGAGATCGTCCGGCACTTCCCCGACCGGTTCGCCACGCTCACCGGCGAAGAGGCCCCGTCGGTGCAGCTGTCGGACACGCACGCGGTGGCCTCGGCGCCGCTGGCGGCCACGGTGGCGCTGTCGCGGCGGCTGCGCGGACCCGACCGGGACCGGCGGCGCGGCACCGCCTCGGAAGCCGAGGGCTCGGCGTCGGTCAGGTTCCTGCCGTCGCCGACGCGGGAGGCGACGTTCATCGCCGACACCGTGCGCCGCGCCCACCTGATCGACGGCGTGGCCTACGGCGACATGGCGGTCGTCGTCAAGTCGGCCTCCTCGATCCCGCATCTGCGGCGCGCCATGCAGCACGCCGGGGTGCCCACGCGGCAGGCCGCCGACGACGTCCCGCTGCCGGCCCACCCGACCGTCCGGGACCTGCTGCGCATCGTCCTGACCGGCCGGCACCCCGAGCGGCTCGACGAGGCGACGGCCGCCGGTCTGCTGCACTCGGCGTTCGGCGGCGCCGATCCGTTCGCCGAACGGCGCCTGCGCCAGGAGCTGCGGCGCCTGGCCGTCGCCGCCGACGACTTCTCCCCCGCCTCCGACCTCCTCGTCGAGGCCCTCGGCGACCCCGGCGAGATCGCCTCGCTGCCCGAGGAGCCGTGGGCCGAGCCGGCGCGCAGGCTCTCGGCGCTGTTCACGGCCGCGCGCACGCCCGGCTCGGTCACCGAGGTCCTGTGGACGGTCTGGGAGACCTCCGGCATGGGCGAGCGGCTGCGCCGCCGGGCCCTGTCGTCCGACCGGCGCGCGCAGCGGGCCGACGCCGAGCTCGACGCCGTGATCGCGCTGTTCGACCTCGCCGCCGACTACGAGCACAAGCAGCCCGGCGCGGGCGTCGACGTGTTCTGCGAGCACGTGCTGCACCAGGAGCTGCCCGGCGACTCACTGTCGGCCCGGGCCGACCTCGGCGACGCGGTCACGCTGACCACCGCCCACGCCTCGCACGGACGGCAGTGGGACTTCGTGGTCGTGGCCGGGGCCCAGGAGGGCTCGTGGCCGAACCTGCGGCCGCGCGGCTCGGTGATGGGCGCCGAGGCCCTGGTCGACATCCTCGACGGCCGCGCCGACGTCGACGCCGTGGCGCAACTGCTCGACGAGGAGCGGCGACTGTTCTATGTGGCCTGCACCAGGGCGCGCGGGCGCCTGATGGTGACCGCCGTCGACTCCGACGACCAGCAGCCCAGCCGGTTCTGCACCGAACTCGGGCTGGAGCCGGCCGTCCCGCCGCGCGGGGTGCGGCCGCTGAGCCTGGCCGCGCTCGTGGCGCGACTGCGCGAGGCGGCCGTCGACGAGACCCACCCCGGGCGGGCGGCGGCAGCGGCGCAGCTCAAGCGGCTCGCCGAAGCCTCCGTGCCCGGGGCGGACCCGGCGAGCTGGTGGGGGCTGGCCGAGCTGTCCGACGAGCGGGCCCTGGCCATGGCGGGCGAGACGGTCAAGATCTCGCCGTCGCAAGTGGAGAAGACCCGCCAGTGCGGGCTCCGCTGGGTCCTCGAGTCCCACGGCGGCGACGACGGCGACCTGCTCCCCCGGCACATGGGGACGCTCCTCCACGCCGCCGCCGAGGCCGTGGCCGAGACGCCCGACGCCGATCCGAGCGCGGTGATGGAACGCGTCGTCGCCGAGCACTTCGACCGGCTGCCGTTCGAGGCCCCGTGGCAGGCGGCCCAGGAGCGCCGACGAGTCTCCGGCGCCGTCGAGCGGTTCGCGAACTGGCTGCGCGCCAACAAAAGAGAACTGCTCAGCGCCGAGCGGTCCTTCCGGGTCAAGCTCGAACTCGGGCCGCCCGGCGTCGAAGTGGTCATGTCCGGCCAGGTCGACCGGCTCGAGCGCGACGAGAGCGGGCGGGTCTACATCGTCGACCTCAAGACCGGCAAGCACACCCCGACTCAGCGGGAGGCCGAGGACAACCCGCAGCTCGGCGCCTACCAGCTGGCCGTGTCGGAGGGCGCCTTCGAGGAGGGCGGCGAGAGCGGCGGCGCCGAGCTGGTCTACCCGAGCGTGGACAACAAGACCAAGACCAAGTCGCTGCGGCAGGGCCCCTTGAGCGAGTCCGAGAACCCCGACTGGGCGCGCGAGGTCGTCGACGAGACCGCCCACCAGATGAGCGGTCCGGTCTTCGAGGCGCGGTACTCCTCCAAGTGCGCCACCTGCTCGGTGAAGAACTGCTGCCCCATAGCCGAGGAGGGACGGCAGGTGACCGATGAGTAGTCGCACCCGCTACAGCGCGCTGGGGCTCGCGAACCGGCTCGGGGAGGCGAACCCGACCCCCGAGCAGCAGGCGGTCATCGAGGCCGGTCCCGCGCCGCTCCTGGTGATCGCCGGCGCGGGTTCGGGCAAGACGACCACGATGGCCGACCGGGTGGTGTGGCTCATCGCCAACCGGGTGGCCCGGCCCGAGCACATCCTCGGCCTGACCTTCACCCGCAAGGCCGCCGCCGAGCTGTCGGCGCGGGTGCGGGAGAAGCTGCGGAAACTCGCCGAAGGCATCCCCGAACTGTCCGAACTGCACGGCGAGCCGACCGTGTCGACCTACAACGCGTACGCGGCGAGCCTGGTCTCCGAGCACGGCATCAGGGTCGGCGTCGAGCCGAGCACCCGCGTGGTCACCGAGACGGGGCGCTGGCAGCTGGCGCGGGACCTGGTCACCGCCTGGGACGGCGAGATGACCGAGTTCGATGTCGGCATCGACAAGGTCACCGAGCTGGTGCTCAGGCTCTCGGGGGAACTGGCCGAGCACCTGCGCGACGGCGAGGACCTGCGCCACTTCGGGCGGCAGCTCGGCGCCGACCTCGAGGACCGGCAGGCCGGACGCGACAACGCCGAGTTCCGGGCGCTGGCGGCGCTGCTGCGCAAGCACGAGCAGCTGCTGCCGCTGGTGGAGGCTTGGGAGCGGCGCAAGCGCGAGCACCGCGTGATGGACTTCGCCGATCAGCTCTCTCTGGCCGCCGAGCTGGTGGCGCTGGCCCCGGAGATCGCCTCGACCGAGCGGGACCGGTGGCGGGTGGTGCTGCTCGACGAGTACCAGGACACGTCGCATTCGCAGGTGACGCTGCTGCGGGACCTGTTCGGCCAGGGGCACCCCGTGACGGCCGTGGGCGACCCGAACCAGTCGATCTACTCCTGGCGCGGGGCCTCGGCCGGCACGCTGCAGCGCTTCCCGACCGACTTCCCGGACACCGCCGGGGGACCGGCGTCGACGGTGTACTTGACCAGGTCCTGGCGCAACCGCGAACGCATTCTCGACATCGCCAACGCGGTCTCGGCGCCGCTGCGGGCCGGGACGGTGCCGCCGTTGACCGCCGGCGTCGAAGGCGCCGGCGCGGTGGACGCGGCGATGCACCTGACGGCAGACGAGGAGGCCGCGTGGGTGGCCTCGCGCCTGGTCGAGCACTGGCGCCGGGACAAGGGCGAGACGGCGGCGGTGCTGGTGCGCAAGCGCCGGCAGATCCCGGCGCTGCACCGGGCGCTGACCGCGGCCGGACTGCCGGTCCAGGTGGTGGGTTCGCTCGGGCTGCTGTTCTATCCGGAGGTCGCCGAGGTGGTGGCGATGCTGCGGGCCGCCGCCGACCCGACCAGCGGGCCGGCGCTGATGCGGCTGCTGACCGGGACCCGCTGGAGGATCGGCCCGCGCGACATCGGAGCGCTGTGGAACCGGGCCCGCGAACTGGCCCCGGACGTCCGCGGTTTCGAGCCCGACGCGGGCGTGGAGACCGAGGCGTCGCTGGCGGACGCGCTGGCCGATCCCGGCGAGCCGGAGCGTTATTCGGCGCTGGGGTACCTGCGCTTCGTCCAGCTCCACGAGGAGCTGTCCTGGATTCGCGGCAGGCTCGGGCAGAGCCTGCCGGACGTGGTCGGCGACGTCGTCTCCAAGACCGGTCTCGATGTGGAGGTGATGCTCCACCAAGGCGATCTGTCCAACCTCGACGAGTTCACCGACATCGCCGCCGCCTACGAGAACGACACCAGCGGCGCGAGCATCCCGGGTTTCCTGTCGTATCTGGAGTCGGCGGCCGAACGCGAGCGCGGCCTGGTCGTCGAGGGCGCGAGCACGGTCGGCGGCGTGGTGCAGCTGATGACGGTGCACGCGGCGAAGGGCCTGGAGTGGGACGTGGTCGCGGTGCCGGGGCTGTGCGAGGGGATCCTGCCGGGGGGTGGGCCGGGCTCGACGTGGGTGACCGACCCGTCGCGGCTGCCGTATCCGCTGCGCGGCGACGCCGACAACCTCCCGTGGCTCCACTTGGCGGACACGCGCGACCCCAAGGAGGTCAAGGACGCGTTGCGGGCGTTCAAGGCCGCCGACAAGGAGGCGAGGCTCGACGAGGAGCGGCGGCTCGCGTACGTCGCGTTGACCCGCGCCAAGCGCCGGCTGCTGGCCAGTGGTTACTGGTGGGACGCCGAGAGCGGCAGGCCGCACGCGCCGGCCCCGTACCTCGAGGAGGCCCGGGAGGCGGGCGCGGTGATCGCGGCGTGGGCCGAGTCGGGCGATGCGAATCCACTGGAGGACCAGGGCAGGACGGCGCAGTGGCCGCGGGAGGCGCCGTTGGGCTCGCGGCAGGACGCGTTCGCCGCCGCCGCCGAGCTGGTATTGGCCTCCGACGGCGAGCTGAGCGACGCCCCGGCGGCCCGCGAGTGGGCCGAGGAGGCCGAGCTGCTGCTGGCCGAGCGCGAGGAGCGGGAGTCCGGTGTGGTGCGGATCCCGCGCCCGGAGCGGCTGTCGACCTCGCAGCTGATGGCGCTTCGCGCCGACCGGGAGGCTTTCGCGGCCTCGCGGCGCCGCCCGATGCCGCAGCCGCCGCGCCAGGTCACCCGCCGCGGCACCGAGTTCCACGCCTGGGTGGAGGAGTTCTTCGGCGGTGGGGCGCTGTTCGATCCCGCCGACCTGCCCGGAGCGGCCGATGAGGCGGTGGGCGACGAGGAGTTGGCGCGGTTGAAGGAGCGGTTCCGGGCCTCGGAGTGGGCGGGCCGGAGCGCGGTGGCCCAGGAGGTGCCGTTCGTGGTCGAGTACGAGGGCGTGGTGGTCCGCGGCCGGATCGACGCGGTGTTCTCCACCGACGACGGCGGTTACGAGGTCGTGGACTGGAAGACCGGGCGGCCGCCGGAGGGCGCGGCGGCCGAGGCCGCGGCGTTGCAGTTGGAGGTCTACCGGAAGGCCTGGGCGAAGCTCAAGGGCGTCGACGAGGACCGGATCGGGACGGCGTTCTACTACGTGTCCGAGGACCGCACTTGGCGGCCGGAGTTCTCGTAGGGATCGCGACGCCGATCATTCGATCGCACTTCCCGAGGGGTTTGCACGCTGGTGCTAAAGTCGCGTCGACCCCGGAAGCCCCTGCCGCTTCGGCGGGGCTTCGACACCCCGGGCACGACCCGGATCCCTGATCGATTGGAACCCATGAGCATTCAGAGCAAGCTCACCGCCGCTCGCCGCGGTACCGCTCTCGCCGGCGGCGCTTTCGCCATGACCCTGGCGCTGGCCGCCTGCGGTGGCGGCGCCAGCCCTGAGGGCGCTGTCGAGGACTTCCTCGACAACGGCGTCGAGGACCTCGTGAACGCCCTGGTCGACGGCGACACCGACCGCGCCGCCGAGCTCGGTGAGAAGCACCTGTGCGGCGACGTCGCGGACGAGATCAACTCGCAGACCGAGGAGATCGCCGCGATGACCGATGACGAGCGCGCCCAGATGCGGGAGATGATGGGCGAGGAGCTCATCCCCGAGGACTGGTCGTACGAGCTCGGCGAGACCACCGAGGACGGCGACACCGCCACCGTCGAGGTCGAGATGACCGAGAACGGCGAGACCAGCTCCGAGACCTTCGACCTGGTCAAAGAAGACGACGAGTGGAAGATCTGCGGCGACTTCATGGGCTAGTGCCGCGGAGAGCCGCAATTGAGGGCCCGGACGCCTGCGGCGTCCGGGCCCTCACTGCGACTGAAGGATCCGACACGCCTACAATCAGGCAAGACAGCTTGCTACTACGTGCTACCACGAGATAGCATTATCGTATGGCCATGACCTTGCGACTTTCAGAAGAAGACGACCGGTTGCTGACTGAGCGTGCCGAGAAGGAGCACCGCTCCAAGCACGAGCTTGCCGTCGAGGCGATTCACAGTTATCTCACTGAGAGAGAACAGCGGTTCAATCAAGCGCTCGAACGTGGCATGGAACGCCACCAGGAGCTCTTGGAGCGGCTCGCGAAGTGACCGAGTACCTCAACCTCAAACAGCTCATCAAGATCGCCTGCCGTGTGACCGGCAGTACAGAGCCGCCTGTACGCGACTGGGGGCTCCTCGAGTCGGCGGAAGCTCGGCCGCAGTCGAGTATCTTCGGCGCGGACGCCTACCCGTCCCTGCACGAAAAAGTAGCGGCTCTCGTTCACTCGCTGGGACGGAACCACGCGCTGATCGACGGCAATAAACGACTTGCCTTCATGGCTGCTTTCACGATGTACGAGCTCAACGGATACGATCTCGAGCCGCCTACCCCGGAAGAAGGCGACGCCTTCTTCCGGGAGGTCGCGCAAGGCGACCACGAGGTTCCTGAGATCGCGAAGGTCCTAGCCACCTGGACACGGCCGCTCGGCTAGGCCGCGATTGACCCCCGACCGAGCACGGAACCGGCTGCCCTCGATCGGGGGCAGCCGGTTCCGATTGCTCTTCTAGAGTTTGCGGACCGCGGCTCTGACCGTGCGGCCTTCTCCGGCTTCGCCGGAGGTGGCCTCTTCGGGCAGGTCGCCGAACGTCAACTCTCTCGCGAGCGTCTCGCCTTCGACGAAGGCCCGGTGGGCCTCCACCGCGTCGCGGACCTCGGCTTCGCCGTCGACGGTGACCGCGACCCGGTCGGACACGTGCAAATCGGCGTCCTTGCGGGCCTGCTGGATCACCCGGACCACGTCGCGGGCGACACCTTCGGCGGCCAGCTCGGGGGTCACCTCGGTGTCGAGCACGAGCACGCCCGCCTCGTTCGGCAGCGCCTGCGTCCGGTCGGCCTCGGTCGGCACGAGCGTCAGCTCGTACTCGCCGTCCTGGAGCTCGACGCCTCCGGCGGTCACGGTGCCGCCCTCGGCGGTCCAGTCGCCGGACTTGACGGCCTTGATGACGCGCTGCACGTCCTTGCCGAGCCGGGGGCCCAGCACTCGCGGCACCAGCTTCAGGTCCGATTTGCAGTAGGCGTCAAGGTTCGAGTCGAACTCGACGGCCTTGACGTTCAGCTCGTCCCGCAGCAGGTCGGCGAACGGCGCGAGCCGTTCGGCGTGGCCGGTGGCGACGGTCAGCTTGGCCAGCGGCAAGCGCACCCGGAGCTTGCGGGCCTTGCGCATGAACAGGCCCACCGACGCGACTTCGCGGACGGTGTCCATCGCCTCGACCAGGTCGTGGTCGGCGGGCAGCTCCTCGGCGTCGGGCCACTCGGCCAGGTGGACCGACCGCCCGCCGGTCAGGCCCTTCCAGATGTCCTCGGTGACCAGCGGCAGCAGCGGCGCGGCCACCTCGCAGGCCGTCTTCAGCGCCGTCGCGAGGGTCGCGAAGCCGCGCCCGTCGCCCTCCCAGAACCGGTCGCGCGAGCGGCGCACGTACCAGTTGGTCAGGCTCTCCAGGTACGAGCGGAACGCGGCGGTGGCACCGGCCAGGTCGTAGTCGTCCATGGTCTCGGACATGGTCTCGACCAGTTCGCGGGTCTTGGCCAGCAGGTACCGGTCGAGCCGGTGCTCGCTGGCCAGTGCGGCCGTTCGAGCCTGTTCCGGGGTGGTCTCGTATCCGGAGGCGCCGGCGTAGAGCGTGTAGAAGTACCACACGTTCCACAGCGGCAGGACCACTTGGCGGACCGCGTCCCTGAAGCCGGTCTCGGTGACGGGCATGTCGCCGCCGCGCAGCACCGGGGAGGCGACCAGCGACCAGCGCATCGCGTCGGAGCCGTACTCCTCGAAGGAGGTGCGCACGTCCGGGTAGTTCTTCAGCGACTTCGACATCTTCTGCCCGTCGGCGCCCAGCAGCGTCCCGTGCACCAGGGCGGTGCGGAACGCGGGCCGGTCGAACAGGGCCGTGGCCAGGACGTGCAGCGTGTAGAACCAGCCGCGGGTCTGGGCGGTGTACTCGACGATGAAGTCGCCCGGGTAGTGGTGGTCGAACCATTCGGCGTTCTCGAACGGGTAGTGCACCTGCGCGAACGGCATCGAGCCCGACTCGAACCAGCAGTCGAGGACCTCGGGGACGCGCCGCATGGTGGACTTGCCGGTCGGGTCGTCCGGGTTGGGGCGGGTGAGCTCGTCGATGCCGGGGCGGTGCAGGTCGGTGACCTTGACGCCGAAGTCGCGTTCGAGCTCGGCCAGGGAGCCGTACACGTCGACGCGCGGGTGGTTCGGGTCGTCCGAGACCCAGACCGGGATCGGGGCGCCCCAGAAGCGGTTGCGGCTGATGTTCCAGTCGCGCGCGCCGGCGAGCCACTTGCCGAACTGGCCGTCCCTGATGTGGGAGGGGGTCCAGTCGATCTGGTCGTTGAGCTCGACCATGCGGTCGCGGAACCGGGTGACCGCGACGAACCAGGCCGACAGGGCCCGCTGGATCAGCGGTGAGCCGCAGCGCCAGCAGTGCGGGTAGTTGTGGTTGTAGGTGTCGTGGCGCAGCAGGCTCTCGGCGGCCTTGAGGTCCTTGATGATCGCCTTGTTCGCGTCGAACACGTGCATCCCGGCGTAGGGCGGCACTTCTTCGGTGAACCGGCCGGAGTCGTCGACGGGCACGACCGGTTCGATGCCGGCCGCGTCGGTGACGAGCTTGTCCTCTTCACCGAAGGCCGGCGCGATGTGGACCACGCCGGTGCCGTCGTCGGTGGTGACGTAGTCGGCCGCGAGGACGCGGTGCGCGTTCGTCCTGCCGGCGAAGAAGTCGAACGGCGGCCGGTATTCGAGGCCGACCAGTTCGGCGCCTTTGTGGCGCGAGACCACGCGCGGGTCCTCGCCCAGTTCGCGGGCGTAGGCGGCGACGCGGGCCTCGGCGAGCAGGTAGCGGGAGCCTTCGGCCTCTACGACCGCGTAGTCCACGTCGGGGTGGACGGCGGCGGCGAGGTTCGACGGCAGCGTCCACGGCGTGGTGGTCCACACCAGCAGCTTCGCGCCGGCCAGGGGGCCGTCGCCGGCGACGTCGAGGCCGACGGTGACGGCCGGGTCCTGCCGGTCCCGGTAGGTGTCGTCCATCTTGGTCTCGGTGGCGGCCAGCGGCGTCTCGCAGCGCCAGCAGTACCACAGGACGCGGTAGCCCTCGTAGATCAGGCCCTTGTCGTAGAGGGTCTTGAAGGCCCACATGACGCTCTCCATGTAGTCCAGGTCGAGCGTCTTGTAGTCGTTGTGGAAGTCGACCCAGCGGGCCTGGCGGGTGACGTACTCCTCCCACTCGCCGGTGAACTGGAGGACCGAGGCCTTGGCGGCGGCGTTGAAGCGGTCGACGCCGTACTCCTCGATGTCGGCCTTCGACTTCAGGCCGAGCTCCTGCTCGGTGGTGACTTCGGCGGGCATGCCGTGGGTGTCCCAGCCGAAGCGGCGCTCCACGCGGCGACCGCGCATGGTCTGGTACCTGGGGACGATGTCCTTGACGTAGCCGGTGAGGAGGTGCCCGTAGTGGGGCAGGCCGTTGGCGAAGGGCGGTCCGTCGTAGAAGACGAACTCGTTCGCGCCGTTCTCGCCGGCCGCGCGGGCCTCGATGGAGGCGTTGAAAGTGTCGTCCTTGGCCCAGAAGTCGAGCACGCGGCGCTCGACCTCGGGCAGGTTCGGGCTCGCCGGAACGCCCCGGGCGGGGTCGTCGAGTGGATAGGCCATTGGCGCGGTGTCTCCGTCTCCTCATCACACCTTGCGGACATCTGGTGTGCGAGGACGAGCCTTCGGGCCCGCGGTACCACCTCGCTTGGCGCGCCGCAGGCGCGCCCGCTCGATTCGGCGGCGGTGACGGGCCGCTCCCGTCCGGTTCTACTGAGGCCCGCGCGAATGCGGGGCCCGTTCTTCCGGAAGCTCGCCGGTGATGGCCGGGTCTGCGCTCTTGCGTCCAAGTCTAGCGCCCGCCCCGGCGCGCCTCCTACCGGATTTGTTCCCACGCTTCGGACAGGTAGCATCGGTGTCGTGAGAACTCCCGCACGCACCTGGTGGTGGCGTCGCTTAGGCGGCGCTCCTGCTTCTGCGTGCAGTTAGGCGGCGACCGCCTCGATGGTGGTCGCTTCGTCGTATCCGGGGTCGGCCGCCTCGACGCGGGACCGGAATCCCAGCAGAAACCGAGGCCCGATGACCACGTTCCAGACACCCTCAGGCGTGACGGTCGACCGCACCGTCGCCGATCTTCCCGACCACGATCTGACCTCGATCGTCGCCCAGGTGGAGGCCCGCCGCGGCGGCGTGCTGTCCTCCGGCATGGAGTACCCGGGGCGGTATTCGCGCTACCACCTGGCCTATGTCGACCCGGCCCTCGAGGTCGTCGCCAGGGGCCGCTCAGTGAAGGTTCGGACCCTGAACGCCCGCGGCTACCTGCTCGTCGACGTCTTGGCCGACGCGCTGGCCGAGTCCGGGATCGGCGAGGTGACCCGCGATGACCACGAGGTCCGAGTGGAGGTGCCCGCGCCGACCGGTCGCGTGCCCGAGGAGGAGCGGTCGAAGCTCCCGACGGCGTTCTCGGCGCTGCGGGTCATGCGCGACGCGCTCGCCTGCGACGACCCCTACCTGGGCTTCTGGGGCGCGTTCGGGTACGACCTGGCCTACCAGTTCGAGCCGATCGCGCTCGCGAAGGACCGCGCTCCCGACCAGCGGGACCTGGTGCTGCACCTGGCCGACGAGGTGTACGTCGTCGACCGCAAGCGCGAGACCGCCGAGGTGCGCCGCTACGAGTTCTCGCTGGGCGGGCGCTCGACGGCGGGGCTGGCCCGAGCGACCGAGGTCCTGGAGTACGAGCCGGCCTCCGAGGTGCCGGACGGGCCGGTGCCGGGGGTGTACGCCGACACGGTGCGGCGCGCCAAGCGCGAGTTCAAGGCCGGGAACCTGTTCGAGGTCGTGCCGGGGCATGAGATGTACGCCGCGTGCGATTCGCCGACGGCGTTCTATGAGCGGCTGCGCGAGGCCAACCCGGCGCCGTACGAGTTCATCTTCAACCTCGGCGAGGGCGAGTACCTGGTGGGGGCGTCGCCGGAGATGTTCGTGCGGGTGCAGGGCCGCCGCGTGGAGACGTGTCCGATCTCGGGCACGATCGCGCGCGGCGACGACGCGATGCACGACGCCTCCCAGATCGCCGAGCTGATCGGCTCGCCGAAGGAGGAGTCGGAGCTGACGATGTGCACCGACGTGGACCGCAACGACAAGGCCCGCGTGTGCGTGCCGGGGTCGGTGAAGGTGCTGGGGCGCCGCCAGATCGAGATGTACTCGCGGCTGATCCACACCGTCGACCACATCGAGGGGCGGCTGCGGGACGACATGGACGCCATGGACGCGTTCTTGACGCACATGTGGGCGGTGACGGTGACCGGCGCGCCGAAGACGTGGGCGATGCGGTTCATCGAGGAGCAGGAGACGACGCCGCGGCGCTGGTACGGCGGCGCGGTCGGCTTCATCGGCTTCGACGGGTCGATGAACACGGGCTTGACGCTGCGCACCGCGCAGATCCGGGGCGGGGTCGCTTGTGTCCGGGCCGGGGCGACGCTGCTGTACGACTCGGAGCCTGAGGCCGAGGAGGCCGAGACGCATTTGAAGGCCCGTGCGCTGCTGGAGACGGCCGCGGGCGGGATCGGGGCGGCCGCGGCGGCGCCGACGCCGATCGAGGTCGCCGGGGGCCGGGCGGGCGAGGGCCGCAAGGTGCTGCTGGTCGACCACGAGGACTCGTTCGTGAACACGCTCGGCGACTATTTCCGGCAGCACGGCTGCGCGGTGACGACGCTGCGGTTCGGTTTCGACGCCGCCGAGGTGCTCGAGGAGACCGACCCGGATCTGGTGGTGCTCTCCCCGGGGCCGGGCCGGCCCGAGGACTTCGGGACCGCCGCGCTGCTGGACGAGATCGCGCGGCGCGACCTGCCGGCGTTCGGCGTGTGTCTGGGCCTGCAGGCGATGGTAGAGCACGCCGGCGGCGAGTTGTCGCTGCTGCCCGAGCCGAGCCACGGCAAGCCCGGCAGTGTGAAGGTCCTCGGCGGCGGGCTGTTCGAGGGCCTGCCAGATGAGGTCACCGCCGCGCGCTACCACTCGCTGTACGCCACTCCGGACCAGGTCAAGGGCGGTTTCGCGCCGACGGCCGCAATCGACGACGTGGTGATGGCGATCGAGGCGCCGAAGCGGCGCTGGTTCGCCGTCCAGTTCCACCCCGAGTCGATCCTGACCGCCGCCGGAGCGCACGGCCACCGGATCATCGGCAATGTCCTGCGCCTGACTGCGAAGTAGGCCGCATGTCCGAGGCCGGTGGCGCCGCGGCGCCACCGGCCGCAAGCTACTCGAGGTCGTCGGGGAGCAGCTGGAATGCCTGTTCGAGCCCGGAGATCGGAACGATCTTTCTGAAGTGTCGCCGGTCGAGTGTGAGGATCGCCGCCGTGGAGAAGCGGGACGCCAGCACTACATTGACGGCATCGGTCAAGCCGATCTGAAGCGCTCGGTATTGGGCGCGCACAGGCCGTGTCGCCGCGAGGAGGTCCGGGTCGACCGTCGGCACCGTGTACGCGCCTTCGTTCACCTTCGCCGCGATGTGGTCGGTGATCGCCATTGCCGTGTCTTCGCCGAGGTGGCGGGCAACAAGGTAGTCCAGTTCGGCGAGGACGAGCGGCGAGAGGACGAGATGGCTGGACAGGGCGATGGCCTTCCTGCACGCCTCGTGCTCCGCCTCGTCGGTATTGATGGTGGCCAGCAGGCCCGAGGTGTCCGCGATGAGGATCAACGGTCGGTTCCGAAGCCGTCCAGGAGTTCATCGGTCCGGTCCGCGAGCCGCCTTCCGGCACTCGCTGTCGGCATCTCGCAGGAGCCGAGCGGTTCGCCGTGCTGAGCGAGGACCAGGTCCACGCCTTCGCGCAGCAGCTCGGCTTCGCTGCGTCCGAGCCGTGCCGCCATCCGCTTGAGGCCCTCGCGCTGATCTTTCCGCAGGTAAACCGCTGTCTGACGCATACACGTATTGTACACGTATAGGACGGTGCAGGGCCGGAACGACACGAAGTCCGCCGACTTCGCTTCCGCGATGTCGGTCGTCCGTGGTTGGGTGGTCGGATGGCCAAAACTGTCTACAACACCGCAACGAGCATCGACGGGTACATCGCCGATCCCGATCATTCGCTGGAGTGGCTGTTCTCGGTCGAGGGCGGCCACCCGGACGACGCCGACGCCGAGGAGGGACCCCTCGGGGAGTTCGACCGGTTCATGGCCGGGGTCGGGGCCGTGTGCATGGGCGCCTCGACCTACGAGTGGATCCTCGCCCACGAGAAGCTCATGGACCATCCCGATCGGTGGCCGTACGAGCAGCCGTCGTGGGTGCTCACCCACCGCGACCTGCCGGCCGTGCCGGGCGCCGATCTCCGCTTCGCCTCAGGCGACGTCGCGGGCGTCCACGCCGAGATGGCCGAGGCCGCCGGCGAGAAGGACCGGTGGATCGTCGGCGGCGGCGACCTGGTCGGCCAGTTCTTCGACGCCGGGCTGCTCGACGAGATCATCGTCTCGGCCGCGCCGGTGTTCCTCGGCGGCGGCGCGCCGCTGCTGCCGAGGCGGATCCTGTCCGACCGGCTCGAACTGGCCGAAGCCAAGGCCGTCGGGCAGTTCGCGTGCCTGAAGTACCGCGTGAGGCCGGTGTGACCGGCGGGCTCGTACGATGACGGCATGAAAATCTGGATCGCTCACGAAGCGGGACGCGAACGTCTCGGCCCGATGCCCACCGGTGTCGAGGTCGAGGTGTTCGACGGCGGCTCCTATCCTTCCGACCCCACCGACGTCGAGTTCTGGGTGCCTCCCGGCTCGGTCGAGCCTGCCGAGGTCCTCAAGGACTTCCCGAGCCTCAAGGTCGTGCAGCTGCTCAGCGCCGGCGCCGAGACGTGGGCGCCGGTCGTCCCCGAAGGCGTCGTCCTGTGCAACAACCGCGGCCCGCACACCGAGTCGACCGCCGAATGGGTCATGGCCGCCGCCCTGGCCTCGACGCGCGACCTCGACCGGTACGCGCGTCTTCAGGCCGAGCACGACTGGGCGCCGAAGTCGTCGCCGGGCCTGGTCGGGCGGTCGGCGCTCATCATCGGCGCGGGCGCCATCGGCGAGGCGGTGGCCCGGAGGTTCGAGGCCTCGGCGGTGAACGTCACCAAGGTCGCGCGCACTCCGCGTCCTGGCGTGCGCACCGTCGACGAACTGCCGCAGCTGCTGCCGGAGGCCGACGTGGTCGTGGTCATCGTGCCGCTCACCGAAGCGACCGCCGGTCTGGTCGACGCGGCGTTCCTCGCCCGCATGAAGGACGGCGCGCTGCTGGTCAACGCCGCGCGCGGCCGGGTGGTCGACACGGAGGCGCTGACCGCCGAGGTCGCCTCCGGGCGTCTGCGCTGTGCCTTGGACGTCACCGAGCCGGAGCCGCTTCCGGCCGACCACGAACTGTGGGGCCTGGAGGGCGCGATCATCACCCCGCACGTGGGCGGCGCGGTCAAAGGCGCCCTGGGCCGGATGTACCCGCCGATCGGCGACCAGATTCGGCGCTTCGCCGCCGGTGAGCAGCTGGTCAACGTGGTCTCCGACGGATATTGACGGGACCTTCGGCGCGGCCCCGGCGTTGGACCGGCGCGGATACGATCGGGGCATGACCTCGCCCTCGCGCCCAGGCGGTGGACGGGCCGCCGACCCGTACCAGTGGTCGTGGCCGGCCACCGATCCCGGCCCGCCGGAGCCGAGGCGGGAACCGGCCGGGCCAGGACCGAAGGCGCGCGCCGGACTGGTGTTCCTCGCGGTCGTGGCGGTGATGGTCCTGGTCGTCGCGGGCCTGGTGGCGCTGCTCGGCGACGACGGCGAGACCCCGGGCGGCCCGACCGGGCCCGAATGCGAAGCCGGGGAGGCCTGCGGAGCGCACGAGCCGAGCCTCGAACCGGAGGCGATGGAGATCCCGGACGGCCATCTGGGCGTCCGCTCGCTCGGGGCGCTCACGCCGATCCCCGACGACGGCTGGTTCGATTATCGCGGCCCGGGCGCGGACGAGCTGCTCGCCGAGGACGCGCACGCGGTCAGCGTCTCGCACACCGACACGTGGATCTCGTACATGATGGTCGGACGGCTCGGCGAGTTCGGGCTCAACGCCGACCCCGAGGACCTGCACGGCACCGCGACCGAGATCATCGACACGTGGGTGTTCGACTACCCGTACAGCAGCGCGACCAATGTGGCCAGGTCGGAGCCGGTCCTGACCGACACCGTCGTCGACTCGCACCCGGCGGTGCTCCTCGAGACTCGCGTGACCTGGGACTCGCTCGAGAACTCGCCCGACACTTATGAGGACGTGGCGCTGCTGCTGGTCGATCCCGGGGACGACGGGATCTTCCTCGGCGTGGCGGCCGTGCCCGAATCGGGTTCGCACCGCTTCGAACCGGCCGTAGAAGCGCTCCTGGCCACGACGTTCCAGCACAACAAGTACTTGCCTTAGCAGCCGCTCGGGACGGCTCGCGGCGAGAGCCGGAGCCGAGACGGCCGGCCATGGCCCGGTTCATCCTTCGCAGTCGCGGAACGTGCGGTGCCAAATCCGGACGGCGGCGGCGATGATGGGACCGGCGTGGGCCCCGGCCCAGTCGGCGTTGGCCGGTTCGGACAGCACCAGGCGCGGCTCGCCGCCGCACAACCCGAAGCCGACGCCGGAGGGCGCCCGGCCGCACAGCAGCAGCCGGAGCCGGTCCTGCCCGATCGGCCAGGAGTACTGGATCAGTCGGCCGTCGACGGTCTCGGTGCCGAGCACCGGCAGCCCGGCGGCGTCGATGACGTTGTGAAGGCTCATGCGGCACCGCCCGGGGCGAGCGCGGCGGTCGGCACCGGGCCGTGCCATGGCGGCGGGATGGGGACGACCAGGTAGCGGGACCCGTCCGGGCGGGTGTGCAGGCCGGGCGCGTTCGGATCGCGCTCGGGAGTCCGGGCCGGTGCCGATGGGACGCTCGGCGGGGTGACGCCCTGCGGTTGGGGCTCGCGGTCGCGGCCGTCGTGGTCGGCGAAGTAGGCGGTCCAGCCCAGACCGGAGGCGAGCGCGGCGAGCATGAGGTAGGCGAACCCGAGCAGCAGCATCAGGCGCTTCGCAGTGTGGTGCTCGGTTTCGTCCGCGACCGCCGGCAGCGGCGCCGTCTCGGCTTCGGCGGCCGGTTCGGGCTCTTCGAAGGACACGCGCCAGGCATAGGACGGGCGCGGCCGGGGCTCGGGACGGCGACCTGCCGATATCGGTGACGGGCGGCGGGGCGGCAGAGTCCAGGGCGCCCCCGGCTCGCGGGGACGCTCGGACTCGGGCGAACCGGGCTCGGCGGGGAGCGCCCAGGCCGGGGTGGCGGAGGTGGGCCGGACGGCGGTCCACCTGATCGGGGCGGTGTTTCGCTCTGTTGCGGGCACCGGGTTTTGGCGTAGGCTGACAGAGACCAAGGGAGGTTTTCCTTCCGATGGTAGGGAGGCGGCCCGCCGGACAGTTTGGCGATTGAAGGGCGGGCCGCCGCTTCCTATTCAGTTGTCGCGCAGAGCGCGTGTCGAAACTTTGGCATCGGCGTCAGATCCGAGTCAAGGCCGACACGCCCAGACGTGCGAAAGTCGACTAGACGCAACGCGGGGCCGGGAGAGTCGCTCTCCCGGCCCCGCGACGTGTTCGCAGAGCTCCCGGCCAAGCTTCGGCACTAGACGGAGCCGAAGTCGAAGTGGACAGTGATGTCTCGCACCCGACCACCGAGCGCATGCCGCTCTCCTACTTCGAGCTCGAGGAGTCAAGGCTGCAAAGAGAGCGGCTCCGCCGCTCAGCTTGCCGGACGGCCGATCGGGCTTCCCATCGAGATCGATCGGTCTCTCAGGAGACCCGTGCCCCCGGCGGGACCTCCGCGTCCGGGGACAGGAGCACGACTTCGTCGGTGCCCGGCACGGGGACGCCGAGCACCAGCACCTCCGACATGAAGTCGGCGATCTGCCTGGGCGGGAAGTTCGTCACCGCGACCACCGTGCGCCCCACCAGTTCCTCGGCGGTGTACCGCGCGGTGATCTGGGCGCTGGACTTGCGCTCCCCCAGTTCGCCGAAGTCGATCCAGAGCTTGTAGGACGGTTTGCGGGCCTTCGCGTTGACCTCGGCGCGGGTGATGCGTCCGGCGCGGATGTCGACGCGGAAGAAGTCGTCGACGCCGATCTGCTCGACGGCCGCTCGTTCATGGGTCGATGCCATCGCCACAAGATACCGACGGCGGCCCCGCCGCCGCCAGCCGTTAACCGGTGTCTAAGCGCCGAACCACAGGTCGATCTCGCGCTTGGCCGACTCCTCGGAGTCCGAGGCGTGGACCAGGTTCCGCTGGTTCGACAGCGACAGGTCCCCTCGGATCGTTCCGGCCTCGGCCTTGCGGCCGTCGGTCGCGCCTGCGAGCGCCCGGACCGCCGGGATCGCCTCGTCGCCTGCGGCGATGAGGGCCACCAGCGGCGCGGAGGTCATGAACTCCTTCAGACCCGGGTAGAACGGCTTGCCGACGTGCTCGTCGTAGTGGGCGTCGGCGAGCTCGGAGTCCATGGTGCGCAACTCCATCCGCTCGATGCGCAGTCCCTTCCGCTCAAGCCGGGAGAGGACCTCTCCGATGAGTCCGCGCTCGACGGCGTCGGGTTTGATCAGCACGAGCGTGCGCTGCTCGGTCACGGTCACTCCTAAGGGTCACTGTCGGATTCGGTGCGCCGGTCTGCGGCTGCGCGGGCACGCTGGGAGGAACCTGCGAGCCGTGGCCCGGCCGCGCGTGGGTGCCATCCTAAGCGATGTTGTGCCGATTGCCGCGGCCACGTAGCATTCTCGTAGAAACCCGGTTTCCCCAGTTGTGGATGAGGTGTCCCAGATGCCCCCGAGACAACCACCCCGTCCGGCTCCCAAACCCTCCAAGGCCCCCAAGGGCGGCGGCAAGGGCGCGGCGCGAGGCGGCGCAAAGGGCGGTGTCAAGGGCGGCTCCAAAGCCAAGGGAGGCGCCCGGAAGGCCGCGCCGCCGCAGAAGGCCGCCAAAGGCAAGGCCGCGTCCGGCAAGGGCATGACCGCCGAGCAGCTGCGGCAGCAGCGCCTGCTGCTGGACCAGCAGCGCCGGCAGCGCGAGGCCCGGTGGTGGGCGGCCAATCAAGCGGCACTCCACCAGTTGCATTCGACGCAGCACCACGCCGCCGGAGGCGAGGCGATCGGGACGGTCCTCAACGGCGACCGGCGGCTGCGCTGGCGCACCTCGCATGCCGTCGGCGCGATCACTTTACTGATTCTCACCGCCTTCTTCGGCGCGATGGCGCTCGGCGCCCAGAGCATCGGTGTCGGCGTCCTGGCGTTCCTGTGCCTGGCCGGGGTCATCACGTTCGTGACCATCGAGCATTCGGCGCGGCGGTTCCCGCAGCCGGTGCCCGCGCCGCCGGTGATCGGCGAGCACCGGCTGGAGGACCTGATCGTGGAGGACGACCCTCCGCATCCCAGGGCCGCACCGGAAGGCGAGCCGTCGCTGGACACACTGGAGGACCTCTTCGAGCCGCCTGAACGGGAGGCGCCGCCCGCCGAGCCTCCCAAGGCCGCGCCTGAGCAACGCGAACCGGAGGCGGCACCTGAACCGCCTGCACCGCGCGAGCCGGAGGCCGCACCGAGCCCGCCTCCAGAACCGCCGGCGCACGAGAGCACCGGGTCGGCGACCGCGGCGGCCGAGTCGTCGGCACCGCGGACCATCGTGGCCCCGGTCGAGCCGCCACCGCGGGCCGAGCCCGAACCGCCGGAGAGCCGGCCGCTCCCCGAGGGCCGGGTCCCCGCGCCGCCCCGGCAGCGCTCCTCGCCGGAGGGCGGACCCGTCCCCGACGACCTGTCGGAACTGCTGTTGTCGGAGCAGCGGTTCAAGAACACCGACGTCACCGAGGTGGCCGCGACGCTCATCGTCGCCGACCTACAGCGGTCGGTCGAGTTCTACACCGACGCACTGGGACTGGCCATCACCGACCGGACCGACGAAGCCGCCGTCCTCGAGGCCGGGTTCGGGAAGATCCTCCTGTGGGAGCGGCCCGACGCCCCGCCCGGCGAGACCGGCGTCATGCACCTGACGTTCGAGGTCGGCGACATCGACGCCGCGTTCGCCGAGCTGAACGCGGCGGGCGTGGAGTTCCTGCACCTGCCGCGCACCGCGCTGCTCGGCCAGCACTACGAGCTGCGGGCCGCGGCCTTCCGCGACCCCGACGGCCACGGCCTGGCCATCACCGAGCACCGCGAGCGCTGAGGGCGCTCAGCGGCGGATCTCGTAGACCTTGCAGGGCACCTCGAGTCCCGGCACGGTCGTCTCGCGTTCCAGGGTCATGCCGAGTTTCTCGGCCACGCGGACCGAAGCGGCGTTGTCGCTGTGAATGCATGAGACGAGGCGGTCCAGGCCCATCTCCTCGAATGCGAAGCGGATCGCCTCACGGGCGGCCTCGGGGGCGTATCCGGCTCCCCAGCGGCTCCGCTTGAGGCGCCAGCCGACCTCGACCGCCGGGAGGATCTCGGGCAGGAACTCGGGCACGGCCAGCGCGGCGAAGCCGATCAGCTCGCCGGTGTCGGCCAGGCACACCGCGAAGGTGCCCCAGCCGGTCTCGTCCCAGTGCTTGATCGTCTTCTCGAGGCCGGTCCGGGTCTGTTCGAGCGTCCGCAGCCGCCCGTCGCCGATGAACCGCATGACCTCGGGGTCGGCGTTGATCTCGGCGAACGGCTCGAGGTCGGCTTCGGTGAAGGGCCGCAGCAGCAGCCGTTCGGTCTTCAGTCGCACGGTCATCGCTGCGGCGGCTTCCGCAGCTGCCGGGCGACGTGCCAGCAGTAGAGCCACACCAGGCCGAAGACGACGCCCGCGGCGCCGAGCGACCAGTGGAGGAACCAGCAGGCTATGAGTCCGACCTGGACGACCGCTCCGGCCGGCCAGACCCACGGGCGCTTGGCCATGCCCGCCAGGACGACGCAGGCGGCGGCCAGGACGAGGACGGCGGTGATCGCGACGGTGGCGTCGTCGAGCAGGATGTTCATCGGGACGATCGCGAGCAGCAGTGCCAGCGCCTCGAAGGCGAGCGCGAGCGCGGCCAGGCCGCGGGCGGCGCGCTCGGGGTCGCGCAGGCCCGACGGGGCGGGTCCGGGTTCAGCCACGGCGCTTCACCAGCAGTTTCCGGGCGTCGGCGACGGTGAACACCGAGCCGGTGATGAGCACGCCGCCTCCCGATTCGTAGACGTCGTCGGCCTCTTCGGCCAGTTCGATCGCGCGGGCGATCGCGTCCGACAGGTGCGGCAGGACCGTGACCCGTTCTTCGCCGAGGATCTCGCGGGCGGTCTTGCCGAGGGTCGCGGCCGGCAGCGAGCGGTCGGAGGAGGACCTGGTGACCACGACTTCGTCGACGATCGGGTCGAGCAGTTCGAGCATGTGGTCGGTCTCCTTGTCGGCGAGCATGCCGACGACGGCCACGAGTTTGCGGAAGTTGAACTCCTCGTCGACGGCCCGGGTCATGGCCTCCATGCCGGCCGGGTTGTGGGCGGCGTCGAGGATGACGGTCGGGGCGGTGCGGACGACTTCGAGGCGGCCCGGGGAGTCGAAGTCGGCGAAGGCCTCGCCGACGATCTGCGCGTCGAGGGCCTTCGGTTCGCCGGCGCCGAGGAGGACTTCGACGGCGGCCAGGGCGAGCGCGGCGTTGTGGGCCTGGTATTCGCCGTGGAGCGGCAGGAAGAGGTCCTCGTAGCGGGCGGCTTTGGTCTCGACGGTGATCTGCTGTCCGCCGACGGCGACTTCGCGGGCGGTGACCTCGAAGCCGCGGCCTTCGGCGACGAGCCTGGCGCCGACGGCTTTGGCGCGGCGCAGCAGCGGGCCCATCGCGTTGCGGTCCTGCGCGGAGGTGACGAGGGTGGCGCCTTCGTGGACGATGCCGGCCTTCATGGTGGCGATCTCTTCGATGGTGTTGCCGAGCCACTTGGTGTGGTCGATCGCGATCGGGCTGATGACCGCGACTTCGGCGCCCAGAATGTTCGTCGAGTCGGTCTCGCCTCCCAGTCCGACTTCGACGACGCCGACGTCGATCGGGGTGTCGGCGAAGGCGCTCATGGCGAGGGCGACGGTCATCTCGAAGTAGGTGAGCGACTCCTCGAACTGGGCGTCGACGAGGTCGGCCAGCGGCGCGATCTCGTAGTAGGTCGCGGCGAGCCGGTCGGCGGCGATCGGTCGGCCGTCGATGCAGATCCGCTCGGTCACGTTGTCCAGGTGCGGCGAGGTGAACATGCCGGTGCGCAGTTCGTGCCCGCGCACGAGCCGCTCGATCATGCGGGTGGTCGAGGTCTTGCCGTTGGTGCCGGTGATGTGGACGGACCTGAAGGCCCGCTGCGGGTCGCCCATCATGTCCAGCAGCGCTTTGATCCGGTCGAGCGTGAAGTCCCAGCGGGAGAACCCGCGGGCTTCGAGCGCGGCCTCGACCTGCGCCAGTTCGGCGTTCACCGTGTTGTCCCCCTTTAACGAAGGGCGGCCGTCCACTGCGGGCGGCCGCCCTGGCCGGCTTCGTCTAGCGCAGGCGTTCCAGCTGCGCGGTGACCCGCGCGATGTCGGCCTCGGCGGTGGCCTTGCGGGTGCGGATCTTCTCGACCACGGCATCGGGCGCCTTGGCGAGGAACGCCTCGTTGCCGAGCTTCTTGGTCGTGCCGTCGAGCTCCTTCTGCGCGGCTTTGAGGGCCTTCTCGAGGCGGGCGCGCTCGGCGGCGACGTCGATCGTGCCGGAGGTGTCGAGCGCGACCGAGATCTGGTCGGAGACGGCGAGTTCGGCGGTGGGCGAGAAGTCGCCGGCGGGCTCGTCGAGCTTCGCGAAGGCGCGGACGAGGCCCTCCTGGTCGGCCAGGCCGGCCGCTTCGAGACCGGTCAGGCGCGCGGCCACCGACTGGCTGGGTTTGACGCCCTGGTCGGAGCGGAAGCGCCGCACCTCGACCACGAGGTGCTGCAGGGCCGACACGAGCCGCTCGGCGTCGGCGTCGGGCTCATCGGCCGCCGGCCAGGCGGCGACGGTGAGGGATGGGGCGGGGCTATGCCCCTCCGGTTTGGGGCTGTGGGTGGGGCGACGGGTGGGCGATTCGCCGCGGGCTTCGCCGCCGGTGAGCTCGAGCCAGAGCTCCTCGGTGACGAACGGGATCACCGGGTGCAGCAGCCGCAGCAGCCGGTCGAACACGTGGCCCAGGACGCGGCGCGTGTCTTCGGCGGCCTGCCCGCCTTCGGCGAGGACCGGCTTGGTCAGCTCGAGGTACCAGTCGAAGACGTCGTCCCACGCGAAGTGGTAGAGCGCGTCCATCGCCTTGGCGAACTCGTACTGCTCGAAGTACTCGTCGACGGCGGTGATCGTGCGCGAGAGGCGGGAGAGGATCCACCGGTCGATCAGCGAGAGCCCGGTCGGCAGGTCGCCTTCGACGGTGGCGCCGCTCATGAGCGCGAACCGGGTGCCGTTCCACAGCTTGTTGCAGAAGTTCCGGCTGATCTCGGCCAGCTCGATCGAGGCGATGTTGTCGGCGCCGGGCTGGGCGTCGCGGGTCAGCATGAACCGCAGCGCGTCGGCCCCGTAGGTGTCGACCACCTCGAGCGGGTCGATGCCGTTGCCCGAGGACTTCGACATCTTCTTGCCGTGCTTGTCGCGGATGAGGCCGTGGAAGAACACCTCGCCGAACGGGGCCCGGCCCATGGCGTAGGTCCCGAACATCATCATCCTGGCGACCCAGAAGAAGATGATGTCCTGCGCGGTGATCAGCGACGCGGTCGGATAGAACTTCTCCAGCGCGGGCGTCTGCTCGGGCCAGCCGAGCGTCGAGAACGGCCACAGCGCCGAGGAGAACCACGTGTCGAGCACGTCCGGGTCCTGGACGTAGCCTTCGGGGGCCTCCTCGCCGGGGCCGACGCAGACCTCTTCGCCGTCGGGCCCGTACCAGATCGGGATCCGGTGGCCCCACCACAGCTGGCGGGAGATGCACCAGTCGAGCAGGTTGTCGACCCACGAGAAGTAGCGCTTCTCCATCTCCGGCGGGTAGATCTTGGTCTCCCCGGAGCGCACCGCGTCGCCGGCGCCCTTGCCGAGGCGCTCGACCTTCACGAACCACTGCTTCGACAAGCGCGGCTCCACGGCGGTGTCGCAGCGCTGGCAGTGGCCGACCGCGTGCACGTAGGGCCGCTTCTCGGAGACGACGCGGCCTTCGGCGCGCAGCGCCGCGGCGATCGCGCCTCGGGCCTCGAAGCGGTCGAGGCCCTCGAACGGGCCGTGCGCGGTGATCACGCCGCGCTCGTCCATGATCAGCGGTGCGTCGAGGTCGTGGCGCTGCCCGATCGCGAAGTCGTTCGGGTCGTGGGCGGGGGTCACCTTGACCGCGCCGGTCCCGAACTCGGGATCGACGTGGGAGTCGGCGACGATCGGGATGCGGCGGCCGGTGAACGGCACCTCGACGGTCTTGCCGAGCAGGTGCGAGTAGCGCTCGTCGTCGGGGTGGACGGCCACGGCGGTGTCGCCGAGCATCGTCTCCAGGCGCGTGGTGGCCACCACGATGGCGTCGTCGCCGTCGCCGTAGCGCATGCTGACCAGCTCGCCGGCGTCGTCGGAGTGCTCCACTTCGATGTCCGACAGGGCGGTCATGCACCTGGGGCACCAGTTGATGATGCGCTCGGCGCGGTAGATCATGTTGTCGTCGTAGAGGCGCTTGAAGATCGTCTGGACCGCCTTCGACAGGCCCTCGTCGAGGGTGAACCGCTCGCGGTCCCAGTCGACGCCGTCGCCGATCTTCTTCATCTGGGAGGAGATCCGGTCGTGGTAGACCTCCTTCCACTGCCACACGCGCTCGACGAAGGCCTCGCGGCCCAGGTCGTGACGGGACAGGCCCTCCTCGTCGGCGATCTTGCGCTCGACGACGTTCTGCGTGGAGATGCCGGCGTGGTCGGTGCCGGGCAGGAACAGGGCCTCCTTGCCGCGCATGCGCTCGCGGCGCACCACGGCGTCGATGAGCGTGTGGTTCAGGGCGTGCCCCAAGTGGAGCTGGCCGGTCACGTTCGGCGGCGGGATCACGATGCAGTAGGGGTCGCGATCGGAGTCGTCGGCAGCCTTGAAGCGACCGTCGGATACCCAGCCTGCGTAGCGCCGCGCCTCTACGTCCGCGGGCGCGTAGGTCTTCGGCAGGTGGGTGGTCCGGGTCGGCGTCTGCTTCGCTGCGTCTGTCACATGCCCAGTGTAAGGAGACCGCCGCGACCGTGTCGAAGCGGTTTGGGCGGTGCAGCTCACGGCTCCCGGAATTCGCCGCTGAGGACCCTTCTGGAGGCCTCGGCGACGTCGATGTCCCCGTCGGCGACGCCCGCGGCGAGCGCGTCGGTGACCCGGTAGCGGCGTCGCAGTTCGGCGTCGACCACGGCCCGGATCTCGGCGGCGGCGCGCTCGCGGCGCCGGACCGAGAGCCGGTCGGCCCCCGAGAGCCAGTCGCGGTGCTTGGCGATGGCGGCCACCAGCTCGTCGATGCCGCCGCCGTCTTGGGCGACGGTCTTGACGATCGGCTGCCGCCACTCGCCGGGCTCGCGTTTGACCAGCGACATCATGGCGCGCATGTCGCGCACGGCGGCGTCGGCTCCTGGACGGTCGGCCTTGTTGACGACGTAGACGTCGGCGATCTCGACCACGCCGGCCTTGACGGCCTGGATCGCGTCGCCCATGCCGGGAGCCAGCAGCAGCAGCGTCGTGTCGGCGAGGCTGGCGATCTCGACTTCGGCCTGGCCGACGCCGACGGTCTCGACGACGACCACGTCGAAGCCGAGGCCTTCGAGCAGCCGCACGCCCGCGCCGGTGGTGGCCGCGAGGCCGCCGAGGTGGCCGCGGGTGGCCACCGAGCGGATGTAGACGCCGTCGTCGAGAGCGTGGTCGGCCATGCGGACGCGGTCGCCGAGGATCGCGCCGCCGCTGAAGGGGCTGGAGGGGTCCACCGCCAGCACGGCCACGCGCAGGCCCGAGGCGCGCCAGGCGCCGATGAGCGCGGACACGAGCGTCGACTTGCCGACGCCGGGCGAGCCGGTCACGCCGACGATCGTCGCGTCGCCGCCTTTGGTGGCGGCGGCGATCTCGACGGTCTCGGCAGCCTGGTTCTCCACGGCGGTCAAGAGCCGGGCCACGGCCCGCCGGTTGCCGGTGCGGGCCGCGGCCACCATGTCGCCGACGCGCATCAGGCTCCTCTGAGGATGATCGCGTCGCCCTGGCCTCCGCCGCCGCACAGGCCCGCCGCGCCGATCCGGCCGGAGCCGAGCTGGCGGGAGAGCGACAGGACCATGCGGGCGCCCGAAGCGCCGATCGGGTGGCCGAGCGCGATCGCGCCGCCGTCGGGGTTGACCCGCTCCAGGTCGAGGCCCAGGGTTCTCGCCGAGGACAGGACCACGGCGGCGAACGCCTCGTTGATCTCCACCACGTCCAGGTCGTCGACGGACGCTCCGGCCTTCTCGAGCGCCTGGCCGATGGCACCGGCCGGCTGGTCGAGCAGGGAGTTGTCCGGGCCCGCCACGGTCCCCCAGGCCAGGATCTCCGCCTCGTACGGCCAGCCGGCCGCCTCGGCCACGGACTTGCGGGTCAGGACCAGCGCCGAAGCGCCGTCGGAGATCTGGGAGGCGGTCCCGGCGGTGATGGTGCCGTTCTCGGTGAAGGCCGGGCGCAGCCGACCGAGCGTCTCGGGAGTGGACTCGGGCCGGATGCCTTCGTCGGCGTCGACCAGGCCGCGCCGGGTCTCGACCGGCGTGATCTCCTCGGCGAGGCGTTCGGCGGCCTTGGCCGCGCGCTGGTGGCTGCCGGCGGCGTACTCGTCCTGGGCGGCACGCGTGATGAAGTCCTTCGAGCCCAGGTGGCGTTCGGTGGACTCCCCCATGGAGATGCCGTCGTAGGCGTCGGTGAGGCCGTCGTGGGCCAGGTGGTCGATGAGCACGGCGTCGCCGTACTTGAAGCCGCGCCGCGACCCGGGCAGCAGGTGGGGCGCGCGGCTCATCGATTCCATGCCCCCGGCGACGATGACGTCGGCGGCGCCGCCGCGCAGCAGCTGGTCGGCCAGGCCGATCGCGGTCATGCCCGAGAGGCAGACCTTGTTGACCGACATCGAGGGCACCCGCATCGGCAGCCCGGCGGCCACGGCGGCCTGTCGGGCGGGGTTCTGTCCGCATCCGGCGGACAGGACTTGGCCGAGGATGACCTGGTCGACCCGGTCGGGTGCGACGCCGGCCCGTTCGAGTGCGGCTCTGATCGCGGTGCCCGCCAGATCGGTGGCGGGCACGTCGGCCAGGGCGCCTCCCAGCCGCCCGATGGGTGTGCGGGCGGCGGCGAGGATGACGATGCTGTCGTTCATGTGGACCTCCGTTGGTCGATAAGCTCGATGGTATGACGCTTTCGGATGGGATCGGAATTCGGCGCATCGACCACGTGGGCGTGGCGGTGCCGGACCTCGACAGAGCACTCGACTTGTACGTCGGCACGCTCGGCGGCGAGGCGGTCCACCGCGAGGTCAACGAGGCCCAGGGCGTGGTCGAGGTGATGGTGGCCTGGCCCGAGGGCGGCGCGCAGGTGCAGCTGCTGGCGCCGCTGGGCGACGACTCGCCGATCGCGAAGTTCCTCGACAGGCAGGGGCCCGGGCTCCAGCAGCTGGCGTTCACCGTCGAGGACGTGGAGGCCGCGTCCGAGGCGCTGCGGGGCCGGGGGGCGCGGCTGCTGTACGACTCGCCTCGGGCCGGCACGGCCGGGAGTCGGATCAACTTCGTGCATCCGAAGGACGCCGGCGGCGTGCTGGTGGAGCTCGTCGAGCCGGCCTGACGGCGCGGTGTCGGGTCCCCGACCGCGGCCCGGAGGCGCGGCGCCGGTGACTCGGGCGAACTTCTGTGTCAGTTCAGGGACTTCGCCGCTTTTGCGACCGGAGTGGCAGGTGAGCATGGCTCCCGAAACCCCTGACCTTGCTGTCGACAGGGCCCGGTGCATCTGCAACTATTAGGCCATGTCGCAGCAGCCCTCCAACAGTACCTTTTTCGACAACGACCAATCGGTGCCGGAATTCCCCGTGCAGTTGCGGGGTTACGACAGGCACCAGGTGGATGACTACATCCAGAAGCACCTGGCGAAGCTGACGCAGACCGAGCAGCAGCGCACCGAGGCCGAGCAGCGGATGACCGACGCCCAGCGTCGCCTCCGCCAGGCCGAGCAGCGCATCCAGGGCCTCGAGCAGCGCTTGAACGAGCAGTCCAAGCAGCTCGAGGAGAACTCCAAACCCACCCTGTCGGGGCTCGGAACCCGCGTCGAGCAGATCCTCCGTCTCGCCGAGGAGCAGGCCAACGAGCACCGCGCCGAGGCCAAGCGAGAGACCGAGGGCATCCTGTCGGCAGCCCGCCTCGAGTCGCGCGAGATCACCGACGCCGCCCGCGCCGAAGCCCAGAACCTCAAGCAGAACGCCGAGCGCGAGGCGACCACGCTGCGCACTCAGGTCGAGCGCGAGGTCGCCGAACTGCGGACCAACGCCCGCCGCGAATGCGAGACCCTGCGCGCCGACGCCGAGCGCGAGACCAAGCAGCTGCGGACGGCCACCGGCCACGAGGTCGCCGAGCTGAAGGCCTCGGTCGAGCGCGAGGTCGCCACCATGCGCGCCACCGCCGACCGGGAGATCACCCAACTGCGCGCCAAGGCCGCCCGCGAGGCCGAGGAGAAGCGCGCCGAGGCCGCGAAGCTCTTCGCCGAAGCGAAGGAGAAGCGCGACAAGGACCTCCAGGCTCTCGACCTCGAACTGGCCGAGCGCAAGGAGAAGGCCGAGCGCGAGGAGTCCGAGCGCCACGCCCGCGCCGTCGCCGAGACCCAGAAGCTGGTCTCCGACGCCGAGAACCGCGCCCGCGACGCCGAGGAGCGCGCCAAGTCCGCCGAGACGCGCGGCGAAGAGAAGCGCAACGAGGCCGACACCTACGCCGAGGAGACCACTTCGAAGGCCAAGAAGGACGCCTCGAAGCTCGTGTCCGACGCGAAGGCCGAGGCCGAGCGGCTGCTCTCGGACGCCAAGTCCGACGCCGAGCGCGTCACCAAGGAGGCCGAGGACAAGGTCGCCGAGCTCACCGCCAAGCGCGACGAGGTCCAGGCGACGCTGCGCAACATGACCCAGACCCTGTCGGGCATGATGGGCAATTTCCCGGGAGCGGACCTCGGAGATAAGGGCGACAAGGAGTAAAAGCTGGCGAATCCGCGTTACCGTCGTAATAGCGGCGCATTGGCGTCGGCTCAGGTCGACGGTGGAGGAACCACGGCTTCGGCCGCGTCCCGCCGCCCCGGAATCCGATCCGGGGCCGCGGGACGCGGCTTATGTGAGGATGAGGGTATGGCGCGCGACAAGAGACTGGGCGACGACAGTGATCTGCTGAGGGGTTTCACCGACGCCCAGCAGATGGACAGCGGCTTCGAGACCGCGCTTCGCGGTTACGACAAGAAGCAGGTCGACAGCGCGATCGATCGGCTGGAGTTCGAACGCGACACGGCCGTCGCCGAGAGAGCCAAGGCGGAGGCCCAGATCGAGCGGCTCGCGCTGCAGGTGCAGCAGCTGCAGGCGCAGATACAGGAGATGCGCCGCCGCTCGGCGGCCGGAGACAAGGCCTCCTACCGGCACTTGGGTGTGAAGATCGAGCACATGCTCACCCTCGCCGAGGAGCAGGCCGCCGACATCAAGGCGAACGCCCGGGCCGAGACCGAGGAGCTGCACCGCCACGCCGCGCAGAAGCTGCATCAGGCCGAGGCGCAGATCGAGGCGGCCCGCAAGGACTTCGAGACCACGTTGAAGGCGCGCCGCGCCGCCGCCGAGAAGGCCGAGGCCGACCGGCGGGCGATCCTCGACGCCGAGATGAACAAGCGGGCCCGCGAGGCCCAGGCCCTGGTGGACCAGGCCAAGGAGCGGGCCGCGGCCCTCGTGGCCGAGGCCGAGCAGGACGCCGAGAACAAGCGTGCCGCCGCCGACGAGCAGACCCGGCAGCTGGTCGCGCACGTGGAGCGCCTGCGCACAGAGGCCCAGCAGCTCAAGGACGACGCGGCGCTGGAGGCCGAGCAGACCGTCGCCGACGCCCGCGAGAAGGCCGACCGCATCATCGCCGAGGCCGAGGCCGAAGCCGAGCGCAAGCGGGCCGAAGCCGAGGCCGAAATGGAGCGGCTCCGCACCGAGACGGTCGAGAACCTCGAGCGCTTCAAGCAGGAGACCGAGACGTTCGCGCAGACGGTGCGCACCGAGGCCGAGAACGAGGCCACCCGCGTGCGGGCGGAGGCGGCCGACCAGGCGACGCTGACGCGCACGGAGGCCGCCGACGAGGCCAAGCGGGTGCGTCAGGAGGCGCAGCGGCGCGTCGAAGAGGCGGCCGCCGAAGCTGAGGCGCTCGCCGAGGAGGCCGCCGAACGCGCCGAGAAGCTCACCGCCGAGGCCGACGAGCGGGCCCGGAAGGTCACCGAGGAGTCCGAGGCCAAGGCGCTGCGGCTCCGCGAGGAGGCGGCCGAATCCGGCCGCGCCGAACGCGAGAAGGCCGCCGAGGCCGCGCGCAGGCTCTCCGAGGAGACCGAGGCCGCGATCGCGAAGATGCGCGAGGAGGCCGCCGGCGAGGCCGAGCGGATCACCGCGGAAGCGGCCCGGCGGGCCGAGCAGGTGACGGCCGAGGCCGAAACCGAGGCCGAGCGGCTGCGCGCCGAGGCCGAGGCCGACCGCGAGCGGGCGCAGCAGGCGACCCAGAAGGCCCGGACCGAGCTCGAGCAGATCGAGAGCGAGAAGGAGCGCCTCCTGGCCGAGGCCAAAGCCGAGGCCGAGCGGCTGCTGCGGGAGGCCGAACAGGACGCCGAGCAGGTCCGGACCGAGCGCGACGAGTACGTCGCCGAGGCCGAGAAGCGCGTCGCGACGGCCAAGCGCCGCGCCGAGGAGCTGACCAAGGAGGCCAAGGAGCGCGCCCGCCGGGACGCCGAGGGCATCCTTCAGACCGCGCACGCCCAGGCGCAGAAACTGCGCGAGCAGGCCCGGTCAGGCGGCGACAAGCCCTCCTCGGACGGCTCGAAGCCCGCGGGCGGCACGGGCAACTCGAAGTCCGCGGGCGCCACCGGCAAGAAGCGCTCCGGGCCGCAGGCCGACGACGAGAACGAATCGGAGTCCGCGAAGGTGCCGTCCTCGAGCAAATCGTGAGCACATGCGAGAGCAGGGCCCGTACCGCGAGCGGTACGGGCCCTGCTTCGTGACTGCCGGGCGGCGCTTACTTCACGCCGGCCGGTTCGGGTTCCTTGTCCTTGGGCTTGCCGCCGGTCGGGTCCGAGTCGTCGGGCCCCTTGCCGCGGCGCTTGGCCTCGCCGGAGCCGCCCGGGGTGGTGCCCACGATCGGCCCGGAGGCGCGCTTCTTGTTCCACACGTCGAAGAACACCGCGGCGAGCACGACCAGGCCGAGGATGACGCTCTGGAGGTCCTGGCCGACCGACAGGATCGACATGCCCTGGTTCATGACGCCCATGACCAGGCCGCCGATGACCGCGCCGATGATGGTGCCGACGCCGCCGCTCATGGACGCGCCGCCGATGAACGACGAGGCGATGGCGTGCAGCTCGAACATCTCGCCGGCGTCCGGCGTGGCCGACTGGAGGCGGGCGGTGAAGACCACGCCGGCCAGGCCGGCCAGCGCGCCCATGTTCACGAAGACCCAGAAGCTCGTCTGCTTGGTCTTCACGCCCGAGAGCGCCGCGGCCTTCTCGTTGCCGCCGCCCGCGTAGATGTGGCGGCCGAACACGGTCCGGTTGGCGACGAAGGTGTAGATCAGGACCAGCACCACCAGGATGATGCCGATGACCGGCAGGCCCCGGTAGGCGGCCAGGACCAGGGCGCCGCCGAGGGCGGCCGCGGCCAGCAGGACGGTCTTGATCGCCCAGGTGACCGCGGAGCCGGTCTCGATGCGGTTGCGGATGGCGTTGCGGCGGCCGGCGGACTGCGTCCAGACGATGAGCGCGGCCCCGATGACGCCGATCAGGAGGGTCGGCAGGTGGTAGCCGGCGATCTGGGAGTCCTGGAACCAGTAGCCCGAGCCGAGCATCCGGAACTCCTCGGAGCGGATGGAGATGGTCTTGGCCTCCAGGACCCACAGCGTCAGGCCGCGGAACAGCAGCATGCCCGCGAGGGTCACGATGAACGCCGGTATTCGCACGTAGGCGATCCAGAATCCCTGCCACACGCCGATGAGGGCGCCGGTGACGACGGCCGCGAGCACCGCCAGGTACCACGGCATGCCCCAGTTGGAGAGCGCGATGGCCGATACGGCGCCGGTGAAGGCCAGGACCGACCCGACCGACAGGTCGATGTGGCCGTTGACGATGACCATCATCATCCCGATCGCGAGGATGAGGATGAAGGAGTTCTGGACGATCGCGTTGGTGATGTTGCGGGGGGTCAGGAAGTTCTGGTCGAGCTTCATGACCTCCAAGACCTGGAAGAGCAGCATGATGAACACCAGGGCGATGACCATGCCGTACTGGCGCAGGTTCGCCCCGCGCACGGCGTCGAAGGCGCTTCTGAGCATGCTCACAGTTCCACTCCTCCCTTGGCGGTCTCGAGTGTCATCAAGCGCATCAGTTCCTCCTGGGTGGCGTTTTCGCGGTCGACCTGGCCGGTGATGTGTCCGGCGCTCATGGCGTAGATCCGGTCGCACATGCCGAGCAGTTCGGGCAGCTCGGAGGAGATCATGAGGACCCCCTTGCCCTGGTCGACCAGTTCGTGGATCAGCTCGTAGATCTCGTATTTCGCGCCGACGTCGATGCCTCGGGTCGGCTCGTCGAGGATCAGGAGCTCGGGCTCGGTGAAGACCCACTTCCCGAGCACGACCTTCTGCTGGTTGCCGCCGGAGAGGTTGCCGGCGATCTGGAACACCGACGGGGTCTTGACGCCGAAGTTGGACCGGAGTTCCTCGGCGACGGAGGTGACCCGGTGCTGGTCGATCACGCCGCCTCTGGAGACCTTGCGGATGCCGGCGAGGGTGAAGTTCTGCCGCAGGTCGTAGTCGAGGTGCAGGCCGTACTGCTTGCGGTCCTCGGTGGCGTAGGCGATGCCCGCGTCGATGGCGTCGGCGACGCTGTGGATTCGCAGCCGCTTGCCGTCGAGGTGGATCTCGCCGTGGATGTGGCTGCCCCAGGAGCGGCCGAACAGGCTCATGGCGAATTCGGTGCGTCCGGCGCCCATGAGTCCGGCGAGGCCGACGACCTCGCCGCGGGCGACCGACAGCTCGGCGCCGTGCACGACGACGCGGTCGCGGTGCTCCGGGTGGTGGACGGTCCAGTCCTTGACTTCGAAGAAGGTCTCTCCGATGTCGGGCGTGTGCGGCGGGAAGAGGTGCTCGAGGTCCCGGCCGACCATGGACTTGATGAGGCGGTCCTCGTCGACGTCGTCGGTGGCGGTGTCGAGCGTCTCGATGGTCTTGCCGTCGCGCAGGACGGTGATCGCGTCGGCGACCGAGAGGACTTCGCCGAGCTTGTGCGAGATGAGGATGCAGGTGACGCCCTCGTCGCGCAGCGCTCGGAGCAGGTTCAGCAGGTTCTGGGAGTCGGAGTCGTTGAGGGCGGCGGTGGGTTCGTCGAGGATCAGCAGTTTGACCTGCTTGGAGAGGGCCTTGGCGATCTCGACCAGCTGCTGCTTGCCGACGCCGATGTTCTCGACCAGGGTCCGCGGGCTGTCGGAGAGGCCGACCTTGGCCATGAGGTCGGCGGCGACGGCGTTGGTGCGGTTCCAGGAGATGACGCCGCGTCGGGCCTGTTCGTTGCCGAGGAAGATGTTCTCGGCGATGGACAGTTCGGGCACGAGGGCGAGCTCTTGGTGGATGATCGCGACGCCGGCGTTCTCGGAGTCGCGGATGCCGCGGAATCGGGCGGGGCGGCCTTCGAGCTCGATGACGCCTTCGAACTCCCCGTGGGGGTAGACCCCGGAGAGGATCTTCATCAGCGTCGACTTGCCGGCTCCGTTCTCGCCCACGAGAGCGTGGATGGTGGCCCGCTCGACCCGCATGTCGACGTCGTCGAGCGCGAGTACGCCCGGGAATCGCTTGGTGATCCCCCGCATCCGGAGGATGGCTTCAGACATGACTTGGTCCTATTTGGAATGAGGCTGCTCTGGAGAGAGAGGTTCGGGGGGCGCCCCGCTCTCGCGGGGCGCCCCGTCGAGGGGCACGCGTCGGGCGCGGCGGCGACTACTCGAGCTCGGCGGCGTCGATGTAGCCGGAGTCGACCAGAAGCTCCTCGTAGTTCTCAACGGTCACGATGTGCGGAGTCAGCAGGTTGGACGGGACCACCTTGACGCCGTTGTCGTACGTCTCGGTGTCGGTGACCTCGGGCTCCTCGCCGTTGAGGATGTCGACGACCATCTCCACGGTGACACTGGCCAGCTCGCGGGTGTCCTTGAAGATCGTGGCGGTCTGGCGGCCCTCGATGATCATCTGGACCGAGGCGACCTCGGCGTCCTGGCCGGAGATGACCGGCAGCTCGTCGGAGGCGTAGCCGTTGCTCTCCAGCGAGGCGATGATGCCGCGGCTGATGCCGTCGTACGGCGACAGTACGGCGTCGACCTGGTCATCCGAGTAGTGGGTGCTCAGCAGGTTGTCCATGCGGCTCTGCGCGAGCTCGCCGTCCCAGCGCTCGGTGGCCACGGTGTTGATGTCGGTCTCACCGGACTTGACCACGAGAGTGCCGTCGTCGATCAAGGGCTGGAGGACCGACATGGCGCCGTCGAAGAAGAAGAAGGCGTTGTTGTCGTCCAGCGAGCCGGCGAACAGCTCGATGTTGAACGGGCCCTCCTGGTTCTCGACGTCCAGGCCGTCGAGGATCGACTGGGCCTGGAGCACGCCGACCTGGAAGTTGTCGAAGGTCGCGTAGTAGTCGACGTCCTCGGTCTCGCGGATCAGGCGGTCGTAGGCGATGACGGTGACGTCCTCGTCCTTGGCCTGGGCCAGCACGCCGTTGAGCGACTGGTTGTCGATCGCCGCGATGACCAGTACGTCGGCACCCTGCGTGATCATGTTCTCGATCTGGTCGACCTGCTTGCCGACGTCGTCACCGGCGAACTGGAGGTCCGTCTCGAAACCGGCGGCCTCGAATTCGGAGACCAGGTTGTTGCCGTCGTCGATCCAGCGTTCAGAGGTCTGGGTGGGCATGGCGATCCCGACTCGGCCGCCGCCACCGTCGCCGTCGCCGTCGGAGCCCTCGTCTCCGGACGCGCAGGCGGTCATCGTGAGGGAGAGCGCCGCGGTGCCGGCGAGGCCGGCGAAGAGACGCCGTCGATTGACGTTCATGTGTAGTCGTACTCC
Source organism: Glycomyces halotolerans (assembly GCF_054779575.1). NCBI lineage: Bacteria > Bacillati > Actinomycetota > Actinomycetes > Glycomycetales > Glycomycetaceae > Glycomyces > Glycomyces halotolerans. The sequence continues at coordinate 114,917 of NZ_BAAGXZ010000001.1, forward strand.
TTCGTACCGGGCGATGTGATCGGTATCCAACCGCACCACCCTGGGGTCAAGACCTCATCGATGCTTCAACGTTTTTCCACAAGCGTCAACACCGGAGGGTTCTCGTGTCCGAATCGTTGCACTCCCAACCAGACACTTGAGCCGCACTGGGTACATCAGGCAACATGGGAGCAGTACCCCTGACCATGCGTCGCCGGCACGCCACCCGTTCGTGCCACATCCCCACGGGCGACTACCACTCGACCGTTCGGATGGGATAGCCTCACATTTGGTGGCAAATCACGCCGCCCGTTCGCACGGCCTCGCCAAGGAGGTGAACATGTCGAGCACGACGACCGTCGGCGCCGCCACCGTCGACCGTTTACTGCATCGCGATCCGGTATGCAGCGTCTTCAGCGGCATCGTCGCCTCCGACCCCACCAACCTCCTGTGCGTGACCGTCGCCCATGAGCGCGTCGACGGCTCCCGCCGCGAAGTCTTCCTCGAGTGGGCCTCCAAACTCACCGGCCTGGCGGCGCACCCGCACCTCTCCCGGTGCAGCGCGGCCGGCCTGACCGAGAACGGCCGCCCCTACCTGGCCGTCGGCGCCACCAGGCGCACCCTGGCCGACCTGCTGGCCGAGCAGGGCCCCATGCCCGCCGGACAGGTGCGGGCGCTCGGCGTGGCGCTGAGCGACGCCGTGGCCGTCTACCACCGCGCCGGACTCATCCACGGCGCCATCCAGCCCGGCCACATCCTGGTCGGGCCCGGCCGGCTGCTGCAGCTGACCGCCTACGACATGTCCGCGCCCGTGCTCGCCGCACCGCTGCCGCCTAGCCCGTACACCGCGCCCGAGCACCTGGACGCCGCGGTGGCCGGCGAAGTCGCCGCCAGCCCCGCCGGCGACGTGTACGCGCTCGCCACAGTCCTTTACGCCGCGCTCGGCGGGCGCCTGCCGTGGGTCCGCTCGGGCCGCGAGGACGTGGCCGACCCGCTCGTCCGCGCCGCACCGGTGCCGCACATCCCCGGCGTCCCCACCGAACTCACCGACTTCATCGGCGCCGCGCTCCATCCCGACCCGAGACGGCGGCCGACCTCCGAGGCCCTGCGGGAGCGGCTCACTCGCCTCGACCTGACCGGCCCACGCGCGCCCGGCTACAAGCCCGCCGAAGTCTCGGCGGGCCTTTTGCCGCGCCGGCGGCTGCGCCCGGTCACCGTGTCGATGTCGACCGAGCTGGCCCCGTACCGGCCGCAGCCGGCCGCCCGCGGGGGGATCCGGCCGCGCCTGCGGAAGATCGCGACCGCTTCGGCGGGCGTCGCGCTGACCGGAGCGCTGCTCGGCGGTGCGGCGCTGGCGACGTACGCGGCGACGAACCCGGCGCAGGCGTCGGTGTGCTCCGACCCGGCCACGCTCGGCGGAAGGATCAGCGAGCAGATCGGCGAGAGCACCGTGGTCGACAGCTGGTGCGCCGGCGACGATTTCGTGGCGGCGACCGTCGAGCGGCGAGGCGGCACGGGCGGCGACGGACTCGTCGAGAGGCAGCGCCTGGCGTGGCGCGTCGAGGGCGGCGAGCTCGTGCGGGTGACCGACTGCTCCGACCCGATGATGCCCGACCGCATCGCCGAGTTCCTCAGCTGCGATTGAGCCCCCGAACCGGGAGGGCCGCTTACTCTTCGCCCGGCTTCGGCAAGAACCCTCCGAACGCCGCGACGGTCTTGTCGGCGTAGGCCGAGGTGTCGCCGCGCTCCATGGGACCGTCCCATTCGCGCGGCAGCGGGGCCCGGTCGGGAAGGATGCGGCCGACGATCCGGTCGAGCGCCTCTTCGGCCTTGCCGACCCACAGGTGACCGCCGCCTTCGATCTCGACGACCTCGGCCTGCGGGACGGCCGCGAAGCGCTGCGCGGCCTCCGGGTACTGCAGGTAGTCGTCGTTCTCGGGGATGAGGGCCACCAGAGGCCGGCCGTCGTCGGCCCAGCGCGAGAGGTCCTCGTCGGTCGAGTAGCGCAGCGGCGGGGACATGAGGATCGCCCCTTCGACGCCGGGCTCCAGGCCGTACTTGACGGTCAGGTCGGTGCCGAAGGACCAGCCGACGAGCCACGGGCGCGGCAGCTCGGAGAACTCGGCGTACTCGACCGCGGCGGCGACGTCGTAGCGTTCGCCCACGCCGCCGTCGAAGGCCCCTTCGCTCTTGCCCTGCTGCGACTCGGTGCCGCGGGTGTTGAAGCGCAGCACCGCCATGTCGGCCAGCGCGGGCAGGCGCCAGGCGGCCTTGCGGAAGACGTGGGAGTCCATCATGCCGCCGTGGGTCGGCAGCGGGTGGACGCAGATGACGGTCGCCTGCGGTTCGGCGTCCTGGGGCAGGGCGATCTCGCCGACGAGGTTCAGCCCGTCGGCGGTCTCCAGGGTGATCGGCTCCCGTCGTGCGGGAAGCATGCTCGCTGATCTGATGAGGGTCACGGGACGCATTATCGCCCGGGGCGCGCTCGGATTTCCAGCGACTGTGCCTCAGCTTGCAGTCCGCTTCGGCGTCTAACCGAAGTGGCCCGGGCGGCGGCGGTCGCGGGCGTTCCAGCATCCGGCGTGCCAGTGGCGGCGGTCGTCGCCGTCGCTGCCGTCGGCCCAGGCCACGACGTGCGGGGTTCCGGGGCGGATCATGTGGTCGCAGCCTGGGCAGCGGTAGGGCTTCTCGGCTCCAGAGCCGGTGATGCGGCGGACTTGGAAGCGGCCGTCGGGGCCTTCGACGGTGGTCGAGTCCATGGCGGTGGAGCGCCGCCGGTCCGGTTCGCGGAGGCGGCGGTTCCTGCGGGGCATCGGTCCGGTCCGCTCTAGGCGCGGTCGGTGCCGGCGCCGCCCTCGCTCGGGGTCTCGGCGGCGTCGGCGTTCGCCTGGAGGGCGGCTTCGCGGTCGAGTCGCTGGTTGAGCCGTCGTACGTGCTTGTTCATCCCGCGGATGAGCATGACCGTCACGACGACGAGCAGGACGGTGATGAACAGTCCGAGCGGACCGGCGAGCGCTTGGTCGCGGTCGGGCCCGAATTCTTGTGCCAGGAACTCCACGTCTACCACGGTAGCCGGAGCCTTCACGCCTCCTGCAGCGCCGGGAGGCGCCAGTCGACGGGCTCACCGCCCTGTTCGACCAGGAGCTGGTTGGCGCGGCTGAACGGCTTGGAGCCGAAGAAGCCGCGCCGGGCGCTGAGGGGGGAGGGGTGGGCGGACTCGATGCAGGGGATGGCGCCGAGGAGCGGCCGGAGTTTGCGGGCGTCGGCGCCCCAGAGGATCGCCACGGCCGGGCCTCCGCGCTCGGCGAGCGCCTTGATGGCCTGCTCGGTGACGGTCTCCCAGCCTTTGCCGCGGTGCGAGGCCGGTTCGCCGGGGCGGACGCTCAGGGAGCGGTTGAGCAGCAGTACGCCTTGGTCGGCCCAGGGAGTGAGGTCGCCGTTGGCCGGGAGCGGGAGACCGAGGTCGTCGCGGTACTCGTTGAAGATGTTGACGAGGCTGCGGGGCAGGGGGCGCACGTCGGGGGCGACGGCGAAGGACAGGCCGATGGCGTGCCCGGGGGTGGGGTAGGGGTCCTGGCCGACGATGATGACCTTGACGTCGTCGAACGGATGCTGGAAGGCGCGCAGGATGTGTTCGGCGGCGGGCAGGTAGCGGCGGCCGTCGGCGACTTCGCGGCGAAGGAACTCGCCCATCTTGGCGACGTCGTCGGCCACGGGGGCGAGGGCCTTGGCCCAGCCGGCTTCTACGAGATCTTCGAGACTTTTCTGCATGGCTCAGATGCTAGAACCCGCGACCGTCAAGAAATAGTCCGCGTCGCGCAGTGCCGCAACGATTTCGGTCGCGTGTTCGGAACCTCGGGTCTCGATCGAGAGGTCCACTGAGACCTCGCCGACGCTCAGTCGGGGGTCGGACCGCTGGTGGTAGACGTCGACGATGTTGCCGCCGAAGGCGCCGACCAGTTCGAGGATGGCGGCCAGGGCTCCGGGCCGGTCGGGGCAGCGGAGGTTGCAGCGCAGGAACCGTCCGGAGGCGGCGAGTCCGTGTTCGATGAGGCGCATGAGCAGCAGCGGGTCGATGTTGCCTCCCGAGAGCACCGCGACGGTCGGGCCGTCGTAGGAGACCGCGCGGCTGAGCAGGGCGGCGTAGGCGGTGGCGCCGGCGGGCTCGACGACGAGTTTGTTGCGCTCCAGCAGCGACAGCAGGGCGCGGCTGATGTCCTCCTCGGTGACGGTGACGATCTCGTCGACCAGGCCCTCGATGTGGGCGAAGGGGACTACACCGGGTTTGCCGACGGCGATGCCGTCGGCGATGGTGTGCATCTTCTCCAGGCGCACGGGCTTGCCCGCGGCGAGGGAGTCGGGGTAGGCGGCGGCGCCGTCGGCCTGGACGCCGATGACGCGGATGCCGGGGCGCAACTGCTTGGCCGCGGCGGCGATGCCGGCGATGAGGCCGCCGCCGCCGACGGAGGTGACGATGGTGGTCGCCTCGGGGAGCTGCTCGAGCAGCTCGAGGGCGATGGTGCCCTGGCCGGCGACGATGTCGCGGTGGTCGAAGGGGTGGATGAGGGTCGCGCCGGTGTTCTCGGCGTAGCGGTGGGCGGCCTCGAGCGCGTGGTCGACGGTGGCGCCGCCGAGGACGACTTCGGCGCCGTAGCCCTTGGTGGCGGCGACTTTGGGGAGCGGCGCGGCCTCGGGCATGAAGACGGTGGCGTGGGCGCCGAGGGTGGCGGCGGCCAGGGCGACGCCTTGGGCGTGGTTGCCGGCCGAGGCGGCGACGACGCCGCGGGCGCGCTGCTCGTCGGTGAGGCCCGAGACGCGCATGTAGGCGCCGCGGATCTTGAACGAACCGGCTCGCTGGAGGTTCTCGCACTTGAGGTGGACGCCCAGGAGCGCGGGCTCTCGGGAGGGTTCCAGGGGCGTGCGTCGCACGACGTCTCGGAGGGCCGCGGACGCCGCGCGGATGTCGTCGAGTGTTACGAGCTCGGTCACAGGGTGATCGTAGTTCCCATTCGTCCCACCGCGCCCCGGGCGGGCCGTCGAGTCGGCGGTCGAGTGCGCGGGCCCATTGGCATCGGCTGCGCGGCAGCCGCATTGCGTCGAGTTCATATGGTCGGCGAGTGGTGGCGGCGCATTCGCGAATGGGTGCGCCGCAATTGCGGGCGGAAATCGCATTCGGTCGGTCCATAGGGCGTGCACAACGGCGTGAAACCGGTTACACTGTTGCGAACCACCGCTCGCCAACCCTTGAGCGCCAATCGGCGGCCCGACTGATTCGCACGGAGGGCGACACCTTCCGTAACCTCCGGTTCACCCGGAGCGATAAGGGTGGCCCCCGACACTTGAAGCCGCCGCAAGGCTTAAGCTACGCCTAGTCAACCTCGTCGAAGAAACCGTCTCACTTGACGAACATGAACTTACCGGTCCCCTTTTGAACCCCTGGAGAAACGGTGACTGCTGTCACGCTGAAGAACGTCTCGAAGGTGTTCCCCGGCGAAACCCTGGCCGTGGACTCTTTGAACATGGAAGTCAACCACGGGGAGTTCTTGGTGCTACTGGGCCCCTCGGGCTGCGGCAAATCCACCGTCCTCCGCATGGTCGCGGGGCTGGAGGCGCCCACCGAAGGCGAGATACTGCTCGACGGCGCGTACGCCAATGATCTGCCCCCTCGCGAGCGCAATGCCGCGATGATTTTTCAGACTTTTGCGCTTTATCCGCATATGTCGGTGGGCGACAATATTGGATTCCCCCTGAAACTCGGCAAGAAGAACGGTGCGGACAACGCCGCCGAGGCGGTCGGGGATATGGCGGGCGCATTGGGGATCAGTGAACTGCTCGACCGCAAACCCGGACAACTCTCCGGCGGGCAGCAGCAGCGCGTCGCAATGGGACGCGCATTGGTCCGCAGGCCCAAACTGTTCCTCATGGACGAACCGCTGTCGAACCTCGACATCGGACTCAGGGCCGAGCTGCGCACCGAGATCTCCTCGCTCGTCAGGCGACACGACGCCACGACCCTGTACGTGACCCACGACCAGACCGAGGCGCTGACGATGGCCGACCGCGTCGCGGTCCTGCGCAAGGGCGTCCTCCAGGACGTCGGGACCCCCGACGAGATCTACGAGCGTCCGGCGACCATGTACGTCGCCGCCTTCCTCGGCACTCCCCGCATGAACCTCCTCGAAGCGCGCGTCAACGTCTACCTCGACCGCTACGTCGCCCTCGAGTTCGGCGACCAGGAGCTGCGCCTGCCCTGGCACGACCTGCGCGGCAGGGCCGTGGCCCGCTACCACGGGGAAAATATCGTCGTCGGCGCCCGCGCCGAGGCCCTGGCGCCGGTCGCCGAGGGCCAGCCGGGCCAGTCACTCCAGGGCCGCGTGCGGTTCTACGAGCACCACGGCCACGAGACCCTGGTCTTCCTCGACATCGGCGCCACCGCGATCGTGCCCGACGGCATCGGCGACAAGCCCGACCTGGCCAAGAACGGCTCCAAGCCGCGCCGGCGCCTCACCGGCCTGTTCTCCGGGTTCGGCGCGCCCACCAGCGAGCCCCGCGAAGAGGACACCGGCCCCATCCGCAAACCCGCCGACCTGGTCTTCCGCCTGCCGCCGCACATCCCCATCTCCGCCGGGCAGCCCATCAACGTCGCGGTGCACATGGACGCGCTGCACTACTTCGACAAGTTCGGCAAACGCATCGACGTCGGCTGGACCCAGCGCGCGTAAGACCCGAAAAAGGCGATTGAGGGGCCCTGGGCCCCTCAATCGCCTGAGGATCTGCCGGCCGCCGACGCCGGTCGCGGAGTTGGAGCGCCGCTCGGACGCTAGCCTTCGAAGGGCTCGGTGCCGATGATCTTCACCGACAGCTCCATGCCGTTCGGGGCCTTGTAGGAGACGGTGTCGCCCTCCTTGTGACCCAAGATGGCCGCGCCGAGCGCCGAGTCGGCGCTGTAGACGGTGAGGTCCGTAGTCGCGGCGATCTCGCGGGAGCCGAGGAGGAACCGCTCGGTGTCGTCCGGGTCGCCGTCGAAGGCGATCGTGACCACCGTGCCGATCTGGATCTCGTCGCTGGCCTTGGGCTCGCCCACCTTCGCGTGGCGCAGCAGGTCCTCGAGCTGGCGGATGCGGCCCTCCTGCTTGCCCTGCTCCTCCTTGGCGGCGTGGTAGCCGCCGTTCTCGCGGAGGTCGCCCTCCTCGCGACGGGCGTTGATCTCCGCGGCCATGATCGGCCGGTTCGCGATGAGCTCGTCCAGCTCCGCCTTCAGGCGGTCGTACGCCTCCTGGGTCAGCCAAGTGCCCTGGGTGCTGTCGGTAGCCATATGTTCCAAATCCTCCAAAATATTGCGATCCGTGCTGTGTGCGGTCGGCTGCGTGGCGCCGTGGGAGTAGCAAAAATGCCCGCCGACCGAAGTCCGGTGCGGCGGGCCGAAGCTAAGTGGTCAGTCCGCCGTCCAGCACCGCTGGACTTCGCCGGTATTGGGATCCCCCGTCACGGCCAGTGCATACGTGGTCTCGACGCGGGTGGAATCGTCCGATGGGATCCGCACTTCGGCGAACCCGATCTCGGCGCCGCTCATGTCGCGGGATCTGACGCGGCAGATCGCGCCTTCCCCGGCGGGTTTGAAGACCTCGAAGGTGATCGACACCTGCCCCGGCACCGAAGTGTCATAACCGAGCAGGTTCGAGGAATATTCCCCATGGCCGTACTGGTCGGCGAGCTGGAGCGACGCGGCGACCCCGCCGGCGACCACCGCCAGGGTGAGCGCCGCGGTCACCGCCGGACGGCGCTTGCGCGGCTGGCGGCGGCGACCGTAGCGACCGGGCGGGAAGGCCACGTCGCCTGAAGCAGGCGCAGGACCACCCGTGGTCAAGGTCTCATTCATCGGGCCGCTCTCCAGCAGTGACTCGTCGGTCGGTCGGTCGGGGAAGAATCGATTATCGAGTATCGTTGCACAGAATGCCAGAGCCGACAACCTGCATTCGGCGCGCGTCGGCTCCCGGGCCACTGCAGTCTTTCACCTTAGGCACCCACCAGTGAGGTCGAACGCCGTGTCCAACCCGTCCAGCAGCCTACGTCTCATGTGCGTGCACGCGCATCCCGACGACGAATCGAGCAAGGGCGCCGCGATGATGGCGCGCTACGTTCGCGAAGGCGTCGAAGTCCTCGTGGTCACCTGCACCGGAGGCGAGCGCGGCGACGTGCTCAACCCCAAGATGGACCGCCCCGAAATCCAGGCGGACCTGCCGCGGATCCGCTCCGAGGAGATGGCGCGGGCCCGCGAGATCCTCGGCGTCGAGCAGCACTGGCTCGGCTTCGTCGACTCCGGCCTGCCCGACGGGTGGCTCCCCGGCTCCGACATCCCCCTGCCCGAGGACGCCTTCTACCTCGTGCCCACCGACGAGGCCGCCGCGCCGCTGGTCGAGATCATCCGCTCCTTCAGGCCCCACGTGGTCACCACCTACGACGAGGAGGGCGGCTACCCCCACCCCGACCACGTCAAGACCCACGAAGTCTCCGTCGCGGCCTTCAGCGCCGCCGGCGACCCCGAGCGGTACCCCGACCGCGGCGAGCCGTGGCAGCCGCTGAAGCTCTACTACAACCACGCCTTCGGCAAGGCGCGGATCGAAGCGCTGCACCACGGCATGCTCGACGCCGGGCTCGAGTCGCCGTACGGCGAATGGCTCACCGGCCGCGACTGGGCGCGCGACAAGAGCGAGCGCGTGACCACCCGCGTCGACTGCGCCGACTACTTCCACCTGCGCGACGAGGCGCTCAAGGCGCACGCCACCCAGGTCGACCCCGACGGCTTCTGGTTCGCCGTGCCGCGGGAGGTCCAGCAGAAGGCGTGGCCGACCGAGGACTTCGAACTGGTCGAGTCGCACGTGTCCTCCAGGCTGCCCGAGGACGACCTGTTCACGGGGATACGCTGACTTTCGGTACTCCACTCCCCCACGCTCCGTTAGGAATAAACTGTCGGGCTCCTGACACCACGGTGTATTTCCGCAGAAAGTGCGGGAACGTTGTTGCAAGCATGCTGCCGCGAGATACCGTGCCAAGAAAGCTTGGGAGACGCGCGGGAAACGGCGGCGGCTGCAGAACGGAGGTGGAGCCATGGTCAGTCGCGAAACTTCACCGGCGCGAACGCAGTCGTTCGTCGGAAGTCTCCTCGTCGCCACGCCAACGCTGCAAGACCCCAATTTCGACCGGACCGTCGTGATCGGCGTCGGACACGAATCCGACGGCGTCCTCGGGGTGGTGCTCAACCGCGCCACCGAGATGCCGGTCGCCGAGGTGCTCGGCGACTGGGGCGGTCTCGCGGGCGACCCCGCCGTGCTCTTCGAAGGCGGCCCCGTGCAACCCGAGGCCGCCATCGCGCTCGGATGGCGCAAGGCCGACGCCCCCGACTCGGACGCGTTCCGTCCGGTGCTCGGGCGCCTCGGCACCCTGGACCTGTCGCGCGATCCCGGCGAGGTCGGCGGGCTGCTCGAGGGGATGCGGGTGTTCGCCGGCTACGCCGGCTGGGTCCCGGGGCAACTGGAGTCCGAAATCGACGCCGGGGCCTGGATGGTCTTCGACGCCCTCCCCACCGATCCCTTCTCGACCAACCCCGAGGAGCTCTGGTCCATGGTGTGGAAACGCCAGGGCGGCCTGCTCTCGGCGGTGGCGCACTACCCGTCCGACCCCGCGCTGAATTGACCGTCAGGGATTCCAGACCATCAGGACCACCACCGCGGAGTAGAAGACCAGGTTCAGTCCCGCCAGCGCCAGCAGCCGTCCGCGGTGCTGCTCGAGCGCTTCGCCGTCGATCATCCCCTCGGCGTCGAGCAGGTCTTTGCCGATGCGCGCCATCACGCCCGGGATCACCGCCGTGCCGTTGACGACGGCGATCACGTACAGCGTCGCGGCGATGATGAGCCACGGGTCGGTGAAGGAGTGCTCGTCGCTGGAGGCGGCCACCAGGACGCCGAACACGGCCGCCAGCAGCGTGAGCGCGTTGAACGCCATGGTGCGGCGGCCGGCCGCGTGGACGCCCTCGCCGTCGCGGCGGCGCAGCGCCCGCTCGCCGAGCCACGGCGACAGCATCGCCGGGCCCACCACGAGGACGACGACGAGCACATGCAGCACTAGCAGCAATGTATACATAAGGTGATCTTAAGAACGGTCGAGGCGTCACCAGGCCAAAACGCGCAAGACGCTCTCACTCGGCGGCTCCGGGGCGACCGAACGGGTCCGATCCGGCCGCGCCGGCCAAGAGAAGTGAGCCCGGCCATTGGCAATCGGCGACAGGACCGTCAGGATCGAAGGCGGCACCTTCCACGCGTTCGCCCGGACGCGACCGACCTACCCGCATTGGAGCACCGTGCTGACCGTCAACGCCTACGCCGCCCCCGCCGCCGCCGAGCCGCTCGTCGCCACCACGATCGAGCGCCGCGACGTCGGTCCGCGCGACGTCCTCATCGAGATCCGGTACGCCGGCATCTGCCACTCCGACATCCACACCGTCCGCGACGAGTGGGCGAAGCAGCGGTACCCGCTGGTGCCGGGCCACGAGATCGTGGGCGTGGTCGCCGAGGTCGGCGGCGAGGTCACCCGGCACGCGGTCGGCGACCGCGTCGGGGTCGGCTGCATGGTCGGGTCCTGCGGCGAATGCGACCGGTGCCGCCGCGGCGAGGAGCAGTACTGCAAGGAGGGCAACACCCCGACCTACGCCGGCATCGACGCCGACGGCACGATCACGCAGGGCGGTTACTCCACCCACATCGTCGTCGACGAGCACTTCGTGCTGAAGGTGCCCGAGAGCATCCCGTACGAGGCCGCCGCTCCCCTGCTGTGCGCCGGGATCACCCTCTACTCGCCGCTGCGCCACTGGAACGCCGGTCCCGGCGCCAAGGTCGCCATCGTCGGCATGGGCGGCCTGGGCCACATGGGCGTCAAGCTCGCGCACGAGCTCGGCGCCGAGGTCACGGTCCTGTCGCAGTCGCTGAAGAAGCAGGAGGACGCGCTCCGGCTCGGCGCCGACCACTACTTCGCCACCTCCGACCCGCGCACCTTCGCGACGCTCCGGGACTCCTTCGACCTCGTCGTCAACACCGTGAGCGCCGACATCGACGTCAACGCCTACCTCGGTCTGCTCGCGGTCGACGGGACCATGGTCAATGTGGGCGCTCCGGTCGCGCCGATGCCGGTGGCCGCGTTCAGCCTGCTGATGAAGCGGCGCTCCTTCGCCGGCTCGACGATCGGCGGCATCCGCGAGACCCAGGAGATGCTCGACCTCTGCGGCGAGCGCGGCATCGGCTCGGAGGTCGAGGTCATTTCGGCCGACCGCGTCAACGAGGCGTACGAGCGCGTCCTGGCCTCGGATGTGCGCTACCGCTTCGTCATCGACGTCGAGACGCTGCGCTGAACGGCGCGGGCGAAGCACGGACCGCGCGCCGGCGGCCCGCGTAGCATGGGGCCGAGTCACGATCCTGGAGGCCCGGAGCGGCCGGCGATCTGAGGGAAGGGGGATCGACTGACATGGGTTGGTACTCCTCCCTGTGGCGTCGCCGTCGGGCCGCTCGCGGCGACGACCGTCCGGAACGCCGGTCGCCGGCCCGGCCGATCGCCAAGACCGTCAAGGACTCGTTCGGGTCGCTCCGGCCGCGCACGCCCCGCCGCCCCGTGGCCGGCCCGGACCCCGACTCGCCGCCGGGGGCGATCGGCGAGGCGCCAGAGGGCGGGCCGGTGGTCGACAACGCCGTCTACGCCGACGGCCTGCGCGTCGAGACCGATTCGCTGGAGCGGACCTACGAGCTCGTGCGCGAAGGCCGCGGCATGAGCTGGATCGGGCTCTACCGGCCCGACCGGGCGGTGGTGGGGTCGATCGCCGCCGAGTTCGGCTTCCACGAGCTGGCCGTCGAGGACGCCTTGGAGGCCCACCAGCGCCCGAAGCTCGAACGCTACGGGGAGACCCTGTTCGTGGTCCTGCGCCCGGCCCGCTACGTCGACCCGAGTGAAGTGGTCGAGATCGGCGAGCTGCACGTGTTCGTCGGCCCCGAGTTCGTGGTCACCATCCGCCACTCCGAGACTCCCGACCTGCGGGCCGTGCGCCGCCGGCTCGAATCGACGCCCGAACTGCTGCGGCTCGGCCCCGAGGCGGTGCTGTACGCGATCCTGGACCGGATCGTCGACGACTACGTGCCGGTCCTGCGCGGCGTCGCCAACGACATCGACGAGATCGAGATCCAGGTCTTCGAAGGCGACGTGGAGGTTTCGCGGCGGATCTACCAGCTCGGCCGGGAGGTCATCGAGTTCCACCGCGCCGTCGAGCCGCTGCTGGACATGTTCGGCTCGCTGCGCTCGGGCTTCGAGAAGTACCAGGTCGACCTCGAACTCCAACGGCTGCTGCGCGACGTGGAGGACCACACGGTGCGCGTCGCCGAGCGGCTCGAGGCGTTCCGCGAGCTGCTCGGCAACATGCTGACGGTGAACGCCGGGGTGGTGGCCCAGCGGCAGAACGAGGAGATGCGCCGGCTGTCCGAGGCCAGCCTCGCTCAGAACGAAGAGGTCAAGAAGATCTCGGCGTGGGCGGCGATCCTGTTCGCCCCCACCCTCGTCGGCACCGTCTACGGCATGAACTTCGACGACATGCCCGAACTGCACTGGGCCTGGGGCTACCCGTTCTCGCTGGCGCTGATGGCCTCGGTCTCGGTGTCCCTCTACCTGGTCATGAAGTGGCGGCGCTGGCTCTGATGGGGACGCTCCATACGGGCCGATCGGTCGCGCGACCGGCGGCGGTGGTGGTCGACGTCGACGGCACCGTCGCCGTGCACGACCAGCGCGGCCCCTACGACGAGTCGCTGGTCGGCTGGGACGCGCCGAACGAGCCGGTGATCGAGCTGGTGCGCGTGCTCTACCGAGCCGGATACCGGATCGTGTTCGTCTCCGGCAGGACCACCGGGGCCCGCTTCGACACGCGGCGGTGGCTGGGGCTCCACGTTCGGGTCGGGATCGAGGGGCTCCACATGCGGGCGGCGGGCGACCGGCGCTCGGACGCCGACGTCAAGGAGGACCTGTACCGGGAGCGGATCGCGCCGCATTACGACGTCAGGTGGGTGCTCGACGACCGCGACAGGACCGTGCTGCGCTGGCGCGAACTGGGCTTGACGTGCCTTCAGGTGGCGCCCGGGGACTTTTAGGGGCCCTGCCGGGACGCGTTGGTTTCGGGGTGCTGTTGCCCATTCGGACATGTTTGCGTTAACATCGAGACATCTCGATCCCTCAAACCAACTGAGCTAGGTGATGATCAACATGAGACGACGACGAACGGCGCTGCTCTCCGGGCTCGCGGCCGCGGTGGTCGCCGCCGCGGGACTGGCGTTCCTCAATCCGGCCTCGTCACACGCGGCGGTCGACACGGACGCCTGGTACGTCCTGCCCAGCAGACACTCGGGCCTGGTGCTCGACATCGACGGCATCTCGAGCGCCGACGGCGCGGGACTCATCCAATGGAACCGCCTCGACGGCGAGAACCAGCAGTTCCGCTTCCTCGACTCCGGCAACGGGTACTACCGCATACAAGCCCGGCACAGCGGGAAAGTGCTCGGCCTGAGGGACCAGAGCACCGCCGACGGCGCCGACGTGGTGCAGGAGACCGACACCGGCGCCGCAGACCAGCAGTGGACGGTCCAGGAGAACGGCGCCTACGCCTCCTTCGTCAACCGCCACTCCGGCAAAGCGCTCGACGTGTGGGAGTGGTCCACCGAACCGGGCGGACGCATCTCGCAGTACGACCCGACCGGCGGGACCAACCAGCAGTGGGAGCTGATCGAACTGGGAAGCGGCGGTCCCGACCCGGACCCCGGACCCGAGCCGGAGCCCGAGCCGACCGACTGCGACAGTCCCCCGAGCCAGCCGGGGAACCTCAGCGGCGACCTCGGCGCACACGACCCGTCCCTGTGGGCCGGATGCGCCGGCGAGCCGTGGTACCTCTTCGCCACCGGCGACGGCCGCTTCGGCGACGGCAACATCCCGGTCCGACGCTCCACCAACGGCGGCCAGTCGTGGCAGAGCATCGGCACCGTCTGGAACACCAAGCCCGCCTGGATCTCCCAGCAGATCCCCGGCGTCGACAACCTGTGGGCCCCCGAGATCCACTACGACGCCGGACAGGGCAAGTACTACCTGTACTACTCGGCCTCCACCTTCGGCTCCCAGCGCTCGCTCATCGGCCTGGCCACCAACACCACGCTCGGCGCGACCGGATGGGTCGACGAGGGCATCGTGTTCCAGTCCTATGAGGGCGACCCCTACAACGCCATCGACCCCGAGATCGTCGTCGACGACGGCGGCAAGCGCTGGATGGTCTTCGGGTCCTGGTGGCAGGGCATCCACGTCGTCGAACTCGACTGGCCCTCGGGCAAACCCGCCTCCGGAGCCCAGCCGATCCGCCTGGCCACCAAGGACGGCGGCATCGAAGGCGCCTCGATGACCAAGCACGGCGACTACTACTACCTGTTCGTCTCCATCGGCAAATGCTGCGACGGTGCGAACTCGACCTACCAGATCGCCGTGGGCCGCTCGACCTCACCGACCGGCCCGTTCGTGGACGCAGGCGGCGTCGACATGCGCAACGGCGGCGGCACGGTCGTCCTCGGCGGCCACGGCCGCTTCGTGGCCACCGGCGGCCAGGACATCCACCGCGGGCTCATGGCCTACCACTCCTACGGTTCGAACGGCGGATTCTCCCTCGGCATCGAACGGATCGAGTGGAGCGCCTCGGGCTGGCCGGAGCTGAACGGCTCCTGAACCCCGACCCCTTTCCAGGAGCGCCCCTGTTCGGGGCGCTCCTGCCCGATATTGAAACGATCCAGTAGGAGAACTCCATGTTCCGCACACCGACAAGGCGCCGCGGCCTCATCGCCGGGTTCCTGGCGGCCGTCGTGGCGGCCCTCGGGCTCACCGCGACCGCCACCAGTCCCGCGCAGGCCGCCGTCGACCCCGGCCAGTGGTACGTCATCACCAGCGCCCACTCCGGTCTCGCGCTCGACATCCTCGACCAGTCCACCGAGCCCGGCGCCGGGCTCGTCCAGTACAACGCCACCGGAGCCGCCAACCAGCAGTTCCGCTTCCTCGACTCCGGGGACGGCTACTACCGCATCCAGGCCCGACACTCCGGACACGTCCTCGACGTCTACGACTGGAACGCCGACGACGGCGCCGACATCGTGCAGTGGACCGATCTGGGCGGCACCAACCAGCAGTGGTCGGTCACCGAGCACTCGGACGGCAGCCACAGCTTCGTCAACCGCTTCTCCGACAAGGCCCTCGACCTGTGGGACTGGTCCACCACCCCCGGCGACCGCATCTCGCAGTACACCTACACCGGCGCCGCCGTGCAGAAGTGGTTCCTCGACCCGGTCGACGACAACGGCGGCGGGGAGAGCCTCACCAACCCCATCAAGCCCAACGGCGCCGACCCGTGGATCGAGTACTGGGACGGCTACTACTACCTGTCCACCACCACTTGGGAGTCCACGGTGGTCATGCGCCGGGCCACCACCCTGGCCGGGCTCAAGACCGCGAGCGACGTCGTCGTGTGGGACGACGCCGGCGTCGCCGACCGCTGCTGCAGCCACTGGGCGCCGGAGTTCCACCGCATCGGCGGCACCTGGTACCTGATGTACACCTCCGGCAACTCCCAGACCAACTTCGACGGCCAGAAACTCCGGGTCCTGCGCTCGACCGGTGACACCCCGATGGGACCGTACGAGTTCATGGGCACGCCGCTGCCGAACCAGTGGAACATCGACGGCTCGTACCTCGAGGTCGGCGGACAGCTGTACCTGCTGTGGAGCGAATGGATCGGCTCGGACCAGACCGTCCGCATCGCCGCCATGTCGAACCCGTGGACCGTGACCGGATCGCACGTCACCATCGCGCGCCCCACCCACAGCTGGGAGACCGTGGGCGCCCGAGTCAACGAGGCCCCGGCCGTGCTGCAGTACGACGGGCGCACGTTCGTGACCTACTCGGCCTCCTCGTGCGACACCCCCGACTACAAGCTCGGACTGCTCGAACTGACCGGGTCGAACCCGCTGTCGGCCTCGTCGTGGACCAAGACGCCCACGCCGGTGTTCCAGCAGGGCAACGGGGTCTACGGTGCGGCCCACAACGGGTTCTTCACCTCCCCGGACGGCACCGAGCACTGGCTGGTCTACCACGGCAACGACTCGTCCAGTCAAGGCTGCGGCTCGAGCCGGTCGACGCGGGTCCAGCCGTTCACGTTCAACGCCGACGGGACTCCGAACTTCGGTACGCCGGTGCCGCCCGGCACCGCGCTGCCGACGCCTTCGGGCGAGTGATCGGCCCCTGAGACGGCGCCGGCCCCGCGGGGAGTCTCCCGCGGGGCCGGCGCCTTTCTTCAGACGATGCTTCGGAGCGCGGCGGCCAGCGCGGCGAACTCGCTGTCGCCCTCGGCCTCCTCGAGCGCTTCGTGGAGGGCGCGGTCGTGAGTGGTGCGCGCGGCTTCGAGCAGTGCCGCGCCCTCGTCGGTGACGTCGGTGTAGATGCCGCGCCGGTCGGACGCGCAGATCGTGCGCCGCAGCAGGCCGCGGTCTTCGAGGCGCGTCACGAGGCGGGTGGTGGCGCTCTGGCTCAGCACCACGGCTTCGGCGACCTGCCGCATCTGAAGGTGGCGGCCGTCGTTCTGGCGGCTCAGGACGGTGAGCAGGGAGAATTCGCGGACGCTCAGTCCGTGCTCGTCCTGGAGGCGGCGGTCGATGCGGCCGGCGATGCGCTCGTGCAGGACCGAAAGGGCGCACCACCGCTGCGCCAGCGCGGTCGGCAAGGTCTCGGTCACGGTGCTCCTCCGTCGGGTGCTCTCATGATCAACCCTACCGCACGGCGATATACGCCATACATCAATAACCGTCGTTTGCATTAATCGGCGTCTGCAAGTATTGTCGCCATCATGAGCAGCAACCTCTTCACACCGCTCGCACTGCGCGGCACCGTCATCCCCAACCGGGCCTGGATGGCGCCGATGTGCCAGTACAGCGCCGCCACCGAAGGACCGCTGACCGGAGTGCCGAACGACTGGCACGTCCAGCACTACGGCGGCCGCGCCGTCGGCGGGCCCGGACTGATCCTGGTGGAGGCCACCGGGATCGTTCCCGAAGGACGCATCAGCCCGGCCGACCTCGGCATCTGGAACGACGAGCAGGTCGCCGGACACCGGCGCCTGACCGACTTCATGCGCTCCCAGGACGTGGTCCCGGGCATCCAACTCGCCCACGCCGGGCGCAAGGCCGCCACCGACGTCGAGTTCCACGGCGGCAGGCCGCTTGCCAACGACGAAGGCGGTTGGCAGCCGTTGGGCCCCAGCGCCATCGCGTTCGACGAACACCACCGCACTCCGCACGAGCTGAGCGTCGAGGAGATCCGCGGCACGGTCGACGCCTTCGCCGCGGCCGCGCGCCGCGCCGTCACGGCCGGATACGACGTGGTCGAGATCCACTCGGCCCACGGCTACCTGCTGCACGAGTTCCTCTCCCCCGTCTCCAACCGGCGCGAGGACGCCTACGGCGGCACGTTCGAGGGGCGCACGCGACTGGTCGGCGAAGTGGTCGACGCCGTCCGCGAGGTCATCGGCCCCGACCGGCCATTGTTCGTGCGCGTCTCGGCCACCGACTGGATCGAGCCGGAGGGCTGGACGGGCGACGACACGGTGCGCCTGGCATCGGCGCTGGCCGGCCGTGGTGTCGACCTGCTGCACGTCTCGAGCGGCGGCAACCTCGCCGGGGCGAAGATTCCCACGGGCCCGGGATACCAGGTCCCGTTCGCCGCGCGAGTGCGCCGCGAGACCGGCCTGAGGACGGCCGCGGTCGGGATGATCACCGATCCGGGTCAGGCCGAGAAGATCCTCGCGGGCGGCGAGGCCGACGCGGTCGCGCTCGGTCGGGAGCTGCTGCGCAATCCGCACTGGCCGCGCCAGGCCGCCCGGGAGCTCGGCGCCGATCATCCGCTTCCGCGCCAGTACCACCGGGCCGACCGCTGAGCGGGCCGCGCCGGCGCTCGACCGGCGCGGCCGTCACCCGTCCGGCGGCGTAGACCATGGCGGCGGCGAACAGCGAAGCGGCGCCGACGAGCCCGGCGACGGAGGTGTACGAGCCGGTGGCGGTGATGATCGCGGCCGCGGCGAAGGGGCCGAGGGCCTTGGCGAGATTGGCGGGGAGCGTCATCAGACCGGACACGGCGCCGAACGCGTCGGCGCCGTACCGGGCGGCCAGCAGTTCGGGTTTGGCGAGGCTCGCGATGCCGAATCCGAGTCCTATGCCGACGACGCAGGCGATCGCGCCGGCCTCCGCCCTTCCCGTGGCGGGCAGGGCGAACGCGGCCGTCGCCTGCAGTGCGAAGACCACGGCCGAGACGGTCGTGAGGGAGACGCGGCGCGCGATCGCGGCGGCGGCCAGTCTGCCGCTCACCGACAGGACGCCGATCAGGCCGGTGACGGCGGCGGCGAAGCCCGCCGGATGGCCGAGGTCGATGAGATAGGCGACCAGGTGCACGCCGAGGACGGTCGAGGCGAGGGCATGGGCGCTCATGGCGAGGACGAGGAGCCAGTAGAAGGCGTCGCGGAGCGTCCGGTGGCGGACGGCGGCCCGATCGGTCGGCCTGACATCAGTCCCGGTCGTCGCGGGGCCCCCGTCGGGATGGAGCCCGAGGTCGGCGGGCCTGCGGATCATGAGGTGGAGCGGGATCGCCAGGCCGTGGACGACGGCGAGCGCCAGCACCGCACCGCGCCAGCCGTGGAGGTCGGTGAGATGGGCGGTCAGCGGCACGAAGACGGTCGAGGCGAACCCGGCGGCGATCGTTACCGACAGGATGGCGGTCGAGCGGTGCCAGCGGAACCAGTGGACCAGGACGGCGAAGGCTGGCTCGTAGAGCACCACCGCGAAGACCAGGCCCATCCCGGCGAACACCAGGTAGAGCCCGAGAGCGCCGTCGACCCGGGACCAGGCGGCCAAGAGGACGGTTCCGGCGATGGAGCCGCCGGTCATGAGCGCTCTGCCGCCGTACCGGTCCAGCAGGCGACCGACCGGGACCGAGGCCGCACCGCAGACGAGCAGCGCGACGGTCATGGCTCCGGACGCCGCGGCGACGGACAGTCCGAGCTCGGCGCGCATCGGGGTGAGGATGACGGCGAAGGCGTAGAACAGCGCGCCGTAGCCGACCGTCTGGGTCACCGCGAACGCGGCGACGAGTCTCCAACCGTAGAACACGCCGTTCATAGGTCTCCCCCGCTCGGGGCGGGTGCGGGCGATGCGCCCGCACCCGCCGCCGTCACTTGCAGCCGCAGGAAGACGGCGCCGCAACGGGTTCGGCCGTCGCCTCGGCGGCCGTTCCGCAGCATGAGCCCTTGTCCTCGGGAGCGCAGCAGGTGCTCAGCTCCTCGGTCGAGCAGCACGCTTCGGTGGCGGGGTTCTCGGTCGACGTGGTAGACATTGGTGCCTCCTTGTTCGTTGATGTGGCACCTTTGAAGACGAGGGACTCGCGAAAAGGACGCACCATGCACACACAGCTCTTCGAGGACAACGCCGCGGACCTGCACCGCTTCCTGTCCAGGCGGCTCAACGACCCGCGCGACGCCGACGACCTCCTCCAGGAGGTGTTCCTGCGCGCGGTCCGCAAGCCTCCCGCCGGTGACGGCCGGGCATGGCTGTTCGCCGTCGCCCGGAACGTCCTCACCGATCACTACCGCAGGCCGCGCCGCGAAAGCCCGAGTGCCGAGATCCCCGAGACGCCCGCCGAAGGCCCGGAGCGTCGCAATCCCGTAACCGCCCGAGCCGCGCGCTGCGCGGCGGGTCTGCTCGAGAGCCTCCCCGGCGACCAGGCCGAAGCGCTGCGGCGCGTCGACATGGGCGCGAGCACGCAGCGCCTGGCCGCCCAGGACCTGGGCATCTCGGTGTCGGGCATGAAGTCCCGCGTCCAGCGCGGCCGCGCCGCCTTGCGGCGGCTGCTCCAGGCATGCTGCCCGACCCGGACCGATGCGCGCGGCGGCGTCCTCTCCATGCAGCCGTGCGAGCGCGTCTGCGACTGCTGACCGAGGGTTCGGCCGTCCAGGACGCTATGACGCGGACCCGCACCAGGACCGCAACGCCCGCTCGGCTCGCTCCGGTGCCCCGGCCCAGGCGGCGTGGCCGTCGGGACGGACGAGCACGGCCCGCTCGGCTGGTCCGGGAAGCAAGGCAACCTGGTCGCCACACTCGATCGCGGGGGCGCCGATCAGCGCGAAGCCGCGCAGGTGCTCGAACAGCCGCGTCCCGTCATCGAAACGCCGGTCGCGGACGCGGGTGCCGACGATCCGGTCGTCGCCGGGACGGCGGCCGTAGGCGATGCCGAGCCCGGATATCTGCATGGTCGCCTTCTTGGTGACGGCGGCCGAACGCGAGCGGCGCGTCTGGTCGGCCTTTGTCACCATGCGGCGCGACTTGGAGGCCGTGCTCGCGCGCGGCCTCGCCCAAGACGGGCTCTCGGTCAGCGACTTCGAGGTGCTGGCCCGCCTCGACCAGGACCCCGACGGAGAGATGCGCGCCCGCGACCTGGCCGCGGCGATCGGCTGGGACAAAGCCCGGCTGTCCAAGCATGTGGCCCGCATGGCCGGGCGCGGGCTCATCGAACGGCGCGAAGCGGCCGACGACGCCCGCGGTCAGATCGTGGCGCTGACCGCACTCGGCGCCGAGACGATGACCGACGCGGCCCCGAACCACGTCGCCGCGGTCCGGCGCCACTTCTTCGACCTGATCGAACCCGACGTCCTCGAACGCGTCATGGAACGGATCAACGCCCACGCGACCCCAGGATCGTGATCCGCGGCGAACCGCCCGCCGTTCGGGAGTCGACCCTCCGCCGCGACCGGACACGGAAAGACCCCGAGCCCCTTTGAGGGGCCCAGGGTTCGAGGAGAACAGATGTTGTGAGGTTCCACGCGCGCACCCGAACCATTACCGCAGGCAGGAGCGACGGGAGGCGACATAGGGGGCCTAGTTCCGGCCCGCGCGAACCGGCTTGCCGTACTCACTTGTCGGAGCGGCCAAGCCCGATCGTCGAGCCGCTGCGCTACGACGGCGCTGATGCTCGAACGGCTTCGGTGAGGTCGGCGGACAGCGGGTAGGGGCGTTCGGTCGGCAGTCGCCGTTCGGCGTCCTCGATGCGGCCCGCCTCGACGTCGATCGCGATCCGGCGCACCAGGTCGGTAACGTCGGTGATCGCGGTGATCCATTCATCGACATACCGGTCGACCGCCGCGCCGGACAGGCCGATCTGGATCGAACGATGCTCCATACGTGCCAGCCGGAGGCTGCGCTCGGGGTCCCACTGGATCCGCACTGGTGCGGCTGCGAGCCGAGCGCGCCATGCCTCGTGTTCCTCGCCGTCGGCCGGGTGGCTCGGACACGAGTGCGTCAGAGCCCATTCGAACCCTGAGCGGGTGAGGTCGATGGCGAGCACGCGGGTCTGGCCGGGCTTCGTCGCCCAGCCGCAGCGGTACATCATCCACAGGAACGAGGGCTTGATCCAGGTCATGCGTTCGCGCTTGAACGGCTGGACGAACGTCTGCGCAGCCAGGGCCGGCTCGGCGACAGCAGGGACGTAGGCCTGATAGACGGTGATCGTCTCCGCGTCGAACCGCGCACGGATCTGTCGAGAAGGGATGGACATGCGGTTCATCCTGCCAAACCGTCGCTCACTGGCCAACTCAATATTCTTCCTCGTTCGCTTCGAAGCATGCGCCTGCCGCGAACCCGGGCAGATTCAATGCATCGGCGCCGCGGGTGCGGAGGCGCCGGTGCGGGCAGGAATGCGAGGCGCCGTGGCGAGATTGAGGCTCGGCAGGCAGGCGATACGAGTCCTTCCCCACCGTAAGGCGACCTTGATGATGCGCCGCGTTCAGCCCGACCCGGCCTGCTCAGATCTGTGGACAGGAAATGAGAGCCCAGAGACACGATCGCCTGTGACCGGCAAGCCGGTCACAGGCGATCACAAACGGTCGCATCGCCCCCGCGAGGGGCCGGTGTCGTGGAGCTGCAGGGAATCGAACCCTGGTCCTCCGCTGCCTTTGTGAGGCTTCTCCGGGTGCAGTCCGCTGTGCCTTTTCTCGAGCCCCACCGATCACGCGGACGAGTCGGTGAGACGGGCTCCAGTCGCCGAAAGTGTCGTGCGACGACCCAGCGACCAAGTCGTCGACCTAGCGTCCTCAATGATGCCGCTGATCCGGAGCGGACGCGCCTCCGGTGCGGCAACTTCACCGTCGCTTAAGCAGCGAGAGCGAAGTCAGTGCGTTTTGCGTTGGCACTTGTTGGTTTCCAACGTTGGTTTACGAGACAGCGTTGGCTTCCTCGACCCGCTTCCCTCACATCAACACACGGAGTCGAAACCGATCAGCCCCGGGATTGAGGTGAGATACCCCTGTTCAGTTGTGCTCAGCGATTCTAGCTCAGTTCCCCGAGCCGGAGCCACCGGATATCGGCGGGTCCAATCCCCGCCACCGTGTCCAACGGGCGGACGCGGCCGGATATTCCCGGCTAGCCGCCGCGTTTGGCGGCGCGGCCGACGGCCCGCTCGATCTCGCGGTCGGCCTCGCGCTTGGCGATGGCCTGGCGCTTGTCGTAGGACTTGCGGCCCCTGGCCAGCCCCAGCTCCATCTTCGCCCAGCCGTTCTGGAAGTACACCGACAGCGGCACCAGCGTCAGGCCCGCCTCGTCGAGCTTCGGACGGAGCTTGGCGATCTCGCCGCGGTGCAGCAGGAGCTTGCGGATGCGGCGCGGCGGGTGGTTGGTCCACGTCCCGTAGTCGTACTCGGGGATGTGGAAGTTGTGCACCCGCGCCTCGCCGTCGTGGATCTCGGCGTAGGCGTCGACGATGTTGCCCCTGCCCTGGCGTAGGGCCTTGACCTCGGTCCCCGAGAGGACGAGGCCGGCCTCATAGGTGTCCAGGATGTCGTAGTCGTGCCTGGCCTTCCGGTTCGTGGTCACGACGGTGCGATCGGGGCCGGAGTGCTTGACCTTCGGCTGCTTCTTCTTGGACACCGCCCAAGCTTAACGATCGAACAAATGTATGTCGACGCGAATAAGCGGCGCCTCAGCGGCACAAACAGGACGGCAGGTATCCGAGCGGGTTCACCCGTTCGCCGCCCACGCGGACCTCGAAGTGCAGGTGGGCCCCCGTCGAGGTCCCGGTGGTGCCGACCGCTCCGATCCGCTCGTTGCGCTCCACGCGCTCGCCGTTGTCGACGTAGATGCTCGACTGGTGGGCGTAGCAGCTGGTCAGGCCCCCGCCGTGGTCGATGCAGGTGAGCATTCCGTAGCCGCCGTTCCAGCCGGCGTAGACGACCGTCCCGGAGTCGGCGGCGTAGATCGTCGCCCCGTGCCCGGCGGCGAAGTCGGTGCCCCCGTGGAAGCGGTCGGTGCCGTAGATCGGGTGGCGCCTCCAGCCGAAGTCCGAGGACTTCCAGCCGCTGACGGGTGTGACGAACCCCGAACCGGAGCTCGAGCCGCCGCCGGAGGATCCGCCATTCGAGGATCCGCCGTTCGATCCGCCCGAGTCGTCCTGAGACCGGCGCAGTTCCTCGGCGAGCCGCTCGGACTCGGCCTCGAGTTCCTCGTAGTCGGCCTGAGCCTCGGCCTCGGCGTCCTCGGCGACGGCCAGCGCCTCCTCGCGCTCGGCGACCAGCTGCGCGACCTCGTCGCGGAGGGTCTCGGCCTCGGCGAATCGCGCCTCGGCCTCGGCGAGGGCCGCTTCGGCGGCGGCCTCGGCCTCGGCGGCCGCCGCTTCGGCCTCCGAAGCGCTGTTCTCGGCGTTGGCCGCGTCGCGCCGTTTGAGAGTGACCTCCTCGACCGCGTCGTTCTTGCCCTCCATCATGAATTCGAGGTAGGTGAGCCGGTCGAGGGCCTGGGAGGTGTCCTCGGAGGCGAGGATGGCGTCGACGGTGAGCAGCTCGGCGCCGCGGTAGGTGGCGGTGAACATCGAGGCGCGGGCCTCGCGGGCCGCCTCGACGGCTTCGGCTGCGGCCTCGTACTCGGCCTCGGCGGCTTCGAGGGCCTCGCGAGCCGCTTCTGCTTCGCGTTCGGCCTGGGCGGCGACGGCCTCGGCCGCCGCGACGCGGCCCTCGGCCTCGTCGACGGCCTCTTCGGCGCCCGGCAGGAGCGCCTGGGTCTCGGCGAGCACCGCGCCGGCCTGGCGGACCTCTTCGGACGCTCCCTCCAGGAGGGAGGCCATGCGCTCCTTCTCGCGCTCGACGCGGTCGAGCTCGGCCTGGGTCGGAGCCCCGAGGGCGGGGCCGCTCGCGACCACTGCGAGCAGCAGGGTCGCGAGCAGCGCGCCAATCCGGTTCATGGAATCCGAACCTAGTCCATGAACGACAGAGATTCGGGTATTTCGGGTCTGCTACGTCTTTCGGGTGAAGTCTCAGACCTTGATGTTGAATCGGAGCGTGATCCAGGCGGTGACCGCGCTGATGACCGCGGAAATGGCCGCCAGGATCGGCAGCAGGAGCAGCACCGAGTTCCATTCGATCGGCGGCATCAGGCTGAACAGGTTCGAGAACTGCCCGTCGATCACGAAGATCTTGGCCGCGATCAGGGTGCCGAAGGCGAAGAGGGCGCCGATGATGCCGGCGAAGACCGCCTCCATGACGAACGGGGCCTGGACGAACCAGTTCGGCGCGCCGACCAGTTTCATGATCGCCACTTCCCGGCGCCGCGAGTAGGCGGCGACCTGGATGGTGTTGGCGACCAGCATGAGCGCGGCGACGCCCTGCACCAGGGCGATGATCAAGGTCAGCTTCTGGGCTCCGCCGAGGATGTCGAAGACCTGCTGGAGGATCTCCTTCTGGTTGGTGGCCTGGTAGACCCCTTCGCGTTCGGCGTATTCGGCGATCAGGGTCTCGGCCTGGTCGATGTCCTTCATCTTGATGCGGAACGCGGCCGGCAGGACTTCGGGGTCGACGGAGTTGACCAGGTCCGGGGACTCCTCGAAGGTCTCCTGGAATCGTTTCCAGGCTTCGTCGTTGGACTCGTAGTCGACCTTCGCGACCAGCTCGTTCGACAACAGGTCGGACTCGATCTGGGCGGTCAGCTCTTCGGTGACGTCCCGCTCGAGGTAGATGACCACTTCGAGGTTGGTCTGGTAGTACTCCTCGATGACGTCGACCTGGTTGTACAGCAGCAGGCCGGCGCCCAGCATCGTCAGCGACACCGCCATGGTGATGATCATGGCGACGGTCATGGAGATGTTGCGCCACAGTCCGAGGAAGACCTCGGACATCACGTACTTCGCGCGCATGTGCTAGTTCTCTGCCTTCCGCTTAGCCGTAGACGCCGCGAGCCTGGTCGCGGACGATCTGGCCGTTCTCGATCTCGATGACGCGACGGCGCATCTGGTTCACGATGTTGGAGTCGTGAGTGACCATCACGATGGTGGTTCCGGTCCGGCTGATGCGGTCGAGGAGCCGCATGATCTCGATCGAGGTGTCGGGGTCGAGGTTACCGGTGGGCTCGTCGGCCAGCAGCAGCAGCGGCCGGTTGACGAAGGCGCGGGCCACCGCGACGCGCTGCTGCTCGCCGCCGGAGAGCTCGTGCGGGTAGCGGTGCTCCTTGCCGCCGAGTCCGACCAGTTCCAGGACCTCGGGCACCACGCGGCGGGCGACCGACCTGGGCTTGCCGATGACCTCGAGCGCGAAGGCGACGTTCTCGGCCGCGGTGCGGTTGGGCAGCAGCCGGAAGTCCTGGAAGACGCAGCCGATGCTGCGCCGGTAGGCCGGCACCTTCCATCGTCGCAGCTTGGTGACGTCGATGTCGCCGACCTTGAGCTTGCCCTTGTCGGGGACCTCTTCGCGCAGCAGGAGCTTGATGATCGTGGACTTCCCCGCGCCGGTCGGGCCGATGAAGAAGACGAACTCTCCCTTGTCGATGAAGACGTTCACGTCTTCGACCGACGGGCGGTTCGACCGGGGGTAGTGCTTGGTTACGCCCTCGAGCTGAATCACGAGCCGGAGTCTAGCCCTCGAGGCCCCGCCGCGCTCGGGCGGCTCCAGTACATGCGTGGCATACCGTGGCACTTACGGCGCATATGTCCCCTCCGCGTTCGGGTGACGGCGCGATTTCAGCCGAACGGACGAAGCGAAGGTGGTCACGCGGCCCATGCCATTCCGCCGGGTCGCCCCCGGCGGCCTCACTGCTCGGGCTTCTCGCCGCTCCTGCGCCACCGGATGCCCGCCTCGAGGAACCCGTCGATGGCGCCGTCGTAGACCGCCTGGACGTCGCCGGTCTCGAAACCGGTCCGCAGGTCCTTGACCATCTGGTACGGGTGCTGCACGTAGGAGCGCATCTGGTCGCCCCAGGAGGCGGTCGCCGAACCGCGCAGCTCGTCGAGCTTGGCGTTCTCCTCCTCGCGCTTGAGCTGGAGGAGCTTGGCCTTGAGCAGGCTCATGGCCGTGGCCTTGTTCTGGAGCTGGCTCTTCTCGTTCTGGCAGGTGACCACGACGCCGGTGGGCAGGTGGGTGATCCGCACCGCCGAGTCGGTGGTGTTGACCGACTGCCCGCCGGGCCCCGAGGAGCGGTAGACGTCGACGCGGATCTCCTCGTCGGGCACGTCGATCTGGTCGGTCTTCTCCAGGGCCGGCACGACCTCGACGGCGGCGAAGCCGGTCTGGCGGCGGCCCTGGTTGTCGTATTTGCTGATGCGGACGACGCGGTGGGTGCCCTGCTCCACTGAGAGGGTGCCGTAGGCGTAGGGGCCGTTCACGGCGAAGGTGGCCGAGCGGATGCCCGCCTCCTCGGCGTATGAGATGTCGTACACCTCGGTGCCGAAGTCGTGGGCCTCGGCCCAGCGGAGGTACATGCGCATGAGCTGCTCGGCGAAGTCGCAGGCGTCGGCGCCGCCGGCGCCTGACCGGATCGAGACGACGGCGTTGCGCTCGTCGTACTCCCCGGAGAGCAGGGTCCGGACCTCTAGCTCGTCGACGCTCTTGCGGATCGACTCGAGCTCGCTGACGGCCTCGGCCCGCGCGCCGGCGTCGCCCTCGGAGGCGGCGAGCTCGAACATGACTTCGACGTCGTCCAGGCGCTCGTGGAGACCGGCGAGCTTGTTGAGCTCGGCCTGCACGTACGAGAGGCGGGAGGTGATCGTCTGAGCGTGCTCGGCGTCATCCCACAGGCCGGGGTCGGCGGCGGCGGCCTCGAGCTCGTCCTTCTCGCGGCGGAGCGCCGGCAGGTCCAGGACGGCCTCGACGCTCGCGAGCGTCGCCTTCAATTCACGGAGATCGGCGGATACATCGACACTGGTCACAACAGATGAGGGTACGCCTGTATTCGCGCTCATACGAAACGGGACGCGGGACCGTGTGCGGTCCGCGTCCCGTTTCGCGCTCGATGCGAACGACGGTTGAGCGCCCCCTAGTGCTTGAAGCTAGGAGGCGCGCTTCTTGAGCCAGTTGAGCGCGGCCCGGTGGTAGCCGATCGCGAATTCCATCGCGGCGGCGGCCCCCGGGTCCTCGCTCGAGTAGTCCTTGGCCGCGGCGCGCGCCTCGGACAAGGCCTCCTGGTGCTGCTCGGTGGCGTCGGCGAACATGTCGGCGACGGTGTCGGCCGACATGTAGTCGGTGAACGCGGTGCGCAGCGCGACCGGGTCGCGCAGCTGCCCGATGCGGGCCGGTTCGTTGAGCCAGCGAGTGAAGGCGCGCTTGCCGTTGGCACTGATCGTATAGGGCACCGAAGCGCGCGGCCCGGGCTTGCCGACGCGGACCAGGCCCGCCTCGGCCAGCGCCGGGAGTTCGCGGTAGACCTGGGAGCGAGTCATGGTCCAGTACGGACCCAGGCGACGGGTCGCCTCGGCCATGAGTTGCCCGCCGGTCATTGGACCTTCGTGAAGCAAACCCAGCAATGCTGCCGAGGTTGCGTTGAGTTCTTTTCCTGCCATGCCCGACAGGATGCCATGTGGAGCCTGTTCTGACAAGTGGACTGATCCAATGTGTCGATTGACCGCTTCCTATACGTAGTTAAAGGGCGACAACCGGATTCGTTGCAAGACTTGCGAACGGGGCGCGAGTCCGCAGGCGACGGGAACTGGTGTTTGGAGAATTCCAAGGGTGTGATCCCCATCGCGTCGATTGATTCGTCAAACCGAGTGTCGCGCGCTAGTTACGGAGCATTATCGACTGTCGCCATCGCATTCAGTTGCCTGGCAATCGTGATCCAATGACATCCGATCCGGGAATCAGCTCGACTGGAGTGCCCTCATTGGATTCCGCAGGCGCGCTCCCACCATCGTCTGAACCGGACAAACCGTCCGTTTCACTACCGTCAGCGGCACTATCCGTCTCCGTCCCGTTCGCACCGGGGCTCGGCGAGGCCGAGCCCCCCGACCCGGTGTCGTCCGCTTCGGTCGGAGCCTCGGACGGCTCGTCGCTCGGCTCTGACGGAGCGGTGGTCTCGACGGCGCCCGAGGGCTCCACGGCGTCGGCCGGCCCGCTCGGCCCCGCATCGGGCATGACAAAAAGGACGAAAGCGGCGATCGCCGCCGTCCCGAGCGCGCCGGCGCCCGCCAGCAGCAGGCCGCGGCGCCGCGGCGCCTCGACGGCCACGTCCCGGGCGCCCGGCCGTGGAGCGGGCGGCGTGACCGGCGAGTGGTCGATCGCCGAGGTGACGTCCCGGTCGCGCAGCTCGGGCTCGATGGGCGCCGTGGGATGCTCCGACAGGTCCGGCGCCAGAGCCCGCAGCCCGGCGGCCACCTGCTCCAGTCCGGCGCGCCGGCCCGGGTCGAGCTCCAGCAGCGACTCGACGACCGCCCACAGCCGGGAGTCGACCGCGGCGGGCCTGACGGGGACCTTGGTCAGCTGACGGTCGAGCACGTCGGCGACCGAACCGCCGCGGTAGGCGCTGTGCCCGGTGAGCGCCTCGTACAGGACCAGGCCGAGCGCGTAGCCGTCGCTGCCGGGGCAGGCCGACTCCCCGGCGGCGACCTCGGGAGCCGCGTACTCGGGGGTGCCGTGCGAGGGCTTGGCGTCGTTCCCGGCCGCGCGTGCGATCCCGAAGTCGACGAAGGTGACCCCGGCGCCGGTGAGCATGAGGTTGCCGGGTTTGACGTCGCCGTGGAGGTACCCGGTGCGGTGGACGGCGGCGAGGGTCTCGGCGGCCGAGGCGCAGCGGCGCGCGGCCTCGGCCGGCGCCAGCGGACCGTGGCGGCGCAGGTGCTCGCGCAGATCGATGCCGTCGATCAGGTCGATGACGACGGCCAGGACCGCGTCGGTGACGACGAAGTCCTGGACGCCGACCACGCCGGGGTGGTCGATGGCGTTGAGGATCTCGGCCTCCGCGAAGAAGCTCTCGACGATCTCCGGTCGGCTCCGCATCTCCTCGCGGAGGACCTTGACCGCCACCGGCTCCCCGGCGATCCGGTCGAGCCCGCGCCAGACCACGCCCACCGCGCCTCGGGCGATCTCGGTCTCCAGGACGTACCGGTCGGCCAGTATGGTACTCACGGCGGCTCCTCAGGGATGGCTCCGAACCTGTGCCGTTCCACTGTAAAACCGACATCGGTCCAGGTCAGGACGGTTTCCTCAGGCTGGCACGATCCCGGGATACAGGCATGCCGCAAGCCTGACGCCCCCGAGCGGCCGAGCTCTGCGGCGCGACGGCGGTTCGGCCCGGAGCGAGGCGCCGATCCCAAAGGGCGCATAGGGCGCCGAACCGGAGCACCGCATCGCGGGCACCTGAAATCGACGGTCGCCTCTCGTGATTGGCCAACCACTACACTTGCGCCCATGTCCCTCGAACGGCCATGCTTCTATCAGACAGCCGGAACCCGGTGCTACTTCAGTGGTGATCGCTTGTGACCGAACTACGTTGGCGCTATGGCGCCGCCACGGACGTGGGCAAGGTGCGCGACCTCAACGAGGACTCGCACCTCGCGTCGCGGCGCCTGCTGGCGGTCGCCGACGGAGTCGGTGGAGCGGCGGCCGGTGAGGTCGCCAGCGGCGTGACCATCGCCGAGGTGACGCGACTGGCGCGCCGGCCCCCGGTGGAGGCCGAGGCCGAACTGGGCGAGGTCGTCGAGTCGGCCCGGGACCGGATCCGGGCGGCGGTGGCCGAGAACCCCGAATCCGAGGGCATGGCGACCACGCTGACCGGCCTGTGGCTCGGCGACGACTCGGTCGACATCGTCCATATCGGCGATTCGAGGGCGTACCAGCTGCGCGGCGAGGACTTCGTGCAGGTGACCGTCGACGACTCCTACGTCCAGCACCTGGTCGACGAGGGAGCGATCTCCCCCGACGAGGCCCATGACCACCCGTACAAGTCGGTGGTGACCCGGGTCCTGCAGGCCAACCCGGCTCCGGCGCACTTCGAGACGCGCCCGGCGGCGCTCGGCGACCGGTACATGCTCTGCTCGGACGGGCTCAGCGACGTGGTCGACGACGCCGCGATCGAGGAGACACTGCGGAGCTTCACCGACCCGCAGGCCGCCGCCGACGAGCTCGTCCGGCTGGCGCTGGAGAACGGCGGACCGGACAATGTGACGGTCGTCGTCGGCGACGTCTCCGAGCACCAGAGGGCCCGGCGCTGGCCGTGGATCGCCGCGGCGATCGCGGTCGTGCTCGTGGTCGCCGCGATCGCCCTCGGCCTGGCGCTGCGGGGTTGAGCAGGGCCGCCGGAGGCTGATCCCCGCCACCCGCCCGGCGAATCAGGCGACGGACAGCCCCACGAAGGCCCCCGCCGTGCGGGCGGTGTAGTCGAAGAACGCCTCGTCGTCGGCGGTCACCTTGTGCAGGTGGCCGTGCAGCTCGAACGAGATGATGCCGACCAGCCGGTTCCAGGCCAGGATCACGCGCGCGATCTCGTCGGCGCTGTAGGAGGTGCCCGGCAGCAGCTCGGCGACGCCGGGGTCGATGAGCGCGGGGTCGCAGGCCGGCGCCGGAGGCGGTTCCAGGGCCCCGGCGGCCTTCGCGTCGGCGGTGACCCGTGCCAGCGCCAACGGCGTCCGGGAGGCCGCCACCGCGGTCTCCTGTGGAGCCGCGTATCCGGGCACCGGGGTGCCGAAGAGCAGGGCGAACTCGTGGCGGTGTTCGAGGGCCCATCCGCGCACCGCCCGCCAGATCGCCGTCCACCGCTCCCCCGGCGCGGCCGCCGGGTCGTCGGCCCGCTCGGCGGCACGGCCCATGTCGTCGTAGCCGTCGAGGATCAGCGCGGTGAGGAGTTCGTCGCGGCTCTTGAAGTAGCGGTAGATCGCCGAGGAGGCCATCTCGAGTTCACGGGCGACGGCCCGCAGCGACAGCGCTGTGGGGCCGACTTCGCCGAGCTGCCGCTTCGCCGCGGCCAGGATCTCCTGTGTCAGCTCGGCTCGGGCGCGTTCTCGGGCGGTTCTCGGTGCGTTCATGAAATCAGTGTACATAGAAGAGAGCAGTGCTCTTGCAATCTCGCGACGTACATGAGAGCATCGTTCTTGAAACAGATCGCCGCTCACGCATGTGGGCCGCTCGCCCCGTCGAAGGAGCCGTCATGAACACCCGGTCCTCCCGCACCCGCGCCGGCGCCGTCGGCATGGCCGCCGCCGGAGTCCTCTTCGTGCTCTACGAAGCCGTCGCCCCGCGCGCCGACCAGACCTCACTGGAGGGCGCCTCCTCGTGGGCCTCGACCGAATGGGCCCTCGCGCACCTCGCCGCCATCGTCGGACTCATCCTCATTCCCTTGACGTGGGCCGCACTTCGCGGGCACCTCGACGGCACCGCCGCGGAACGGCCGGCGTTCCTCGCCTCGCTCACCGGCTACATCGGATCCGGCCTGGCCATCTCGTACTACGGCGCCGAAACCTATGGGCTCAAGGCGATCGGCGAACGGGCCGTGGCCGAGGGCGACACCGGCCTGACCGAGGTCGCCGAGGCCTTCCGCCGGGATCCGACGGCGCTGACCGTCTTCCTCATCGGCCTGGGCCTCATCGCCCTCGCCGCGGTCCTCGCGGCCGTCGCGGTGTGGCGTTCGGGCACCATGAACCGGTGGAGCGCCGTTCCGATGGCGGCCGTGATGGTCCTTTACGTGCCGCAGTTCTTCCTGCCGCACGCCGGCCGCATCGCCTGGGGCGCCGCGGTGACCGCGAGCGCGCTCTGGATCGCCTGGGAGCTGTGGCGCGCGGCGCCCCGGCGCGAAGCGTCGCGGGCTTAGGCCGACAGGGCGATGCCGTCGAGGATGTCGTGCTCGCTGATGAGCACGGCCCCGATCCCGCTGCGCTCCATGATGGTCCGCAGCACCAAGGCCCCGCCGACGATCACGTCGGCCCTCCCGGGGTGCATCACCGGGATGGCCAGGCGCTCGGCGTGGTCGGCCTCGGCGAGGTCGCCGGTGACCTTCGCGACCTGCTCGTAGTCGAGCCTGGTGCCGTCGATGCGGTCGGCGTCGTAGGCGGGCAGGCCGAGGGCGATGCCGGCGATCGTGGTCGCCGTGCCGGCGACGGCCACCAGCTCGGTCGCCGCCCGCTCGGGGTCGGCGACGGCCAGTCCGCGGTCGACGACGGCCCGGATGTCGGATGCGGCCGCTTCGATCTCCTCGGTCCGCGGCGGGTCGGAGCGCAGGTGCCGCTCGGTCATCCGCACGCAGCCGACATCGGTCGAGATCGCCGCCAGGACCTCGCCGCCCCGGCCTCGCACGAACTCGGTGGAGCCGCCGCCGATGTCGACCAGCAGCCGCTGGCCGTCCAGTTCCGGCAGGGTCGCGACCGCGCCGGTGAACGACAGCCGGGCCTCTTCGTCGCCGGATATGACCTCGGGCTCGGCGCCGAGCACCGACTCGACCATGGCGGTGAACTCGTCGGCGTTCGCGGCGTCGCGGCTGGCCGAGGTCGCGACCATGCGCACCGCCTCGGCTCCGTGCTCGCGGATCTGGGCGGTGTAGTCGGCCAGGGCCCCTCGGGTGCGCTCCAGCGCCGCGGCCGAGAGTCGCCCGGTGTCGTCGACGCCTTCGCCGAGCCGCACGACCTCCATGCACCGCACCACGTCGTGGAGCCGACCGCTCTCGTCGACGTCGGCGATGAGCAGGCGGATCGAGTTCGTGCCGCAGTCGATGCCGGCGACTCTGCGGCGAGTTTCGCGCGGAGCGCTCATTCGTCCGCCTCTCGGTCGGTCGCGCAACTGCCGTGCTTCCACCACTCGGGGAGCCGCTCGATGGTCTCGTCGCCGAAGGGGTTGACGCCGGGGCCGGCGGCCAGCGCGTGGCCGGTCAGCGCGTGCAGGCATTTGACGCGTTCGGGCATCCCGCCGGCGGAGATGCCGTCGATCTCGGGCACCTGGCCGATGCGCGCGCGCCTGCCCAGGTAGTCCTGGTGGGCGAGCCGGTAGTCGGTGGCCAGCTCCTCGTCTTCGGCGAGGCGCTCGTTCATCTCCTTCATCTCACCGCCGCCTTCGAGCCGCCCGATCGCCGAGCAGGCGCGCGGGCAGGTCAGGTAATAGGTGGTGGGGAAGGGGGTGCCGTCGGGGAGCCTCGGCTCGGTCTCGATGACGGCGGGGCTGCCGCACGGGCAGCGCCAGGCCACTGATCGGGCTCCGCGGATCGGGCGTCCGAGCTGGGCGGAGACGGCGGCCGCGTCTGCCTCGGTCACCGGTTCGGGTTCTTGGGGCCACGAATCGGGCTTCAATCCTCTGTTCCCTCTGTTTCCTCGGGTTCGAGCTGGTCGGCGTCTTCAAAGGTAGCCGTGAGCTCGTCGTACCAGGTCGAGCCCTCGCCGCCGGTCTCGTCGCCGCCGTCGGCGCGTTGGGGATCTTCCTCTTCGACGACGATGACCAGGTCCTCGCCGGGCTCGACCAGGAGCAGGCTGGAGCGGATCTGGGATTTGACGTATTCGGGGTCGTCCCACTTGAGGCGTTCGGCCTCGAGCGTTTCGATGCGTTCGCGCTGCTCGCTCTGCTCGGCTTCGAGCCGGTTGATCTCGATGCGCTGCTCGACGTAGGTCCGCAGGGGGTAGGCGTAGGCGAGGGCGAGCGCCGAGAGCACGAGGGCGAGCACGGCGGCACGGCGCGAGATCTTGCGCGGCGCGCGGACGCGGACCCGTTTGATCTGGGGCCGGACGGTCGTTCTCGCGGCGCGTCTGCGGGCGGCGCGGGTGCGGCCGGGCCCGGTCGATCGTCCTCCGGGGTGGCTGGGTCGTCGGCTGGCGCTCACGGGGTCAGCGTAGTCGATCCTGGGCGCGGTCGGGCCCCCGCGCCGAGTGCGCGGGGGCCCGTCGCGACCGGGTGATTATGCGGCGCGGTACTTGGGGAACGCCGAGGCGCCGGCGTAGCGGGCGGCGTCCTCGAGGCTCTCTTCGATGCGCAGGAGCTGGTTGTACTTGGCGACGCGCTCGCTGCGGGCCGGGGCGCCGGTCTTGATCTGGCCGGTGCCCATGGCGACGGCGAGGTCGGCGATGGTGGTGTCCTCGGTCTCGCCGGAGCGGTGGCTCATCATGCAGCCGAAGCCGGCGCGGTGGGCCATCTCGACCGCGTCGGTGGTCTCGGTGAGCGAGCCGATCTGGTTGACCTTGACCAGGAGGCCGTTGGCGGCGCGCTCCTCGATGCCGCGGCGCAGGCGCTCGGGGTTGGTGACGAAGAGGTCGTCGCCGACGATCTGGACCTTGTCGCCGACGGCGGCGGTGAGCGTGGCCCAGCCGGACCAGTCCTCTTCGGCGAGCGGGTCTTCCATGGAGACGATGGGGTAGGCGCCGAGGAGCTCTTCGTAGTAGGAGCTCATCTGCTCGGCGGTGCGCTTCTCGCCTTCGAAGACGTAGGCGCCGTCGCTGTAGAACTCGGTGGCGGCCGCGTCGATCGCGAAGGCGATGTCGGTGCCGAGCTTGTAGCCGGCCTTGTCGATGGCGGTGCTGATGAGGTCGAGGGCTTCACGGTTGGAGCCGAGGTCGGGGGCGAAGCCGCCCTCGTCGCCGAGGCCGGTGTTGAGGCCCTTCTCCTTGAGGACGGCTTTGAGGGCGTGGTAGGTCTCGGCGCCCCAGCGCAGCGCTTCCTTGAAGGTGGGGGCGCCGATGGGGGCGATCATGAACTCCTGGATGTCCACGTTGGAGTCCGCGTGGGAGCCGCCGTTGAGGATGTTCAGGCACGGCACCGGCAGCAGGTGCGCGTTCGGGCCGCCGACGTAGCGGTAGAGGGGCAGCTCGGAGGAGTCGGCGGCGGCCTTGGCGACCGCGAGGGAGATGCCGAGGACGGCGTTGGCGCCGAGGCTGGACTTGTCCGGGGTGCCGTCGACGTCGAGCAGGGCCTGGTCGACCAGGCGCTGTTCGGAGGCCTCGAGCCCGATCAGGGCCTCGCGGGCGGGGCCGTTGACGTTGTCGACGGCCTTCTCGACGCCCTTGCCGAGGTAGCGGCCGCCGTCTTTGTCGCGCAGTTCGAGCGCCTCGAAGGCACCGGTCGAAGCACCTGAGGGGACCGCGGCCCGCTGGAGCGTGTCGTCGTCGAGCAGGATCTCCACCTCGACCGTGGGGTTGCCTCGGGAGTCGAGAATCTCCCGCGCCCGGATGTCTTCAATTGCAGCCACTGTCACTCCTGAAATAGCCGAATCTGACTGGCAGCCCGATTACAGGGCTGTGTCTCGATGATTTCGACCGACCCGACACTGCGCCGGCCACAGCTCCATAGCGTACGCCCCGCGGGTTCGACGGCGCGCTATAAGGTGGAGGCCTACCTCAGATGAGACACCTGTGCTAGGCACGTTCCGGGGGCGTCGAAGCGGCTTCGGCGTCTCCGAAAGCGTGTCGCGGCGAGGCTCGAGAACCTGGGCCTTGCCTGGCACTTCGGGAATTGGAGCCCCATGCCCATGCAGAACCCTGTCCAGCGCTGCGCTGCCCTCGGCGCGGCCGCGGTGATCGCCCTCACCGGGTGTGCCGACGACGCCGGCGAAGGCGGGGAGACGGTCGCGGAGGACCACGCGGCCCTGGTCGAGTTGAGCGAACGGCTGACGAAGGCCGAGGAGCACGCCTACACCGCCGAATATCTGGTGGAGGGCACCGGCGAGTCGGTGACGGTGGCGGTCGACCCCGAGGCCGGGGACGCCGTGGTCGTCGTCGGCGGCCAGACCGAGTTCTGGGCCGGTGACGGCGATCCCGCCGAGCTGAGGACGTGGTTGAGCGTCGAGCTCGTCGGCGTGCTGCCGTCGAGCGGGGAGGTGTCGTCGTGGCTGACGGCGGCCTCGGAGGACCCCTCGGCCGCGACGGAGTTCTCCGACACAACATTGGCCGGGGAGCTGGCCGACTGCGTGAACGTGAGCGGGGCGTCGAGCTCGAGGGTCGGCGCCTACAAGGTGTGCGTGACGACCGTCGGCGTGATCGCCAGCGTGACCGCCGAGGTCGGCGAGCTCTCCTATACGGCCAAGCTCGTCAACTACCACGACGGCGTCGACGCGGCCTGGATGCGGGACCTGATGAGCAACGGGCGGCACACGAACGGGTAGTTCGGGCCTCCCCCGCCGCGGGCACGGGTTAGAGTCTCCCGGCGGGCCGGGCCCGGCATACGGGGGTCCGTCCCGCGAGGGCGGCATCGCCGGCCCGGCCCGCCCTGCTCCACCGGTCCGAACCGCCGCCCGGCGTATGCCGCGTCACAAGCGGGATCCCAGTGGAGCGACCGCGAAACGGTCGGGTAGTCTTGTCGTCGTCGCCGCGCCGCAGCGCACGGAGACAGGGCCAAGCTCCCGTCGTCTAGGGGCCTAGGACGCCGCCCTCTCAAGGCGGAAACGGCGGTTCGAATCCGCTCGGGAGTACGTTCGAGAAGCCAGGTCATCGACCTGGCTTTTCTGCTGTCCGGGCCGCTTCCGGTCTGCCGCTCGAGTGGTACGGCGACTTCTCGATGGCAGGCCGACCGTGTCACTCGGTGCACCGGCGCGGCGGGACGAGTTCGGCGGTGAAGATGTCCGCCGCCGTGAACCCGAAGGTCTCGTCGTCGCCGTACTTGACCTCCTCTCGTGCCGCCACCGCGTATCGCAGATCGTCACCGCCGCCGAGTGCGCCGGCATTCGCGGTCAGCGCCGACTTGATCCGATCGGCGTTCACGGTCCGGTCCCACTTCGCCTCACCGATGAGCACCGGCACCCTCGTCCGCTCAGGCTGGGCGAGCACGACCGCATCGATCCCGTCCCGCCCTCCACCGCGCCACCATGGACCGACTTTCACGACTCGGTCCCCGAGCAGCCCCTCCACGGCCAGCCGCCGTAGATGTGCCCGGAAGGCCTCCTCGAATGCCGATCCGAAGTGCTCGGATGTCGCATCGAGGAGAGCGGCGACGATGCGCTCTCCGGCGCCGAGCTCGATCTCCTCGGCGTAGGCCGAGAGAGGTCCGAGGTGGAAGGCGAGCAGGCTGTCTGCGATCGCATAGTGCTTCCGCCGGGTCCGCGCTCCCTCGGTCACCGGTATGACGGTACGGATCAGGCGCAGTTCCTCCAGTCGTTCGAGAGTCCGTGTCGGGTTGGTGCCCACAGCCGTCTGGATTTCGGAGAACTTGGTGCCTCCTCGTGCCACCGCGTGCAGGACCGCTTCGGCGAGTCCGCCTTCTCCCGCTTCGGTCTTGAGGACGAACGACGCTTCCAGGCGCAGCGGGACACCGGGGCGGCAGACCAGTTCGAGGAGATTGTCGTCGAAGGGTCGATCCTGGTCCCACATGGACAAGTGCAGCGGCATACCGCCGCAGACGGCCCAGACGCGTGCGCGGTCGACCGGTCCCAGGTCGGGCAGCATCTGCGCGGCTTCGGTGGGAGCGAACGGGTGCAGCTGCAATGCCAGGTCGAAGCGGCCGTAGAGGGGTTCGCGCGACTCCTGCAGACCGAACATCGTCCGCACCGCCGATCCGCACAGCAACACTTTGAGCGCGGTGCGCCCCTCCCATCGGTCCCAGAAGGCGCGCAGGATGCCGGGCAGAGCGGGCTCGGACTTCAGCAGCTCGGGGAACTCGTCGAGTGCCAGCAGAGTGGGAGTGCCGGCGGCCTGCTCCGCCAGATGATCGAGAGCCTCATCCCAGTCCCGGTAGGGGTTCGCGCCACGCAGGTCGCGTCGGATGCCGGGGAGCGCCGCCGCGACTCTCGCGGAGAAGGTTCGCTTAGATGGTACGTAGAACCTGCCGATGGCGGAGGTGAGATGTTCGTCTCTTCGGGCGCGGTGCTCAAAGCTCGATGAGGCGCAGACCCGCCGCGATGGCCTTGACCTCGTCGGGGCCCTGCCGTCCGAACGGATCGCGCACCTCGGCGGCCAGACCGGACTCGATGAACCGCATCACCGCCCGCTCGGCGGCGAAGCCGTCGTCGCCGAACTGCTCGGTCGCCCATGAAGGGTCCTTCTCGTGGTACTCGATGAGGAATTCGCGCATCGCTTGGGGATCGGTCAGGTGCTCAGCGCGCATCGCGTGGATCTGAAGGTCCACCCGCCACACGCCCGCTTCGACCTCGGACTCCCAGACCCGCTGCAGGAAGTCGACGCCGCCCCACTCGTACTCGAAGTCCGAGGCCCGGCCGAGCCCCGAAGGCAGGCGGGTGACGGCCAGGCCGTCGATGATCACGTGCTCGCCGCTGGAGTTCATGCCGACATCATACGGCCGCTCCACGGTGGATATGTCCCCCGGTGGGCGATACGCGGCCTTCGCGTCGGTCAGATGGCGAACAGGCTGATCAGCCCCGTCAACCCGGCCAGGGAGGAGGCGATGATGCCGAGGATCAGGCCCGACAGCGCCAGCCCGCGCCCCGAGACGCCGCCGCCCGACGTCTTGATCTGGCGCCGAGCATGGGCGCCCAGGACGATCGACCCGACCCCGAGCAGCCCCGCGAGCATGAAGAACGTCAGGCCCGCCCACGGACTGAACGCCGCCGAGATCAGCCCCGGGAAGGCCGCGACGATACCGCCGATCCCGGCCACCAGCGACCCGATCGCCGGGCCCGAAGGGATCGGCTTGAGCCTGGGCTGCACCAGCATGAACCCGTCGACCATGGCAGGGGCCGGGACCGCCATCGGCGGCCACTGCACCGAATGCGGCTGGTAGCCCGGCGCCGGGTGCGCCGGCCACTGGGCATGGGGCGCCTGAGCGCCGTAAGGCTGCTGCTGCCAGCCTTGCGGCGGAGGCTGCATCTGGGGCCGGTACGGGTCCTGAGCGGTCACTCCCCCAGACTATCCATTCCCACTGCGCAGTGAACGCGCCACTTCCGTGAAATATTCGTCCACCTCACCGGTGTCGTAGCCGCGCATCGTCATCTGGAAACCGAGGTTGCTGAGGGAATCGGGGTGCGGTGGCGCGCCGACCTCCATGGCCTTGCGAATGCGCGACACGGCGCGGTCGACTTGGGCTCGGTCGTATCCGCGGAATCGGACAGAGAAGAAGGGGTTCTCCATAGATCACAGTGTGCCAGGTCTTCACCACGCACACGACATGGCCCACCCTCTATGTAACCATGTGTTCGCATACCGACCACTAACGGACACAAGTCAAGTGAAGACTCGTCTCCACCGGCTGACCCGGGGCCGCGTCCGCTTGCAGAACGCCACCGCGATCCGCGCCGCCGCCTCGGCGTCCGGCTCGGCGACCGAATCGGGCGCGAACGCCGCCTGGTTCACCAACCGGGGCAGACCGTCGATATCGGCATCCAGCGCCGAGACCTGCACGGCCGCCTCCTCGGCGTTGGCATGGGGGCCGACCTTGACTCCGGCCCTGGCCGCTGCGGCGAGCACCTCGGCCCAGGCCCCGGCCACCCGCTCGGCCGGGCCGCCCCTGCGCAGGCGCCTGCGCTGCCGCAACCGCCTGCGGGCCTTGAGCACCAGCGGCACCGAAGCCAGCGCCAGCGCGGCGGCCGCCCACCACACCCACTGCGGGATGCGGTCCTCTTCGGCCGCCTCCTCGGCGTCGAAGTCGCCGTCCTGCTCCTCGAGCGACGGGTCGTTGTAGTCCTCGGCGCCCTCGTCGCCGGACGGCTCCTCGGTCTCCTGCTCTTCCTCCTCCATCTGCTCCAAGGTGTCCTGCGGAGGTATCGGCTCGGTCCCCTCGGCCGGCATGGGGTCGAAGCGGACCCAGCCGACGCCGTCGAAGTCGACCTCCGGCCAGGCCAGGCCCTGGGCGGCGGTGACGGTCGACTCGCCGCCGGGCACCTCGAAGCCGACCACGACCCGCGTGGGCAGTCCCACCAGTCGCGCGATCATCGCGTAAGAGGCGGCGAAATGCTCGCTCGTGCCGCGCTGACCGCCGGCTTCGGGGCTCATTTCGAGGAAGAACTCGAGGCTCGGGTAGTCGTGACCTGAGGGCGCCTGCGGGTCGAAGGCGTAGTGCTGCGA
Source organism: Glycomyces halotolerans (assembly GCF_054779575.1). Classification (NCBI taxonomy): domain Bacteria; kingdom Bacillati; phylum Actinomycetota; class Actinomycetes; order Glycomycetales; family Glycomycetaceae; genus Glycomyces; species Glycomyces halotolerans. The sequence continues at coordinate 155,192 of NZ_BAAGXZ010000001.1, forward strand.
CAGGAAGTCGGCCAGGCCCTGAGCGCGCTGGTGCGGCGTGTCGTAGGTGGCGGTGATGTACTCGGCGATCGTCTGCATGATCTCCGGCGTGCCCGGCGGAATGGCGACGCCCGCGGGGTCGGAGAGGTCGGCGCGGGCGTCGACGGCGGCCTCGGGGTCCATGTCCAGCGGATCCGAGCCGACACTGTAGCGGTCGCCGGTCGCCAATCCGTCGGGCGTCAGCAGCCCGCGAGTGTGCAGGTTCACCGCGATCGGCAGGTCGGTGACGGTGGCCGGCTCGGGCACGGCCGGGACGAGTTTGCCGCCCAGTTCGATGATCTCTACCTCGGCGTGGAAGTCGCCGCCGCCCGAGCCGGGCAGGACCGAACCGGCGGTGCGGAAGTCGCCTCCGGCCTGCCAGGTGACGCCGTCGTACTCGGTGAGGACGGCCAGGCGCATCGCGGCGTCCCCGTCGAGGTTCGCGCGGAACAGCTCGGTCTCGGGGTACTTGGTCCACTCGGCGATGCGCACCAGCGGGTTGAGGTCGATGTCGGTCAGCTGCGGCGGCTCGACCAGTTCGCGCGGGTCTCCCGGCCGGGAGGTGACCAGCCCGGAGGCGAGCGGCGCGATCGCCGCGACGGCCACGAGCAGGACCGCCGCTCCGACCATCGAGCCGAGAACGGTCGCGTTCCGCTTCGGGACGCCGCCGTCCACCTCGGCGTCACGGTCGGGGCGTCTGCCGGGCGGAGCCGCGGTCACCGCCAGCGCCGTCCCCGCGGCCAGGCAGTAGGCGACCGTGACCGGCACGTCCGCGCCGGCGTTGGGTCCGACCAGATAGAGCCCGGCGGCGTACAGGAGTGTCGGCAGCAGGCACCCCAGGAGCGTGCGGCCGTATCGGATCGCGAACTCGCAGCCGACCCCGGCGGCGATCCAGGTGAGGAAGACCGGGACCCCGACGGTGTCGGGGGCGGCTTCTACCGGGATGAGCGCGGTGAGGGTGCGCGGCACGGCGTTGACGATCGCGTCGGTGAGCATCTGCGGCAGGGGCTCGGCGCCGTCGTCGGTGAGGAGGAAGGCACCGAGGAGGTAGGCGGCCAGCCCCCACGTGGACACGGTCGCCGAGAGCCAAGACGCCCGGTTGCGCAGCAGGAACCCGATCGCGAACGCCGCCAGTGCCGCGCCGGCGACGAGTCCGGTGAGGAGCGGACCGTGGTACACGCGGGCGGCCACGGCGCCGGCCAGGGCGCACATGACGGTGAGGCAGACGGCTACGGCGCCGACGCGCAGCCGGTGGCGGTGCACTCTCATAGCGGCGCGCCCCCGCCGTCCCAGGCCGCGGCGAACTGCTCGCCGTCGGCGGCCTTCAGGAAGGGCAGTCCTCCTTGGAGGGCCGCAGAGGTCGGCAGGCCCGGCGCGAGCTGCACGGCGATGACGACCGGGTAGGCGCGCTTGAGCGCGGCCAGTCGTGGCGTGGGCGGGTCGACGCCGGTGATCCACACGAGCGTGTCGCCGTACCGGCCGCCTTGGAGCCGGGAGATGTAGACGTCGAGCGATTCGGTCGCGTCGCATGTGAGCTCGGCGAGCAGGTCGCCGTAGGCGTCGCGGCCGGCGCCTGTGACGGCGCTGCCCGAAGCGGTGACGAGCGCGGCGTGGTATTCGGCGCGGAAGCACGCGGTGAGCACCGAGTAGGCGGCCTCGCATCCGGCTTCGAAGGCGTCGGGGCCGGTCCAGGCCTCCGAGCGGTCGTCGAGCGCCACGGCGACTGTGGGCAGCGACGTGTCGACGTGCTCTTTGACCATGAGCTGTCCGATGCGAGCGGAGGTGCGCCAGTGGACGTGGCGCAGTTCGTCGCCGATCACGTACTCGCGCAGAGAATGGAAGGTCAGCGAGCCCTGCTCGACCTTGTCCGCTGTGCCTTCGAGGGAGCGGGCGAGGCCGTCGGGGGTGCGGCCGAGGTTCCACAGTCGCGGGTGGACCCAGAGGCGGGAGACGGGCCCGAAGGATCCCGCGGTGGCCGCCAGGCCGAGGAGGTCGCGCTTGCCGATGCCGAGCGGACCGGCGTCGACCACGCCGCGGCGCTCGGTGGTGATCGAGTAGACGGCGCTGGCCGACTTGCCGGGGCGAAGCCGCGCCAGCGGTACCGACACTCGCCGGGAGGGGTGCGAGGAGCCGCCGTAGGAGTCGACGGCGCGGGCGTTGACGCTGCGCCACCGGCCGGTGTTGCGGACCTCGAGTTCGACCGCCGCGCTGTCGCCGACCGAGACGCGGTCGGGGCTGAGGCTGCGGTCGACCTCGAGCCGGGGCTTGGCGGCGATGACCGAGACGGCCGCGACGCACGCCAGTCCGGCGGCGGCGCCGATGGCCACCAGCTCCGGGTAGCCCCAGCGCCAGCCGGTGAACGCGAGGACCGCGGCGCCGATCGCCAGGCCGAGGCCCCGCGCGGTCACCGGGATCGCGCGGAGGTCCCGCAGTGCTCTCATGCCGCCGAAGCGGGCAGCGGGACCGAGACCTGGTCGAACACTTCGGCCACGACGCCCGCGCCGGTGGCCCCGCGCATGGAGGCGTCCGGGGCCAGCTGGATGCGGTGCGCGAACACCGGTTCGGCGAGGGCCTTGACGTCCTCGGGGATGATGTAGGTCCGGCCTTGGGAGAGTGCGAACACCGATGCCGCCCGCGTGAGCGCGATGAGTCCGCGCGGGCTGACGCCGACCGCGACCTGCGGGTGCTGCCGGGTGGCGTTCGCGAGCTGGACCAGGTAGGCGTAGAGCGGCTCGGCGATGTAGACGTGCTTGGCGATCTCGGCCATCTGCGAGACCGTGTCGGTGTCGACGACGGCCGGAATGTTGTCCGGCGAGCGCTGGTGCGTGCCGCGCAGGACCTCGATCTCGGCGGCCTCGACCGGGTAGCCGACCGAGAGTTTGACCAGGAACCGGTCGAGTTGCGCTTCGGGCAGCCGGTAGGTCCCGTCCATCTCGACGGGGTTTTGGGTCGCCACGACCACGAACGGGGAGGGCACCGAGTGCGGCCGTCCGTCGACGGTCACGCGGCCCTCCTCCATCACTTCGAGCAGTGCCGACTGGGTCTTCGGGCTGGCGCGGTTGATCTCGTCGGCGATGACGATGTTGGCGAAGACCGGGCCGGGGTGGAACTCGAACGCGCCCGATCCCTGGTTGAAGATGGTGACGCCGGAGACGTCCGAGGGCAGCAGGTCCGGGGTGAACTGGATGCGCCGCCACTGGCCCGAGACCGCCGAGGCGATGGCGCGGGCCAGCGTCGTCTTCCCGGTGCCGGGCACGTCCTCCAAGAGGATGTGGCCTTCGGCGAACATGGCCGTCAGCGCCAGGCGCACCACTTCCGGTTTGCCGAGCACGACGGTGTCCACCGCGGCGGCGAGGCGCTCGAACGTGGCGGCGAACGCTTCGGCCTGCCCGGCGCCCAGCGTGACCTGTTGCTGCTGCACCGGCCGGGGCACGTGCAGCGGGTGGGTCTGCTCGGTGTCCTGCATTCTCGTGGCTCCTAGTTACACCGCGGGAGGTCTCCGGTCGAGTTCTTCCCTACACCGTTGACGTCGAACCAGGCGAACGGTATGTAGCTGACTTTCTGGTATTCGATCCTGATCCACTTGTCGGTGGCGTCCTTGCCCGGGTGGTAGTCGTGGTAGCGGCTGCCACCTCCGACCTCCTGCTGGTCGTCGCCGCGAGGCGTGATCTTGTCGCCGGTCGTCCAGCACAGCGCCTGGTACACGTCGCCGCTGTCGGTGCGCCCCTGCAGGTCATTCTGTTGGGTGTTGCCGTGGATGCCGATGCCGTTGGAGCCGTCGCCGCTATTGCAGTAGACGAGGTCCTTGGGGCAGTCCCAGTGCACTTTGCCCTTGATGACGGTGGTCGAGACGGTCTGGTTCGCCGATGTCGAGGTTCCGGCGGCGTTGGAGATCTCGACCTGGTAGGTGCCTTCGGTGGAGGCGTACCGGTCGGAATCGACGAGGGTGCCGCAGGCGCCGCTGTCGACGACGCCCTTGCCTCGGTAGAGCTTGCAGGTGGCTTTGCCGCCGCCGTCGTCGAAGGCGGTCTTGATCGTCACCGAGGTGGGCGTGGACGAGGTCGAGGAGATCTGGACCGTCGGCTTCTTCATGGTGTTCGAGGTCGTCTCGGCAGGTTCGGATTCGCCCGCCTCGTTGACCGCGGTGACCGTCACGTTCACCTGCTGACCGTCGGCGAAGCCGTCCACGCGGGCGTGGGTCTGGCCGGAGACCTCCTTGGTCTGGTTCCCGGCCCGGACGATGTACTTGTCGATCGGCCGCCCGTTGTTCTTCGGCTGGTTCCAGGTGACGTCGATCGATCCGGCCGCGTCGGTGGCGGTCTCGGCCAGGAGGTTCGTGGGCGGTTCGGGAGTCTTGAACGGCACCACCGAGTCCGACTGCTCCGACGGTTCGGAGGCGGCCGATCCCGACAGGGTCGTGACCGAGAACGCGTACTGGGTCATGTCGTAGGTCAGCGTGTCGACGGGGACCACGAACGTGGTGCCGTCGGCCTGGCCGACGACCGTCCGTTCGCCGTCGCCGTTGATGGACTCGACCTGGTAGCCGGTGATCTCGTTGCCCTGGCCGTCGGCCTCGTCCCAGGTGACCTCGACGGTGCCGTCGGGTTCGGCGACGGCCTCGACCCCGCTCGGAGGATCGGGAACCTCGGCCGAGGGCACGATGGACGGTGAGGTGGCCGTGTCGCCGGCGCCGATGGCGTTGTGGGCGGTCACGGTGAAGGTGTACGCCTCGCCGTTGGCGAGCCCGTCGATTTCGAGGACCCGCTGGGTCGGGGCGATCTCCCAGGTGTTTCCCGCGCCTTCGATGACGTACTTGGTCAGTGCCGAGCCGTTGTTCGGCGCGGCGTCCCACGAGAGGTTGATCAGGCCGTCGCCGACGGTGCCGGCGAGGTTGGTGACCGCTCCGGGCGGGCCGACCTCTTCGCCGCTGCCGCCGTCGCCTTCGCCTTCCTCGTCGCCGCCGGACTCGTCGTCGTTCTCGGGCGGCGCGTTGCCGCCGAGGATGTCGTCGCGGTCCTTCTCGGCCAGACGCGCGTTGCCGTCGGAGGACACCACCACCGCGTGGTTGGTGTTCACCGCGTTCGCGAACAGCGTGTCGCCGGAGTGGTAGAGCTCGACCGGTCCGCCGCCGGAGTCGATCTCGATCTTGTCGAGCTCGTTGCCGTCGAGGTCGTAGACCCACACGATCCCCGCCGCACCGTCGGGCACGTACACCCGCTGGTGGAATTCCATCGCCGCGCCGAGCAGCTGCGACGATCCCGCGCCGATGTCGAAGCGCCGCGCCTTGTCGTCGTCCACTGTCACCACGCTCGGCGGATCGGTCACCGTGACCGCCGCGATGTGGCCGGGACTGGTCTCGGCCGTCTCGGCGGGCCCGAGCAGTTCGATCTCGGCCTCGTGGACGCGTCCGTCGGCGCGCAGGGTCGTCATCGTCTGCACCGTGGCGTTCAAGACCGCGACGCCGTCGCCGAGCACGGTCAGCGCCAGGTCCTGCCGCGGCTCGGCCACCTGCGTGGTGGCCACCGTCTTCGCCCCCACGCTCTGCGGTCGGATCTCCACCACCGTGCCCTCACCGGGCACGCCGACCCACAGGGACCCGTCGCGGTCGAATGCCCCGCCGGTCAGGCCGGCGGGAAACGACAACGCCTCTCCGACCGGCGCGAGCGTCTCCGGGTCCACTTGGGAGATCAGTCCCTGCACCTGGTCGACGATGAACGCCCCGTCCTCATGCAGCGCCACCCGGACGCCCTCGCCCGGCGCGGTCTCGGCCTCCCCGGTCAGCGACAGCGTCGACAGGTCGACCGCCGACACGTCCCCGGTCGCGATGTTGCGCAACAGGAGATGGGTGTCGGTCTGCTCGATCTGCACCGGATTGCCGGCCGCGTCGGTGACCTCGAACCGGGCGTCGGTGGCCGCGGTCAACCCGTTGACTCGGGCGATCTCGCCGGCCGGCGTGGTCCACAGCCACATCGACGCGTCCTCGCCCTGCTGGTCCCGGCTGAACGCACCCGTGCCCAACAGTGTGGCCACCAGCGCGCCGACGAGCACCACCGGCAGGCCGACGGCGATCAGCAGGCCCTTGACGTTGAGACGCCGGGCGTCAGAGTTGAGAGTGGTCATGTCGAAGGAGTTCCTTCTTATGAGGTGGTCGGGCGCATCGGCGCCGGGGTTGCACCGGAGGCGTTCTGGGGTGCTCCGGAGGGTGACACGGGTCTGAGACTAATTGGCCCGTGCAACCGGTACCAGGATCGCAATGTCACAAGAAGGTATCGGACTCGGGTGGTCCGATGTGCGATGCGCCGTTCACGGGCGGCGCGCCTGCGCGCCGCCCGGTTCCTCTTCTGTCGCTAAGCGGCTTCGCCTACTTCGAGCACGCCGGCGCGGTGGTTGCGCCGGGCGGCGGCGAGGTGGAACAGCGGCAGGGCGGTCTCGGCCTGGGCCAGCTCCCCGGGGGTGTGGACGGGGACGTCCATGCCCGCGACGGCCTCGCGCATCGCGAGCGCGGACTGGGTGAGCCTGCCGCTGGCGGCGAGGACCGGCAGGCCGAGTCCGCGCAGATGGCCGGTGCCGTAGCGCGCTCCGGCGGCGTCGGCGGCCGCCAGGACGACGCCGTCGATGAGCTCTCGCATGACCGGGTACTCCAGCAGCGCCGACGTCTCGGTCTGGAGGATGCCGTCGGCGATCTCCATGACCACCGCGTCGACGTCGTAGCCGGCGACGTGGTGGTAGAGCGTCTGCGCGAGCTCGGCCAGTTCGGGGACGGGGACGCCGGCGGTGGTCGGGTAGCCGCCGTCGGTGAAGTCGGCCGCGATCGCCGCGCCCGAGTCGCGGAACATCCACGGGTCGCCGCCGGCGCCGGTGCCGGTGACCTTGATGCCGGCCACGCGGCGGCCCGAGCGGGTCAGGCCGCGGATGACCGAGGCCGCGGTGGTGGACTTCCCGGCGTTCATGGAGGTGCCGACGACGGTGATGACCGGCGGGTGGTCGCCGAGTCCGAACGGGTTGAGCACCGAGTATCGGCGCAGGTCCAGCGGGACGCCTTCGCGGTCGGCGAGGAGCCCGATCGCTTCGAGGCGGGTGGGCGGGGCCATGTCGCTGTGGCGGCCGGTCACCACCCCTGCCACGCCGCCGGCGGCGACGAGGTCCACCGCGGTCATGTCGGCCGGGACGGCGGCCTCGTACTGGTCGGGCGCGTAGCGCTCGCCGAAGGCCAGCAGCAGTTCGTCTCCGGGGTAGATCACCGACTTGCGTCCTGATCCGAGTTCGAGCCAGTCGTGATGGCCGAGCCATGCGACCCGGGCGGCGAGGATGTTGCCCGGGCGGGGCGCGCATCCGTCGACCATGGTGAGTCCGGGCGCGAACGGGTCGACGTTGCGGACGGTATAGGCGATCTTGAGACGGGACGCCAGATCGCCGGGGAATTCACGAATACGCACGTACACTCCTATTAGGACAAACGGGGGTCGACGAAAGTACCCCACGATCACAGAGAACACAAGCGGTCAGATTCGAGACCGCGGCGGCAGACGCTGCGAGCGCAGCGCTGTTGATGAGCGAATATTACGGTCTGCGTTTCGCTTTGTAAAGGGCGGATTCGGTGAATTCGCGAAGGCGTCCAGACCGCCGTCAGGCCGATTCCCGATGACCGCCGCCGGACCGCGGGGACCGCAGGTCGCGGCGGCGTCCGGCGACCTCGCCGACCACGATCACGGCCGGGTGGTTGGCCTCGGCCGCGCCGAGCTCGCCGAGGGTGCAGTCGCGCACCGTCTGGTTCTTCGTGGTCGCGTTCTCGACGATCCGCACGGGGCTGGCAGAGTCGCGGCCGTGCTCGATGAGCGCCTCGGCGATCGCCGCGCGGTTCTTGACGGCCATCAGGAGCACCAGCGTGCCGTTCGACTGCCCGAGGGCGGTCCAGTTGACCCGGCTCTTGGGGTCCGAGGGCGGCACGTGGCCGGTGACGACGGTGAAGTCGTGGACCACGCCGCGTTCGGTCACGCTGATCCCGGCGGCCGCCGGTCCGGCGATCGAAGAGGACACGCCCGGCACGACTTGGACCGGCACGCCGGCCTCCAGGCAGGCGTCGAGCTCTTCGGCGCCGCGCCCGAAGACGAAGCCGTCGCCGCCCTTGAGGCGGACGACGAACTTCCCGGCCAGCGCCCGTTCGACCATGACGGCGTTGATCTGCTCCTGCGTGGTGTGTCGCCCGTACGGGAGTTTGGCGGCGTCGACGATCTCGACGTCGTCGGCCAGCAGGTCGAGGAGCGCCTGGGGCGCGAGCCGGTCGGAGACGACCACCTCGGCCCTGCGGAGCAGCTCCAGGCCGCGCAGGGTGATGAGGTCGGCATCGCCGGGGCCGGCGCCGATGAGGGCGACGCCGGCGGGGCGGTCGGCCTCGCGTCCGCGAGGAGCGTCGAGCTCGCCGCTGCGCAGCATCGAGCCGATCGCGTCGCGGATCCCGGCGGCGCGGCGCGGGTCTCCCGAGGCGGAGACGCCGACGGCGACGTCGTCGAAGGAGGTGCGGGCGAGGGTCACCGCGTCGGTTCCGGTGGCGTCGTCGGCGCGGACGCACCAGATGCGGTCGCGCTCGGCCTCGGCGGCGACGGCGGCGTTGACCTCGGGGTCGTCGGTGGCGGCCAGCACGAACCAGGCGCCGGCGGTGTCGCCCTCGCGCCACGGGCGCCGCTCCCAGCGCAGGTCGCCGGAGGCGGCGTAGTCGCCGAGCGTGGTGGTCGCCTCTGGGGCGACGAGCGTGATCCGCGCGCCGGCCTCGAGCAGTCGCGGGACGCGCCTGGCGGCGATGGTGCCGCCGCCGACGACGAGCACGGTCTTGCCGCGCAGTCGCAGTCCGACCTCGTAGACGGTCACGTCGCCTCCCTCTGGCGCTGCCTCGATTCCGGGGACAATCGTATGCGGATTTCGTCGCGCGCATCTAACCGGCGCATTGCGAGCCTGTTACGTATCGTCATCCAGGGGTACCCGCCGGAAGCCCGGCCGTCCGGCTCCTGATGGGACGCTTAGACAATCGTTAAAAGAACGAGCTGCGTTTCCTTCCTCGCCGTCGCCCGTGTGACCTAGGCTGTATATATGAGCAATCGACCCCGCCAGCCAAAGATGTCCGGCGTCGGCTCCCCCGCGGCGGGAAGCCCGAACCGTCACGCCGACGGGGCTTACGCCCTGCTCCGGACCAGCCTGTTGTGCGGTCTGGCGATAGCGGCGCTGCTGTTCCCCTTGGTGGCGATGGCGGGGTTGAGCGCCAAGGCGGGTTACGACGCGATCGACGTGCTCTCCGAGGAGGTCGCCGAGACCGATCCGCCGCTGACGTCCTACGTGTACGCCGCCGACGGCGAGACCCTGGTGAGCCTGTTCTACGACGAGTTCCGCCGCCACGTCACGCTCGACGAGGTCGCGCCGGTGATGCAGCAGGCGATCGTGGCGGCCGAGGACGCGCGCTTCTACACCCACAACGGCGTCGACTACCGCGGCATCATGCGCGCGGCGGTCGCGAACCAGACCTCCGGCTCGGTCGAGCAGGGCGCCTCGACGATCACGATGCAGTACGTGCGCGGCGCGCTCAAGCTGAACGCCGACTCCATCGACGAGGTCATCGAGGCGACCGAGCAGACCTCCACCAGGAAGCTGCGCGAGGCTCGGCTGGCGATGGCCGTCGAGGAGCAGCTGACCAAGGACGAGATCCTCGAGCGGTACCTCAACCAGGCCTACTTCGGGCACAACGCCTACGGCATCTTCGCCGCCTCGCAGGTGTACTTCTCCAAGCACCCCTCGGAGCTCGAGTTGCAGGAGGCCGCGCTGCTGGCCGGGCTGGTGCAGGCGCCCTCGGCGTACGACCCGGTCACCTCCGACCAGAGCTCGGCGATGGAGCGCCGCAACTGGGTCTTCGAGCGGATGGTCGAGGTGGGTTACCTCTCGCGCGGCGACGCCTCCGAAGTCCGGGGGGCGCCGATCGAGCTCGACGTCTACAACCCGCCGAACTCGTGCATCGGCATCGACGGCACCTCGACCGACTACGGGTTCTTCTGCGACTTCTTCCGCCGGTGGTGGCGCGACCAGGACGCGTTCGGCGAGACGCCGGCCGACCGGGAGCGGGAGCTGCGCCACGGCGGCTACACGATCATCACCACGCTCGACCCAGACCTGCAGGAGCTGGCCAACGACACCGTCAACGACGCCAAGAGCAAGAACAACCCGCTCGCGCACGGCGCGGTGGTGATGGAGCCGGGCACCGGCCGGATCAAGGCCCTCGGGCTCAACCGGACCTACTCCTACGACCAGTCCGACAACGGGCCCCACTCGAATCCGAGCTTCGACAACCGCAAGGGGAACTACCCCAACACCGTCAACCCGGTGCTCGGCGGCGGCGACACCGGCGGTTACCAGGCCGGGTCGACCTTCAAGGTGTTCACGATGCTCGCGGCCCTCGACGAGGGCTATCCGCTCGACTACTCGATCCACTCCCCGCACCGGGTGGCCACGAGCTTCGTCTCGGCGACCACGGCGTGCGGCGGCCGGTGGTGCCCGAAGAACGGCTCGGAGTCGATGGCCGGGGACCGGAACATGTGGTCTGGATTCGGGATGTCGGTCAACACCTACTTCGCGCAGCTGATCGACCGGGTCGGGGCCGACAAGACCGTGGAGATGGCCGAGCGGATGGGCCTGCAATGGCGCAGCGAGGGTGACGCGTACTACGCCTCGGAGGAGCGGCGCAGCGGCTGGGGGCCGTTCACGCTCGGCGTCTCCGACGTGCAGCCGATCGAGATGACCAACGTGTTCAACACCCTGGCCGCCGAGGGGCAGTACTGCGAGCCGATGCCCACGCTGCGGGTGATCGACCCGAACGGCCAGGAGGTGGACGTCGCCCAGCCGCGCTGCCATCAGGAGCTGGACAAGGACGTCGCTCGGGCGGCCACCGACGCGGGCCGGTGCGTGACCGAGACGCAGCGCAAGGGCGCCGGCTGCGGTCCGTGGGGCACCTCGCGGGTCGTCGGCGACATCGTGGGGCGTCCGGTCGCCGGTAAGTCCGGTACCACCGACAACGACCGGACCTCGTGGTTCCTCGGGTACACGCCGCAGCTGACGGTCGGGGCGTTCATGGCCGACCCCGACTACATCTTCAACCCGGTGGGCCGGGGGAACTCGTCGGTCTCGAAGGAGACGGTCGGGCGGATCCTGAAGGAGGGCCTGGAGGGCGAACCGGTCGAGGACTTCAAGCCGCCGTCGAAGAAGATCCAGACCGAGGGGATCTGACGGCCTCGTCCTCCGGCGTGCCGCGCAGTTCCCGGCGGAGCAGGACGACCCAGCCGATCGGGACGAGGGCCGCGAACAGGGCCCACTGGACGGCGTAGGAGTAGTTCTGCCAGGACCGGAACGACGGCTCTTCCAGAGCCGTGAAGCCGTCGGCCGGTGCGGTCTGGCCGATCCAGGCGCCGCGCAGCTCGTAGTCGAGGTGCTCGCCGAGCCGGTCGAGGTTGAGCCGGCGCGCCTGCAACCGGTCGTCGACGACGGTGACCGCGCCGCCGGACGGCTCGCTCTCGTAGACCCGCCCGACCACGGTGACCGCGCCGGCGGGAGGGGCCGGGTAGTCGGGGACGGCGCCGGAGCCCTCGCCGGCGACGAAACCGCGGTCGACCAGCAGCGCCGTGCCGTCCGCCAGCACCAGCGGGGTGACGACCTCGAATCCGTTAACGCTGTTGTTGGTCTGGGCCCGCAGCACGATCTCGCCGTCGGCGTCGAATGTGCCGGTGGCCTCGACGAGCGTCCACCGGTCCTCATCGGCGAGCGCGCCGCCGGCCGGGACGACCTCGTCGAGGTCGACCGGCTCGCCGGCGGCCTCGATCCGGTCATTGGCCTCGGCGCGCTGCTCGGCGCGGCCCCACTGCCACTGGGACAGCAGCCCGCAGACCGCCACCACGACGACGGCGGCGGCGGTCAGTCCCAGCCAGCGCGGCGAGACGACGAACCTGAAACGCTCTAGCACGCGGCCGAGTCTAGTCGCGGCCTATCATTGCCGCCCATGAGCGATGTAGTGAATGCGGTGCGCGCCGCGATGCCGGGAGTGCGCGCCGACCTGGAACGACTGGTCCGCATTCCCGGTGTGGCCTTCGACGGGTTCGACCACGAGCCGGTCCGTCGCGGCGCCGACGAGGTGGCGCGGCTGCTGACCGAGGCCGGGGCCGCCGAGGTCGAGCAGCTCCGGCACGGCCCCGGGCAACCGAGCGTGTTCGCGCACTTCCCGGCCCCGGACGGGCGGCCGACGGTGCTGCTGTACGCCCATCAGGACGTGCAGCCGGTCGGCGACCTGTCGCTGTGGGAGCAGGAGGACCCGTTCGAGCCGGTCGAGCGCGGCGGGCGGATCTACGCGCGCGGCGTGGCCGACGACAAGGCCGGGGTGATGGCGCACATCGCGGCGCTCCGGGCCTTCGGCGGTGCACCGCCGGTCGGTGTGAAGCTCCTCATCGAAGGCGAGGAGGAGTTCGGTTCGCCGACGTTGGAGGGACTGCTGCGGGAGCACCGCGACCGGCTGGCCGCCGACGTGGTGGTCATCGCCGACTCGACGAACTGGCGCACCGACGTCCCGGCGCTGACGACCTCGCTGCGCGGGGTGATCAACGTCTACGTGGAGGTCGCGCTGCTCAAGGGCGCGGTCCACTCCGGCGTCTACGGGGGCCCGGTGCCGGACGCGCTGACGGCGCTGTGCCGGCTGCTGGCGACCATGCACGACGAGCACGGCGATGTGGCCGTCGAAGGGCTGGTGTCGGCCGAGGCGAGCGACCTGGACTACGACGAGGCGAGTCTGCGCGAGGAGGTCGGCATGCTGCCCGGTGCGGAGTTCATCGGGACCGGGCGGCTGACGAATCGCCTGTGGACGAAGCCGACGGCGACGGTGCTGGGCATCGACGCTCCGGGTGCCGCCGAGGCGGCGAACGCGTTGCAGCCGAAGGCCCGCGCGAAGGTGTCGTTCCGGCTCGCCCCCGGTGACAGCGGTGCGGCGGCGGTGAAGGCGGTGACCGAGCACTTCGCGGCCAGGGCCCCGTGGGGCGCCGAGGTCAGTGTCGTTCCCGAAGCCGGAGTGGGCGATCCGTGCGTGATCGATCCGACCGGCCCGGCTTTCGAGGCCGTCGAGGAGGCCTTCACCGAGGCGTGGGGCGGGACCGCTCCGGTCCACATCGGCATCGGCGGTTCGATTCCGATGATCGCGACGTTCCAGGAGCTGTTCCCGGGCGCCGACATCCTGGTGACCGGTGTGGAGGATCAGCTGTCGAATCCGCACGGCCCGAACGAGTCGCTCGATATCGGCATGTTCGAGCGGGTGTGCGTGGCCGAGGCGCTGCTGTTGGAGAAGCTCGCGAGCTGACGGCCGCTCAGAAGCTGTCGCGGAGTTTGCGCAGCAGCTTGGCCAGCGGGTCGCCGGAGGTCTCGAAGACGTCCTTGTAGGACTTCGCGGCGGCGCGGGCCTCCTCGGAGATCGACGCGTCCGCGTCCTCCTCGCGCTTGGGGTAGCCGCCGGCCAGGAAGTCGCGGTACTCGCCTTCGTCGACCCACCGCTTGATCGAGGCGGCGCGGGCGACGGCGAAGTCGTGGCTGCGCTGCTCGAGCAGCATGAGTTTGAGGAAGCTCTCGCGCAGGTCGCCTCCGGACTCGAACTCGCCCGCCTGCTCCAGGAACGCCGCGGTGTCCACGTCGGTCAGGTCGCCGCCGCCGGCCATCTTGGCCATGAACCGCACGGCGACGGCCGGGTCCTGGACCGCCAGCGCGCCGGCCCGGTCGGCCGACAGCTCGGCCTTGCGGCTCCACTCCGAGAGCGCGGCGGTGATGACCCGGAGCCCGACCACGCCGACCGGGATCCAGGCGACGGAGGTGGTCAGGCGCAGCAACACCATCAGCAGGGTCCGGTACAGGCCGTGCCCGGACAGGGCGTGGCCCAGCTCGTGGGCGAGCAGGAACCGCAGTTCGGCGTCGTCGAGCAGTTCGAGCGAGCCGGAGTTGACGACGATGAGCGGCCGGTCGATGCCGATGCACATCCCGCCGAGGTCGGGGTTGCGGGTGATGTAGAGCTCGGGCAGTTCCCCTTGGACGTCGAGGACGGAGGCGACCCCGAGGTAGGCCTCGTGGACGCGGGCGTACTGGTGCCGGTCGACCCGGATGGCCGACCCGAGGTAGCTGAGCCGGAGCGAGCGCTCGGTCACCATGCTCGAGAGCCGGCGCATGATGACGTCGAAGCCGCGCAGCTCGCGCAGGGCCACCAGCGCTCCCCGGTCGGCGGGATGCTCCCAGGCCCGTGTCGATATGCCTCTCAGGACGACCGGTGCACGGCTCGCATCGGCGGCCTCGTTCCGGGGTGGCTGCTGGTCGGACATGCCCGCTCCTCACAGTTCGTCTGAGGCCAGTGTGACACAGCATTCCCATTGCCGAGGTCACGCAGTGTGAATCGCCCCCGCCGCACCGACACGGCGTCGTCTCGGCCGGCACTTCGCGCCGAGGCCGCGTCGAAATGGTAAGAACCGCAAGCGATCTCGCACCGTACGGCGACGACTTGCCACTTAGGCCTTGGTAACAACTTGGCGACAACACGGCGCGCTCGGCTTGACACTCCAGCCTGCGCCGACTACTCATTGACTTGGGTCAGCAATTCCGGGGCGTCGCGAAGAATCATTTTTGGGGTGTTCTTCCGACGCCCCGTACTCGTTCGCGCTCTACCGCCGGGTATTCTTGCGCTGGCGCGGCGTCCGCCAAGCGAGCCCGCCGGGCGCCAGTAGCTCAGCTGGATAGAGCACCGGACTTCTAATCCGACGGTCGCAGGTTCGAATCCTGCCTGGCGCGCAACGTTCGCCCAGGTAGACGGCCAATTTTCCACCGACACGCCGTCGCTCTCCAAGCTCTTGTCCATGCCCCTGTCCATGAGGATGCTCACAGGCATGGCCGAACAACGCTCACAGAAGGCCCCCGTCCGCGGCAGCATCCGCCGGCGGGGCGGCTCGCTCCAAGTCCGCGTCTACGCCGGGACCGATCCGGAAACCGGCAAACCACACTATCTGACCGAGACGCACACCGACCCCAAAGAGGCCGAGAAGGCCCGCACTCGGCTCGTCGCTCTCGCCGACGCTCGGAAGGCCCCGCTGTCGAACAACACGTTCGCCGTCGCCGTGCGGAAGTGGCTCGATTCGCGGCAAGCGGAGGTCGACGCCGGCGAACTGAGCCCCACCACGCTCGAGGACTACCGGCAGCTCGCCCGAGACCACGTCATCCCCGTGCTCGGCGCCATCACCATGGGAGAGCTCGACCGGCAACTCGTCCCCACCGCCGAAGGGCTCTACGCGGCGCTGCTGAGGTGCAAGATCCGCTGCGGCAAGAAGATGACCACCGAGCACTACCCGAGCGGCCGAGCCAACAGCAGAATCCTGCGCGGCCCCGAACTCGACCGGCACACCTGCGGAAGGCGCTGCAAACCGCACACGTGCGTGCGGATGTCCGCGAGCAGGCTCCGGACCATCCACAGCATCATCACCGGCACCTGCGCCACCGCACACCGCTGGCGCTGGATCCAGGAGAACCCTGCCGAGCGCATCAAGGCGCCGAAGGCCTCCAAACCCAGGCCGAAGGCGCCGAGCACCGAAGAAGTCGGCCGCCTCGTCGCCGCGGCCTTCGACATGGACGCCGACTGGGGCACCATGGTCTGGCTACTGCTGGTTACGGGCGTCCGACGCTCCGAGCTCCTGCGCTGGCAGCTACAGGACGTCGACTTCAACCGCTCCATGATCTTCGTCGACTCCACCAAGACCGACGGCACCAGCCGCTGGGTCGCGCTCGACCACGCCACGATGGGCCTCCTCGAGGCGCTACGGGCTCGCATAGAGACCCGCCTGGCGGCGGCAGGCGCTGCCGTCACCGGCGAAGAGTATCTGCACTCCTACTCCCCCGACCACTCCCAGCCGGGATCGAAGAGCTACTTCAGTCACCGCTTCGCGAAGATGGGCGCCGCGATCGGCATCAAGACGCACCCGCATGCGCTGCGCCACTACGCCGCGACCGAGCTGGTCGCCGGCGGCGTGGACGTCGTCGCTGTTGCCCGCCGCCTCGGCCACACCAAGCCGTCGACGACCACCGACTTCTATGCCGCCTGGCGTCCCGAGATCGACCACCGTGCGGCCGCGATCCTAACCAGCAACGTGGTTCTGCCCTCGCAGCTCGGCCGGGCCCGCGTTGAACGCGACTACTCGGCCGAGCAGCCGAACCGCACTGACCCGGCCCTGGAGGCGAGGATCTGCGACCTTCGACGCCGCACAGGTTGGGGGCCCAAACGCATCCGCGAGCACCTCGCCGTCGAAGAGATCTCCATCGCCGAATCAACGATCTGGAAGGTTCTCACCCGAAACCGACATAGAAATGGCTTCCATTTCGATCAGGACCTGGAACTTTAGAGCACATCCGGAATGGGGTTGTTGGGCTGCTTGGCGAGTGTCTTGTAGCAGGTCATGGCGGCTCCGAGAGTGACGAAGGCGAGGAAGTGCGCAGCTTTGCGCTCGTAGCGGACGGTCAAGGGGCGGAAGCCATCGAGCCAGGCGATCGTGCGCTCGACCTTCCAACGGTGACGGCCGAGCCGCTGGGAGGATTCGATGCCTTTCCTCGCGATTCGGGGGATGATGCCGCGGGCTCTCAGGGCGGCGCGGCAGCTCCGGTACTGTGACACAGTGGTGAATCACGCTCACGCAGAGCCAACGCGCTCTCCGGCCGCGCTGATCGACGAAGCTCTGACCGACCTGGAGCGCGTCATCGTCCTCACGGCCGCTCCCGGTCCTGCCAGCCACACCGTCCTGATCGCCGACGGCATCGAGAAACCCGCCGCCGTGCGGGCGCTGGGCAGATACTTGACCGGTGTCGTCGCCGGCATCGTCGGACTCGACGCACGAATCACCGACGAACTCCTCCAGGACTGGACTGACGGACCGGCCGAGCTCGCCGCCGACCTCCAAGCCCTTCTCGGCGCCGACAACGTCTTCGACACCGAGAAGCAGCAGAAGTTCAAGACCACCGCGCGCGAT
Organism: Glycomyces halotolerans; assembly: GCF_054779575.1. Classification (NCBI taxonomy): domain Bacteria; kingdom Bacillati; phylum Actinomycetota; class Actinomycetes; order Glycomycetales; family Glycomycetaceae; genus Glycomyces; species Glycomyces halotolerans. Next base: position 172,264 of record NZ_BAAGXZ010000001.1, read on the forward strand.
CCCTGGATCGCTGAGGGCATCGGTCACGCACTCCTGGTCATCCGCGCCCGAGCATCCACCAACCTCCTGCCAGGAGCGGTCCACGCAGTGAAGAAACTCCACCCCAGACCGAACATCCCCGGCATCGACCTACTGGCCATCTACGACGACGGCGACGACATCGCTGTGACGATCGGCGAATGCAAGGCCTCCAGCAAACACGCCACCAACAACTTGGCCAGCGCCGCCAAGTTCTTCAAGGAAGTCGACGCCGGCGACTACGGATACATACTGCGCGAGGAGATCGCAGCACTGCGGCCGGTACTGCCCGAGCCGATCAAGCCGCAGGTGACCAACGCACTCTGGCGAAGAAGCCGATGCTACGTGCCGGCGATCGCCTACGCGGAGGACTTCGACCCCCACTGCGAGCGCGCACACCTGGCGGCCCTCGTGCCGCCACCTGATCGTCGCCGCCTGGTCGCGGTCGAGCTGAGCGACTTCCACGGGTTCTTCGACGCCGTCGCCGACGCGATGCGCACTGCAGTGACCGAGGTGACCCTCTAATGTTCAACGAGGGCATCACGGCGCTCCTGCGGGCGCTGCCGCAACTGGACGGACTCGACAACGACCAGGTCCGCCGTATGCTCAGCCGGGCCTGGTTCGAGGCCGAAGGCCGACGGCGGCTGGGCAGCGAGCTACGTGACCATGCTCCCGCCGTTGAGGAGCTGCGCCGCCTCGCCACGGCCCTGGAAGCACACCTCATCCTCGTGCCCGGCCTCGACTCTGTGACCGTTCGCGCGTCCGCGTTCGTCGCTGCCGAAGCGCTCGACATCGCCACCGAGCTCGAGCCACCCGCCGCCTTGCCGGGACTGTTCGGCGACGGCGCGCGATACGAGCGCATCGAGACGGCGGTGCTGTACCTCATCGCCGGGTATGACGCGAACGCCGCATTGACAGCACAGCAGACGACCTGGGAGCCCCAGCCTGGCACGGAGCCGCCGCCGACATCCGAGGCATGGCTGCTCGAGGTCGTCCGTTCCTACTTGACCCTCGGGGCGCTGCCCGTTGCCGCCGCCCCGGCGCCGGTCGACCGCACACAGGCGCTCCGCGAACGTGCCCGGGGCGCACTCATGCGCCAACTCGGTGACGCCGTAGCCGAGCATCTGCGATGGCTCGCATTCCAAGGCACCGACCGCGACCGTCCTCGGGACGCCATCGAATCTATTGTGGAGCTACTCGAACGGTCGGACGCCGCCTTCGGCGCCGCTGCAGTGCCGCACGCCGACCTTCATCATCTGGCCGTGCTGCTGCTGGCCGCGATCGGCGGGACCACCGACCGGGCCTTGCGTACGGTGCCCCCGCCCGCGGGCGACGGCGGCCGCTTCCAGGACTACCAGCGGGACCGGGCGCGGACTCGCCCGCTGCTGTGGCCGGCCGCCGCCGAGTACGCCCAGCGATGCCTCCCGGGGCCACGCGCGCACGCCGTGGTTACGGTGCCGACCGGCGCCGGCAAATCCGCGGTCGCGGACTTGGCGATCGCCCAGGCGCTGCATCGCGGATGGGCGCTCTATTTGGCCCCGACCAACGCCCTCACCGGGCAGATCCGGCGCCAATTGACCGAGGCGTTCGGCCACCAGCCGAGCACGAAGGTGCGGGAGTTCGCCGGCGGCATGGAGTACAGCCCTCTGGAAGCCGGTGCGCTCGAGACCATCGAGGACCGCCAGATCCTAGTCATGACACCCGAGAAATGCACGCTTCTGCTGCGCCAGAACCCGAATGCGTTCGCGCACCTGCAATTGTGCGTGGCCGACGAAGCACACCTTCTCGGCCAGCGAGACTCGCGGGCCCTCGTTGCCGAACTCGTCATCGCCGAGATCTTGCATCGGGCACCGCAGGTGCGGATGCTGCTGCTGTCGGCGCTGATCGCGAATCCCGACGACCTTGCACGGTGGTTCTCAAGTACCACTGGAATCGACGCGATCGTCGTCAACGACCCCTGGCGGCCTACCCGGACCCTCCGAACCCTCGCAGGAATCGAAACCACCGCCATGGACCAGGCCCGCACGGAGGGCAAAGAGAACCTTCAAGAACTCGGCCCCGATCGTGTGAACACCACCGTCCAGCTGACATTGACGTTGCTCGGAGGACTTCAAGGCACTTGGAAGGGCCGCGGCCGGGACGACTTCGCGCGCATCAAGACCCACATGACCACCACCCTGACCTACCACCGGGAAAACCAGCTCGTCATCAAGGGCTACGTCAATCAGACTGTCGGCGACATCGCGCACAGCCTCGCCGAGAACGACCACCGGGTCCTGGCCTTCCTGCCCCGCAGCAAGCACTACCCGTTCGCTGTCGGAACCAAGGTCGCGCAGCGGCGCCACACCGCCAGCGAGCTCCGCCCTGACATTCAAGCGCTGCTGACGCTGGCCGCGGCCGAACTCGGCGGCCCCTCAGCGCTCCAGATCCTGCTGGAGCGCGGCGTGGGCGTCCACACCAGCGCGATGCTGCCCGAGGAACGACGGGCCAGCGAAATCGCGTTCGAGCACGGCAGTGCCAGCATCATGTTCGCGACAGGCACCATGGCGCAAGGCCTCAACCTCCCCGCGACAGCCGTCGTACTGGGCGGCACCACCGTCGGCAGCGGCCAAGACGACGGCGATCCATCAGGCCAAGTTCGACGCAGGGGCGAACTTCTCAATGCGATCGGACGCACCGGCAGAGCCAGCGTCGCCGCCCGATCGATGGCCATCCTCGTCCCCGACCATCTGCTCCAGATCCCTTCCCACCTGCACGCCGGCGCGGTTGCCGGGACGCGACCTCCGATCTTCGACGACGAGGAGGCCTCGTTGATCGTCGAAAGCCACCTCGGCGGCCTGATCGCGAAGGCGCTCGACGGGACCCTGAACGTACAGACGCTGCCCGCGGACGAACAGACCGCCCTCACGATCCTGTCCCACCAGCCCCAAGGCGAACCGCAAGGCGCCGTGCTGCACCGGACCTGGGCAGCCGCGCAACCGGCGCTGGGCCCGTATCTGGTCCGTGCCGCCCAATCCCTCGATGCGGCGGGCACCGCCTATCTGGTCGAACGTGGCAGTCCCGCATGGGTGGCCGCGGCAGCACACCGGTCAGGCATGAGCCTCCCCACGGCGACCGCAGTCCACGCCGCACTCGACCATGAACTGCGCGAACGCCCTGCCCCGCAATCGCTTCTAGACTGGAGCGACCTCATGATCCAAGTGCTCAGCCGCATCGACCGCCACAGCCTGCACCTTGCACTGCCCCCAGACCCACTGAAATCGACTCTCCTCGCAGGCGTGCACGCCGAATCCGACAAGACCCGGGCGGCCGCATGGCAGGCCCTGCATGCAGGGCTGCGAACGTGGCTTGCCGGAGCACCACTGCTCGCCATCGCCGAACACACTGAACACAAAGACCCGCGAGGAAACCTGAAGCGAACGTCGCAGTCCCCGCTCCCGAAAACCTGGAAATTGGTCGACACTGGATTCAAACACTGGATTGCGATGGCCGCTGGCGGCATCGGGGCGATCGTCACCGAGGGAAAGGCCGCCGACCCTGATGGGCCATGGCAGTTGGGCGCGGTAAGCGAGCGATTGCTCTCGCTCTTGCCCCTGGCTGTTCGATACGGCGCCGCCACCCCGTCAACCGTTGCGTGGATGCGTGCAGGCGCCCGACCGCGAGTGGTCGCGCACCTCCTTAACGACCTCATCCCCGCTCCGGAGGATCTCGATGACGAAGGCTTGCAGCAATGGGCATGGCGGGAACTGCGGGCACTGCGAGACGGGCACGCGGTGCAGTGCAGGACCGAAGCTGAGCAGGAAATTATTGCCGCACTGCGGCAGGTGCTTTAGGGCACATCCGGAATGGGGTTGTTGCAGGATTGAGGATTTTCACGACGCTCGTCCTGTCTGATGCTGTCTGGCATGACCGATGCGGTTGAGTCCTACTGCCCGGATCTGCTGCCATGACCTGCTACAAGACACTCGCCAAGCAGCCCAACAACCCCATTCCGGATGTGCTCTTAGTCCGGTGGACGGGCTCCGAGTTCGCGCGGTGAATGGACACGGTAAAGCCTCGCCTGACTGATGAGTGCTGGTGGTCCTGGGTCTCGGTGCCACTGTCTGAGCGGTGGCCGGGCCGGCGCGGGCAGCGGCGCTCGATGGCCAGGAGCGCCTGTAGGGCGTCTCGTTTGTGCGATCCCCGGACGAGCTAGAAGCACCTGCCGCCCGAGCTCCGCTCCGGGCCTGGGATCGCATACCGACTGTGGTTCCGGCACCGGAGCGAGGCGAGACCTGGCATGATCGAATCGCACCATCTGGCCGAGTGGGGCACAACGATGTGCATGAGAGGACCATGGAATGACTGCCTCCCCGCGCAGATTCGTTCAACGTCATGTCCTGCCGGCGAATGTGACGCCGCCGCTGGACGATCACGGCTTCCTGCATCCGAACCGGCAGCGGCCCTGGTACACCAAAACGGCCCCAACGCCGATGGAACTCGATGCACTGGCAGAGAGGCCGGACAGCTTCGTACTGCTCTCCCCTGACGGCTCTGGAAAGTCGACTGCTCTGCATCACCTTCAAGAGGACGAGCCCGGTTCGCGCTGGATCGACTTGAACCGCTTCGACCTCGGCGGATTGCGCACCGAACTTGACCAGTTCGTCACGCCTGGGGCAACGCTCTACGTCGACGGCGTGGACATCGGCCTGTTCTACGAGCCGCGGCTCGCGGCACTACTGGCGGACCGGTTGCAAGATCCGGGTCTGAGCGACGTCCGCTGGCGGTTCGGTTGCCGACCTGCTTCCTGGAGTAGCCAGCTCGAACTTGCCCTCGACGCCCACCTCGCCTCGGCGGCTAACGGCAACGGAAGACAAGACCCGTGTCCTGCGTTCGTCCTGCTCCCGCTCACACGCGACGCCGCACAGGGACTCGCAGCGTCGGTCACCGAAGAGCCAGAGCGCTTCATTGAGGCTCTGGTCACGGCACGCCTCGGGCGGCTGGCAGGGCATCCAGGCCGGCTGACAGCGGTCGCGACTCGCTGGCGGGTAGAGCAATCGCTGCCAGCGACCCACGCGGAGGCGCTTAAATTCGAGGTCGAGCACCTGCTGTTCGATGCTAATACGGAACTGCAGTCAAAAGCATTGAACGAAGAACGCAAGGCGGTTATCGCCGCGCGGCTCGGCGCGTTCACAATGTTCTGCAGCGCCGACCGCTACAGCTCCGACGACTTCGCTGACTCGAACGTCGCTACTATCAGCACGCTTCCGTTCGCGGCAGAGCCTGCCGAGCCCGGAATTGAGTATCCGCCGGACCACTATCGAGTCGTGCTCGGTTCGGCGCTGTTCGACCGTGACCGCGACGGCGCCATCGGGTTTGCCCACCAACAGTACGCCGAGTTTCTCGCCGCCCGTTACCTCGTCGAACGCCGCACGCCGTCAGCGAAGATCAGGATGCTGCTCGGCGTCCAGCGCGACGGCACTTTGCCGAGAGCGATGACCGCGACGGCGGCCTGGATCGCCGCGCTCCAACCGGATCTCACCCACTCGATCATCGTCGACAACGCCACCGCATTTTTGGAGAGCCAAGTCGATCTGCCTTCCGATGAGCTGCGCCGCGACATCGTAGACCGCATCCTCACCGCCGCCGGGAACGACGACATCGACGTCCTCTACGGAGAATCGTTCGCTAACCTGGCCCACTCGGCCTTGGAACCCCAGCTCCTGCGCTACCTTGACGATAAATCTATAACGGCGATGCAGCTGTGGTGGATTGCAAACCTCGCCGAAAACGGCGCCGCGAGCGGAGCCTGCGCGAAGCTCGAACCCCACGTGTACTCCAGCGCGTGCTCTGTCTTGGCGCGCAGGGCCTGCGCCCGCACTATCGGCGCCATTGGCACCCCGGAACAGCGTATGGCGCTGGCCGAACTGCTTCGTCTCCCCGAAGCTGAAGATCCAAATGACGACCTTCTCGCTATGGCGATCGACGCCCTCTACCCTGAGCTGTTGTCCACCGAGGACTTGCTCGCTGTATTGCGGCCACGTCGCAACCGCAACTATCTCGGTCCCTACCAGGTCTTGCTCGGTTCGCTGCCGCAGCGAATCCCGCCTGCAGACCTGGGGAAGACACTCAATTGGGTGAGCATCCACGCCGCCGGTGATGAGTGGGGTTTCGGCCAGCTCGTGCCGAAGCTGGTGGCCATCGCCTGGTCCTCACCGCAGCGAAGCGACCTCATCCCCGAAATCGCTAAGGTCGTCGCGGCCGGTGCAGACCGCCAACACTGGGGTGGAAGGCCGCTTGGCGCTGAACCGCCTTGGGTCAAAGACTCTGACCCGCAGTGTCGTCGGGAGCTACTCCTGACCGCGCTCGAAGTCATCGACGACGACGATTCTTACCGACTGGACCAGCTCGGACTGTTCACCGCTGACGACCCGCTCTGGGCGGTCGCAATCCTTCCCGATCTCGAGGAGCCGGTCCGCAGCCGCCTTGCGAGATGGGTCGCACACAGCGACCAGGACCCACCATTGGCGCTCATCGAAGCCGTGCTGTCGCTTCCCGACGACCACCCGGCCCACGCCCCGACCGCATTCTGGCGCGATGACGTCCCTATCGACTGCCACATCGCCCAGGCACACCAGAAACGACTGGCTCGGGACGCCGAGGCCGCCGCCCGCAAGGCCGAATACCTCGCTCAGCGCAAGACGTCCGTGCTCGACGCCGTCGCCACCGCCACGCGGGATCCGGACCGGTGGTGGCAGATACCATTCCGACTCCTCGGTACGTCTCAAGACAGCGACTGGCTCCGCTTTGACATCACTGAGCATGAGGGATGGGCGGATCTCGACACTGCCGCCCAAGAGCAGATCCTCGAAATCGGATGCAATTATCTGGAGACTCACGACCTCAACCCAGCAGCCTGGCAGGGTGCCGCCTCGATCAGTCCCAACCTGGTCCTACCCGACTGGTCCGGGGTGTTCTTGTTGGCGACCTTGGCATGCCACTGGCCCGATCGGCTCGCCCGGCTCGATCCAACCGCTTGGGCCCGGTGGGCACCGGCGATCATCGGGTCCTGGGACCCAGATCCAGCAGAACAGAACCCCATCCGTCGCGATCTGATGAACCGAGTCCCCGACTGCGCGCATGGCGCGTTCACCGAGGCGCTCTGGGCCCATCTGGCGGCATTCGAAGCCGCTGAACGCCCTCTGGCCAAAAACGTGTCACTTGAGTGGGCCACAACGCTGGCTGCCAACGAACTCGGCAGTCGCCTCGTCGCCGGCGCGTACTCCAATCAGCTCGGACTCGACCTCCTCGACCTCCTCTCCAAGCAGAACCCAACCCAAGCGATCGATACCTGCTGGCGTCTGCTGGACGAACCTGACTCACATCTTCGGCTGAGGGCAGCTCGAAATCTGGCTTCCCTTGCACCCATCGACATGCTGGTCCACCTGGCGACTGGCGTATGGGCCAACCAGGAGCTCTATGCATTCATCCCATATATCGATCCCCGTGCACTCGAACCCGACGAGCTCGCACTGCTTTCCCGATTCCTCCTGGACCGGTTTCCGATCGCCAACGACCCGCCCTGGGAAGGCGGGTGGGTAGGCGAAGCGAACGCCCATGACACCCTTCGCGCCCGTGCCCGATGTCTCGAGCAGCTCGCTAACCTCGGCCTGATCGAAATACTCCTGCACCTCAACCACGATCGCAACCCAGTCGAAGCCAACTACCTCAAACTGCTGGTCCGACGGGCACGCGTCAGCAACGCGGACCTCGCTGTCAAACCACTGAAGCCCTCGGATCTCCTTCAGTTGCTCGACCAGGCCGACGCGCGAATCATGCGCAGTGCCGAAGACCTCCAGTCCGCGCTGCTCCACCAGCTCGACACGATCCAACACGAACTGCGAACTACCGGCCTCTACCGTGACATCTGGAACCAGTTCAAGAACTATGCGACCCCGAAGAACGAGGACAGCATCAGCGACTGGCTGCAGCGACAGTTGCGCTTGCGATTCAAGCGCCCAATCTTCATCGACCGCGAGGTCCAGGTAAGACGTCCGTCAGAGCACGGAATCGGGACCCGCATCGACCTCACCGCCAGCACCACGAGCTACACCCGCCACCGCGAGGCAATACGCGTCATCGCCGAAGCGAAACTCGTCAACAACAACGAAGTGAACTCCGCGATGCAGGAGCAGCTCTACGAGAAGTACCTCGACCCGCTCCAACTCAGCCACGGCCTATACCTCGTGTTCTGGGTACGACCCGACCAGCGTCCCAACGAGTGGAGCAGGGCTGCGCACCCCGACCCCGACGCCCTGCTGCAGCAGCTCCAGGTGCAAGCCGAACGGATCACAGGATCGGAGATCATTCCGTACATATTGGATATCAGCATGCCCGCGACTTGAGCGTAACCTCTGCGACCTACGAGCACACATGATCAGAGACGGTGGCCGCCACCAAGGTCTGCTTCAAGCGCTCGGACAGCTACCTGACTTCCACTGGGCCAAGGGTTGCGGCAAGATGAGAACCCGTAAGTGAAAGGTTCCCAGTTGCTCATCGTCAAATACTCCAAACGAATGATCTTCATCGTTGGATCGCTCTTCGGAGCCGTCCTCGCGATCTCGGCGATCCGCATCGGCCAGGAGAGCCTGGTCAACTTCTGGATGCTCGGCTTGACCGTGGTCTCGTTCGGCGCCGGAGCCACCATAGGCGCTTTCGGCGTGGCGCACTCGGTCACCCGCTTCGACTCCCGCGGTTTGGCGCGTTGCCAGAGCAATGGGAACTTCCACGAGATCAAGCGGCTGAAGCAAGGCGAACGGTTCGTGATCGCCAAGCACTGCCTGTGCATTCAGCGGCCTGACGGCGCGATCGCGAAGACCGAAATCGCGAAATGGAGGCTTCGCCGTGAGGACTGCGAACGCGTAGCGCAGCGGTACCCCAACATCGGTGCTACCGCAGCAGCATTATTTTAGACCCTTCTGCACCTGCACATCAGCCTGAATCAAGAGCGTTGGGCGAGTACGCACCCACCGGAGACCTGAAGCAGGGCATCCAGCCGTCCACCGAATACTATGACGGCTCTCAGACATGGGCGAACCGGTCGACTTCGACCAACCGGGTTCAATCGACATCAAAAGCTAAACCAGAGTCCGCCGATTCCCTTAACAACTCGACGCTCGTAAAGAGTTCGGAGCTAGAATTCAAATATGCGGACAGTTCGAGCTCACACGCAAGGCTGAGACATAGGCATCCGTGATCAATTCTCCTCCTGGGTCGCCTACACACTCCGAACCTGCACCACAAAACAGCTGGTGCAGCCGCAGCCCAGGGAACTAGGAGGACCAGTGCCATACTCGCGGATCTTGATTGCTGGCATGTGCGTACTGATTGTGTTTACTGGAGCAGGGTCATGCGAGGGGGAGGGAGGAGAAGAAACCAAGACCTGCGAAGAATGGGTCTCGGAGTACGTTGACTCCGAAAATGAAGCGCGCGCAGAAGCCATACTAATATGCAACTCTGACACGGACCGACTGGACCCGCTTACGGATGAACAACTCACACGTCCCGAATTCGAGCAGCGCCGCGAGGAGATTCGCGACGAACTCAACCGAATATTCGAATAGGGCCATGTGCGATGCTGCTCACCGCGTTCCAGTGGCATGCTGCTACCCCAGCATCTCGAAGGGCTTGCATCAACGAGATGCGGGACGAGATGCGGCGACTCGACGGAAATTCTGCGTGGCGTCTCCTCATGCCCGGCGCGTCGCTATTGACTGAGTTTCATATTGGTCGGACACTTGAGGGCGGACATCCCCCCGACTAGATCGGATCATCATGGAACGACACGACTCGGCGAAGATCGCACGCAACGACATTCAGCAGGGCATGCGGGCAGCGAAGAAGCCCGAAGAGTGCTTTGCGGCAGCGCAAGCGAACGCCCTCTTGGCCATCGCCGAGGAGATCCACCGCCACTCCGAGATTCTCGTAGAGATCCACAAGCTCGACTACAACAAGTTCATCAAGAGGCAGTAGCCGTACCCCTGCTTGAAGGAGGGCCCGTCCATTCGGACGGGCCCTCCTTCGTCTTCGATAGATATCAGCGGGACGGTCCTCGCCGCTTCGGTTCCGACCGAGAGGCACCGGGCTCGTGGTCGGTCCAGTCCTGGTTGTAGTTGCCGTGGACGCCATGGGGAAAGGCGATCTGGACCACCGACAAGTTCGCCACGTCGGATTCGGGCAGCGGCTCGACAAAGGTGCCACGACTGAGGACTCGCGCGCGAGCCCGGATCGCAGACATCGACGGATCGATTCCGGGGCTGTGAGCGTCGATGACGTAAGCCGAGCCGTCAAGGATCATCCGAACGACCTCGACGCATTCATGCTGTTCATCGAAGGCTTCACGTACGACATCGAGGACCGGTGTTCCCGGAGCGAGTTCCAGTACCGCGGTTTCCTGAGGGAATGGCATGCGCGCGTTGAAGGTCTCGGTGACGCCGACGGGCCGCCGGCCGATGTCCCCGAGCACGGCGTGGACCTGGAACGGATCGGTGTTGGCGAACATGATCGAGGTCGACATGACCAGTTTGGGATCATAGTAAGCCGCCGCGATCATGACGAATCGGCCCTTGAGAGTCTCCCCGAAATACCGCTGGATCACCGGGTCGCCCTCGTTGAGGCCGAGCGCTGCCGCAACAGTGGCTGGTGCCGGAACCTGATTGATGGTGGCCGCCGAACGGTCGGTGCGCAGATCGGTGACGTCGTTATCGGAGGGCTCGACCATGTCGAACTGACCGCCGAAGGCGCCCGGGAACTCGTGGCGGAGCGTCTCCGGGGCGCGGACGTAGCTCCCCGATCCGTGCTTGGTCACGATGAGGCCGTCGGCACGCAGGCGGCCGACGACAGTGTTCGCAGTGCTGGGAGTGAGGTCGAACTCCTCGGCGATCTGGGCAACGCTCGGGATCTTCTCCCCTGGGGCGTAGCTGCCGTCGAGGATGCGCTTGCGCAGGATCCGCTCAGCGTCGGCTGGATTCCCTGCCATGACGTCCTCCGCTCCCTTCGTGTCGGCGGCCCCAGAATACAGGACTCTTCCAGGATTCTAATAGATATCAATCACCCAAAGAAACTACCGATGTGTAGTTGACTCTTCAGAAGAGTTGTGATTGACTCGTAGACACGAAAAATCCCGCCAGGTGTTTCCGGTGTTGGAGCACCGGACCTGACGGGATCTACCTAGCTACGACTGCCGCGTCCAGAGTTGGAGCTCTGTGCGGGCGCGGCACCGACCTCACTTGGAGGCATTGTGCATTCTATCTCGCTCGATACCCGAGTCAACGCCCACTGCGTGCGCTGCGGCGGCTGGATACAGACGGCCTCACGCCGGCTGTGCGGGAAGTGTCGCCGCCGAGTCCGGCATGAGCGGCGCCGCTCCGGGCGCGTCTCCCGCTAGGGAAACGCGACGCCTCACCGCTCGCCTCCGTCACGCACAAGATGCGCGGTTACTCGGTAGATGACGTCGAGCTTGTCGCTCGGATCCGGCTTGTGCGGCTCGGTTCGTGCACCTCCGTCGGCCCAGACGCGACCGTGGGATTCGACCCCTGGTTCCCGCTGTCGGGCCCTGACGACCTCGGCGCCGCCGCAAAACGCATCTGTGCCGCCTGCGAGGTCAAGGACGACTGCCTCGACGTCGCCCTGAAGTACGGCGAGGACTACGGCATCTGGGGCGGTCTCACCGCTGTCGAACGCCGCGGCCTCAAGGCCCGAATCCCACGTCCCGCCGAGCCGGCCGACGACGGTCGACTCCACAAGTTCCCCACGGCCACTTAGCGCCCTGAAGTCGTTGTGCCCGAACGCCAATCGCGGCCAGAGGACACGCACGTTGTTACAGAACTCAACAGTGTGATTGAACTTCGTTCCCGCCCGACGCGCTCCGCGCCAGGGCCGGAACCGTCCGGCAAGCAAGGTTGACCGCCCCCAGAGAGTGTTGGGAGTGCCGGGCTTCCTCGAGACCGGACGCCCACGGCGCAGGGAAACAGCGCCACCGCCGCACTGACTGCGGCGACAATCACGATTGCTTCCTGCCGCGCTGAGTCTGGCGCGGCAGGAAGACCTAATCCTGGAGCGCCTACAGGTCTGCCTCGAACCTGACCTCATAGAGATGGGACGGCTTAATCAGCACCGACGCCTCCACAGGGATGTCCCTAGTGGCAGTGATCAATCGCAGTTGGCGAAGTATCGGCACGCCCTGCGGGAGGCGCAGGAGTTCGACTTCTTCAGTGGTCGGGTGCCGCGCTGCAGTCGTGTCGATCATGTGCTTCTGGGCGTAGCCCAAGTCTGCCAAGACCTTCGGAGCGCCTCCCTTGATCCTCGCCTTGCGCGCAAGCGGCGTCCCGGAAGCGATCTTGCTGGGGTAGTACGAAGTCGCCAGCTCTACGGGCTCGTCGTTGTACAGCATGAGCCGTTTGCGCTCGAAGGCTTGCTCCCCTTCGCCAAGTCGCAGAAGGGCACCTACGGGCCGTGGGGGCACTACCTCCTTGACGCAAAGGAGCTCATAGGTGTAGGAACCGTCCGGGGTGATGTAGGACTTGGCACCCACGACATGGACCTCGCGGTCCCGGACGTAGACCCCTTTACCTCTACGACTGGAGAGGTAGCCCTCATCCTTAAGTAGCGTCAGCGCCTTCTGCACGGTCGCGTTCGCCACTCCGAACTGTTCGATCAACTGGCTGGTGGATGGCAACTGGCACCCAGCGGGAAGCTCCCCGGAAGCGATCTGAGCTCGGATATCAGCGGCTACCTTCTGGTGATCGGGTCGCGTGTCGACGTGCGCCATCAGCTAACGCCCACCGTGTATCCAACACTCCGGGACGGGGCCATGACATTGATGGCCGCCTCGACCGGCGTCTCGTCTTTGGAATACACCGTTCGTTCCAACACCAATACCCACTCGTTATGAAGCCTCAATTGCTTCGCCTCGTCCCAGGTCGGGCGACGGGTCTGTACAACCTCGGCCGCCGTCGCCGGCGCGAATCCTAGCTCCGCCAGTACCGCGGGCGCTCCGCCCTTCACCTTCTTCTCCAGGGCCAACGCGGTGTCGCCTGCGATCGACGCCGGGTAGTACGAGGTTGCTATCTCCACCGGTGCGTCGTCTAGCAAGATCAGACGCTTACGCAGGACCACGTGATTCCCGAAGGCCAGATCCAACATCTTGGCGATCTCGTCAGGGGCACGGACCTTCGCAACTTCCAGCAACCGCTGGGTTCCTCGGCGGCCTTCGCTAGCCGCCTCGCTCGACCAGGCGTTCATGCCTCCGTTCTCGGAAGCCGCGAGGTACGACCGGGAATCTCCTGGCATGGCTGCCCTCCTTTCACCTTTCCTACCTTACCCGAAACGTAGCAGTGTCTACCTGCGGATTCACCTGTGCTTGCGCCATTCAATCTATACTGCTATATTCGTAACGCAGTAAGGTTCAACCGATGATCTATGAGGTCCAGGATGCGCACGACTTTCGCGGATCGCACCGAGCTGGTCGCTCGTGTTCGTTTGGCTCGGTACGGGTCATGCGTCTCAGTCGGCGCCGACGGCACCACCGGGTTCGACCCCTGGTTCCCGCTGTCGGGCCTCGATGACCTCGGCGTGGCCGCGAAGCGCGTCTGCGCTTTGTGTCCGGTTAAGGACGACTGCCTGGACGTCGCCTTGACCTACGGCGAGGACTACGGCATCTGGGGCGGCCTGACCGCCGCCGAACGGCGGGACCTCACCGCCGCCCCCGAACACCCCGCCGACACGGCCGCCGGTCAGGCTCTCCCACTCGCCACAGCCGCTTAGCGGCCCGAAGTCGTTGTGCCCCAAAGCCAATCGCGGCCAGAGGACACGCACGTTGTTACAGAACTCAACAGTGTGATTGAACCTCGTTCCCGCCCTCGGCACACCGCGCCAGGGCCGGAACCGTCCGGCAAGCAAGGTCGACCGCCCCCAGAGAGTGTTGGGAGCACCAGGCTTCCTCGAGACCGGACGCCCACGGCGCAGGGAAACAGCGCCATCCGAACCGCTGCGTGCGGAACGGAGCGATTCTCAACAGGGACGCTGGCCGTCTGATTGGACTGGCCGCTCTCTGGGCGGTGCGGGGTGGCCCATGAGCTGCCCCGCACCACACGCATCGAACTCCAGCCCCTCTCGCGGCGACGACATCGTTCCGCCGCGCCTCAAAGACTTCATTTCCCCTGCTCTGGCGGCAATTAGCCGCCTATCCGTCCGGCTGCCCCACCGCAGCCCGTACCCAAAGGAGGAGTACTTGAACACCAACATCGAATACCCCGTCGAGAGCGAGGCCGGATCGGCGACCGTCGCCGAGCTGAAGGCCCGACTCGAAGCCGCCGGCGTCCGGAAACGGACACCGTCCCGACTCGAGACGCTTCCGAAGTTCCTCTCAGTCAAGGAAACCGCCGAAGTCCTCGGCGTCTCCAACGCCACGGTCAACAACATGATCGACGCCGGCAAGCTCCCCGCCGTCCAGTTCGGCGGCAAGGGATCGAGGGTCGGCATCCCAATGCGGGCGATCAACCTCATCATCGACCTGGCCATGATCACCGGCGGCATGGTCTCAGTCGAGAACTGGCACGAGGTCCTTGACGACCTGGTCGCCGCCGAGCTCATCGACGCCCGCGACAAGGCCGCGCTGCTGGGCGATCCCACAGCGCACCACGTCAACGCCGGCAAGGTCACCTCCCTCGCTCGAAACCTTGAGGTGGCGGCCTAATGCAGACCACCACGACGATTCGTGCCCGTGATCTTGATCCGCAGGAGCTGGGTTGGGCGCTGCGGTTTGAGGCCGGTACCGCTGCCGGTCTGTGCGACGCGGTCGAGCTGCTGGTCTCGGGTGAGGAGTTCTTGACCGGGCCGATGCTCGAGTTCATCACCGTCGAACACGCCGGCGCGGAGCTGACCGCGTGGGTCGAGTGGGAAGCGGCGGCCGAGGCGATCGACTCGGGCCTGGTCGAACCATCGGCCGAGATCGCCGCGGCCTGGCTGATGGCCGCGCACCTGGCCGCCGGGGTCGCCATCGACCTCGACGAGACCCTGCGGGCGATGGACCTCCACGCCTGCGCGATCGCCCGAGACGCCCTGGGCGCGGCCGAGCAGACCGCAACCGACCAGTCGTTCTGGCACCCGGCCTTCGGCCTGGGCATGCCCGGCCGCGACACCGACGCCTGGCAACTGGCCGGCCTCACCGCCTGACAGCCCCTCTACTCTTCCCGCGCTCGCCGCGAGATCGCACTCCGGCGACCAGGCCCGATCCCTTCCACACCATCACGAGAGGAATCCTCTATGTCCCAACCGCACACCAACTGGCCGGAGACGACGCCGGCCTGCCACTCCGAGGCCGGGCTGGTCTTCGGCGACGGCGGTGAGTGCTGATGGAGTACCGGTTCGGCGAGCTCTCCCCCGACGAGGTGGCGGAGCTGATCGACATCGCCCTGTTCCAGAGCAAGGGCAACTTCGGCCGCGACATCGGCCGACGCCCGCTCACACCGGCCGAAGAGTCCCTGACCCTTTGCCGCTACACCGAGGTCCACGACAACAGCACGATCCGAGTCCTGGCCATGCGCGACGAAGGCTGGCGCTGGCTGCGCGACGCCATCCGGCTCGGCGGACCGCGCGCCTACCGCACCCTCCCCTGGCGCGAGATCCGCGCCGTCCTCCAGCAGCGGCGAGGTGTCGCCTGATGCCCACCTACCCCAACGGCCGAGAGGCCGTGGTCGACGACGACACCCACTTCCTGGTGTTCGCCAACTTCCGCTGGGTCCACGCCAGCGGAGACCCGGCGACCGCGCTCCAGGTGTACTGGCGCATGGACACCGCCGCGATCGGCACCGAACTGTGGATCGCCGCCCACCACGACGCGGCCAAAGCGCTCAAGCAGACCAGCGATGCGACCCCGGGCCGCGTCGACGACGCGCTCCGGCTGACCTCCGACCAGGTCCGATCGCTGGCGGCGGGAGTGTTCGCGTGAGACTGCTCGAGCGTTTCAACGCCGTTCCTGGCTCGCCAGGGTCGGCCCTGCACGGCCGCCTGGCGGCCCTGCCGCGGCTGGTCTTCGACCACACCAGCGGCCACGGCCTCACCGCCACGCCGACGCCGATGCGCTACCCGCCCGGCGCCAAGGCCGTAGCCGCGTTCGCCGCCTGGGCCCAGGTAGCCGGACGGTTCGAGGTGGCCCCGGCCCGCGACCGCCGCGCCCTAGCCGAACTCGAGACCCGCCTGGTCCTTGCCGGGACGCCGGTGCGGGTGTGGGTGCCGGTCATGGGCCTGCCCCTGGCCGAAGCGATCGGCCTGGTCGACCAAGCCACCAGGGCGGTGGCTGTTCGTGGCTGACCTGAAGATGCGCCTGACCGGCCTGGAGCAGGAAGTCGCCGCCGTCGTCGCGCTGCTGCGCGAGGACCCGGCGTTCCTGTCCGCCTCCCCGCCCTACCCCAACCGCGGCGACGACAAACGCGTCCGCGTCTACCTCGAATTCGACGGCGCCGACCTCGCCGCCGCCAACCCCCTAGACCCGACCCGCAGCGAATGACCGAACGAGAGGACCTGCAACCGTGACCGTCAAAACCGATCTGCTCAACTCCTGGACCGCCAAGGCCATGGAGCGGGCCCGGGTGGTCGAGAGCGACCAGCCGACACCGGTCCGGGCCGCGGCCCGCGCCGCCTACCGCGCCTACAGCCAGGGCATCGACGACCTCCACTCCTACCCCGACCAGGAGGTGGTCGAGACCAAGCTGCGCCGCCGGATGCGCAACCCGCTGCTCTTGGCCCGACACGCGACCTACGGGACGATGCTCGCCGACCTCGCGCTCGCTCGCGACCTCGCCGACTTCACCGGAGGTGAGACCTGGTGAACCTCGACCTGCTGACCGGCTTCACCGCCGGCGTGACCGCCTCCGGAATCGCGGTCGGCCTGACCGCCTGGGCGACCGCCAGGCGGCTGCTGCGCCGGGCCGAGACCAGCGCCTGCACCGATGCCCTGACCGGGCTGTTGAACCGGAAGGGATGGGAAAAGGCCGCCGCTTCCTGCGCCAACAAGACCGGCGGCCCCCAAGACCTCTATGTGGTCCTGGCCGATTGTAACGGCCTCAAAGCGATCAACGACACCTATGGACACGAGACCGGCGACGCGATCATCGCCGACGCCGCCCAGCGCCTGCGCCAAGGACTCGGCGACGACGCGGTGATCGCCCGGCTCGGCGGCGACGAGTTCGCCGCCCTCGCCCCCGGTCTGCGGCTCGAGGCGGACATGGCGGGCTTCTTCGCCACCGCCCCAGCCGGCACCGGCCCGGTCGGCCCCACCGTCGACTCCCACCTCGCCGTCGGCGTCGCCGCACTCGACGGCGACCTCGCCACCGCAATCCGGCGGGCCGATGCGGCCATGTACCGCAACAAGCGCTCCGGCGGGATCTGGTGCTGGTACGACCCGCGCCTGGACGACGACACCACCCACCACCCCGCACAGCGGCCGGCGGTCCGCACCCGCGACCTCGACACCACCCCGGCCACCGAAGCGAACACCGGAACCGGCGCGGCCGTGGGGGTGGCCTAGGTGGTCACCGCTGTCCAGCGGGTACTGCGCGGGCTCGAGGAGGCCGGTTACCCGACCGGCACCCTCGGGCCCGCCCACGAGCGCCTCCCGGCCCTGGCCGGCCGGTCCGGGGCCCGCCTGGTCGAAGTCCTCCTCGAACTCGACCAAGCCGACCTCGACCAGCTCCACCAAGCCCTGCACCACCACACCACCGGGCCACACCCGCAGTGAACTACTCGCGCCGACAGGCGAAACCCGGCCGTCGGGCCGGGTCCAGGGAGGACGGCTACCTCCCGGCTGAGGAGCCAAGCCGCAAGCAGCGCAGAAGGGCCGACATGGCGAACACGAACAAGCACGACCGGGCCGAGGCCAAGCGGAACCAGGCGAAGGTGCGCCAGAACCTGCCCCGCTCCACCGCGGCGCTCGGCGGCATCACCAAGCGGGAGTTCAAAAAGAAGTACCCAGCCGCCAAGGGCGTCGGCCAGATGGCCCGCCTGAAAGACGACTACGAGACCGAGCGCTAGGCGAAACCCGGCCGACCGGCCGGGTCCAGGGAGGACGGCTACCTCCCTGCTGACGAGCCAAGCCGACGAAGCCCGGTTCCGCTCTCGCGCCAACTCGACCGGAACCGGGCGCCTTCATAAGAGAAAGGCATCCTCAATGATCCACACCCACGCCACCGCCACCGCACCGGGCGCGACACCGGCTATCCGATCAGGCGGTGCGAGCGAGGTGTCCTGCCCCAACTGCGGCCGCAAGCACTACGCCTCGACCTGCGACCAGGACCGTCGAGCCGCCACGGCCGGCGTGGCCTAGCCGCGGAGGGCCTTGATGCGCGCTTTCTCCGTCCGCCAGCCGTGGGCGCACCTGATCGCCCACGGCGGCAACACCACCGCGAACCGCAACCGGCCCACCGACTACCGCGGCCCGGTCGCCGTCCACGCCGGACGCACCTTCGCCGTCGCCGACTACGAATGGGCCCGCCACCGCTGGGGCCCGGGCCTCGTACCCGACCGCGAACGGCTGGCCTTCGGCGCCGTCATCGCCCTCGCTCACTTGAGCGACTGCCACACCGCCGAGGACTGCACCGCCGACGCCTGCGCGCCCTGGGGCGAGACCGCCCCGCGCCTGCACCACTGGGTCCTGACCGACACGCAGCCACTGGCATCGCCGATCAGCGCCCAGGGCCGCCTGGGCCTGTGGACCCCTGACCGAGACCTGGCCGCCGCCATCGACGCGGCAGAAAGGAACTGACCACCATGCCCACCACCAGCAAGAACAAGATCCACGTCGACGACCTCCACGCCTGGGCACGAGGTGACCTGCGCATGATGGCCGCCGTCCGGCTCCTGGACGACTCGGACCTGATCGCCCACACCTGGGTCGACCAGTTCATCAACACCGACCCCTGGCTCCACATCGACTTCGAGACCATGCGCCGCAAGCTGCGCCGCTCCCCGCTGTCGACCGGCGAACAAGCCATCGCCGAAGCCGCCCTGTCCCTGGCCGGGCACCTGGACGCCGACCTCGGATCGATCGCGATCACCCTCGACCACACGCAGCTGGAGCACTTGCAGGCCGCCATCGCCCTCGCCGGCGGGAACGGGAGCCGGTGATGGAGCGCAGCAACCCCGCCCAGTACCTCAGGGGCGTCGCCTTCGACGCCGGCTCGGCGGCGATCAAACGCGAGCTGGCCCGCGACTTCTCCGGCCTTCGCCGCGACGGCCTGGCCGACCTGGAGTGGCATGTCACCGGCTTCGACGACGAGGCCGACCTGGGCGCCACGGTCTACGCCGGCACCGCGAAGGGCCTGCGCACCTTCGGGCACCTGACCGCGAAGTACGGCGACGGCACCTACCGCACCCGCTACTTCGGCGAGTTCGAAGCCACGATCCGGCTCGGCGAACTCACCGTCCGGCTCACCACCGACTTCGCCGACTACCACGGCACCAGCGCCGAGACGCTCGTGAACGAAGCCATCGCCGCCACCCGCGAAGACTTGGAGCAGCACCAGTGAACAAACGCACCATCGTCCTGGGCGCCGGGCACTTCGGCTGGCCGAAACCTGAGCGGCAGACCGACACCTGGGCGCGCCTGATCCTGACCGACCCGGCCATGGCCGCCGGCGTGCTCGACGACCCGTACGTCAGGCTCAACCAGGCGGCCGAGGGCCGCTACGGCCGCCTGATCGCCCGCGTCGAACACCTCACCCACCGGCCCACCACTGGGGCGCCCCGGCCCGGCAGCGACCACGTGCTCGGCACCGGCCAGGTTCGCATCGCAGGCCTTCCCGAAGAGCGCGTCGACGGACGGGTCACGGTCGCCTTGACCGGGGTCCGGTTCGACCCCGACCGGCTCTACCGGCTCCACACCCACTGGGTGAGCCTGCGACTGGAGCCGGCCCGATGACCGACCACACCAACACCAGTTCAGGCAGTGCGATAGCGGCCCGGCGGGCCGGGGACGGCCGCTGGCGGGTGCCGTGGATGCCCGGCCGCGACCTGACCGAGCACGAAGCCGCAGCGGCGGTCGCGGTCGCCGAACGGAACCCGGCCCGGCTCGGGCCGGTCCAGACCGCCCGCTACCTGGCCCTGGCGCAGTTCCAACTCGACCGCGCCCGCACCATGCCCGGCTTCCCACCACCCGACACTCAAGGCCGGTGGACCCGCGAAGCGGCCCGCCAGATCGCCGAACAGATCGGCCGAGTCCTCGCCTACGCCGGGACGGTGCCCGACCTGGGCGCCTTCCGAGCCGCCGAGTACCTCACCGGCAAGCTCGACCGCCCCATGACCGCCGCCGGCGTCGTCGAGCTGGCCCGCCAGGGCCGCCTGGCCACCGCCGGGGCCTACAAGGGCCACACCCTCTACGACGGCCGCGCCCTCGAGTCCTTCGACGACACCGCCGCCGCGACCCGAGCGACCGAGACCGGCCGCGAGCTGAACGCCGACGACGCCGCCGCCCTGCTGTGCGTGCGCCGGGCCGACTTCGACCACCTCACCCGCGCCGGGCTCCTAACACCGATGCGGACCTACCGGACCCGGTTCGGCAACACCGTCGCGCTCTACCGCGCCGGCGACCTGACCGACCTCGAGCACGACCGGCCCGACATCGACTGGGCCGCCGTCCGCGCCACACCCAAAGGGCGGCCCTCCCCCCTGGCCGCACTCCCGACCACCACCGACCAACCGCCTCAGAAAGGAGGCGACCGAACATGACCACCACCGACATCGACAACTCCGAACCCGCACTCGAATGGTGCCCCGCCTGCGACCGCCCCGCACCGCTGTGCGAATGCGACCGGACACCGAACAGCATCCCCGCCACAAGCGCCGCGCCGCAGCGAACGGGGCCGGTTCCGAACACCGACGAGGCACCGAACGGCAACGGGACTGAACACCGAACGCCGCCCGGACTGCGCAACTCCAACGAGGCGAACACGGCTCGAATGGCGATCGCCGAACACCCCGACTCGGACCCCGGAAAGTCCCCGGGATTCTGGGCGGCCAAGTGGCAGTGGGTGGTCGAATGGGGCCCGCTCCTTCCGATCTGGCTCCTGGCCGCCGGTCTCGGCGCCGCCGGGTTCGCCTCTTCTTTCGTCACCGTCGAAGCCAAGATGGGGCCCTACTTCGGTGAGCTCGCCTGGCTGGTGCCGACCGCCACTGACCTGGGCATCATCGTCTTCACCCTGCTCGACATCTTCCTGGCTCGGCGAAACCAGCGCATCCCCTGGATGCGGCACATCCCGTGGGCCTTGACCGCCGCGACGATCTACCTCAACGTCACCTCCTACACCGCGTTCGAAGCGCAGGTGGCGCATGCGGTCCTGCCGAGCCTGTGGGTGGTGTTCTCCGAGGCCATCGCCCGCATCATGCGTGAGAAGGCCGAGGACGAGACACCGACGACCAAGAAGGTGCCCATCATCCGCTGGGTCTGCGCGCCGATCGCGACGCTGATCTTGTGGCGGGCGATGAAGCTGTGGAAGATCCCCACCTACGACGAGGCGCTGCGACTGGAAGAGGAGCGCCAGTTGTCCAAAGCGGTCATGCGCGACTGCTTCGGATCGGTGCGCGCCGCGCCGCGGACGCTCAGGGTTCGCTACCGGCAGCGCAAGATCACCGTCAAGGAGGTCTACCAAACCGCGCACGACAGCAGGACGACCGTTCCGGCGGCGAGCGAGCCGACCGTTCGCAAGCACACGTCCGGCAGGCGTTCGGCCGCTCCGGTCGAACAGCGCTCGACGCGCCCGGCGCGAGGGGCGGCCGACAAGACCGAACGCGCCACGCCCGTTCGGTCGCGTTCGGCCAAGACCGGTGCGCGGGCGTCCGCCAGCCGAACGGCGGCCAGTGATCGGCTCTCGTCCGCGCTCGCCGAACTGCGCAGCGAAGGCGTCGCCAACCCGTCTGTTCGCGCGCTCGCCGAACGCGCCGGTTGCAGCCCGTCGACGGCCCACGCGTTCATGAACAAGCTCGAACACCCCGGTGCGGCCTGATGGCCGGTCACCGACGCGGTACCGGTAGGCCCCGCCAGTCGGTGGCCCGCGTCCAGCGGCGGCGAGCGGCCCTCGAGGCCAAGCTCGCCGCCGCCGAAACTCCTTCCGACCGAGTAGCCGTCTGCGCCGATCACCTGCGCTCGGCGCTCAAGCGCGCCGATCCGGCTCTAGCGGCCTCCGTCGCCGCCGACGCGTGCGCGGCCCTTCGAAGACTCGCCGAATTCCTTGAGACACAGCCCCGGAACGGAGGCACCAAGTGACCACTGAACGAATCGAATCAAATACAGCAGGTAACTGTCTGGTGTCTGGCAGACAGTCCGCCGATGCCTCCGCCGAGGGGGTCAAGGCGGGCGCGCGCGCGAGGATACCGCAACCGGACACCAGACAGTCCGTCCCGGCCGCCGAGGCGGCCGATCGGCCGGAGGCGAGCGGCGC
The DNA here is from genome assembly GCF_054779575.1 of Glycomyces halotolerans. Taxonomy (NCBI): domain Bacteria; kingdom Bacillati; phylum Actinomycetota; class Actinomycetes; order Glycomycetales; family Glycomycetaceae; genus Glycomyces; species Glycomyces halotolerans. The sequence continues at coordinate 194,751 of NZ_BAAGXZ010000001.1, forward strand.
TGCCGCCTCCGGCGAGGCCGGGGACGAGGTGCCGGCGACGTTCAAGGACGCCGTCGGCGCCTCGCTCCGAGCGATGGAGCCAGCCGCCCGCCGCTGGGCCAGGCTGCTGCGCCCGCCGCTGTTCTGGACCGAGGGCCTGCCCGCCGCCGGCGAGTCGTGGGCCTACGCCAAGGACGGTGAATGGTGTCGTCCTGATTCGCCGGTCCGTGCCGCGGCGCTGGCCTGGCAGGTGGCGACCTTCCCGGTGCGCGCGGCCGCATTCTATGCCACCTGGCTGCTCGAGCGGCCCTCTCGCGCACTGGTCTTCGTCACCGTCTACGCCTTGCTCGCTTCCACCTCGTACGCCTCCTGGCTGCCGTGGCTGTGGTGAGCCGAACCAACACCTGGAAAGGAGAACCTTCATGGATCCCGCAATCGGAACGCTGTCGGCAGCCGCGCTGATCGTGTTCGCCATCATCCGCTGGCAGCAGCTGTGGCCCAAAGTCCAGATGGTGCTGATGGTCCTCATCGGCTGGGGCATCGGCGGCCTGCTCGGCGACTGGCTCAACCGGCTGGTCGAGGTCACTTCGAACTTGACCAGCAAATGGGGAGCGACCCTGCTCGGCGTCGGGTTCCCGGCCGCTGTCGCCGTGGCGAGCCTGACGATCTTCACCATCTTCATTTGGAAGGACGAGAAGATCCGCACCGGGCAGATCACTTGGCTGGTGCTGATCGCCTCGCTGCTGGTGCCGCTGAGCATCGGCATGCTGCCGTCGGTGTGGTCGAACATCGAGACCGTCCTCAGTGGGGTGGCCTAGATGGAAATGCTCATCACCGTCGCGATCGTCACCGCCGTGATCGGCCGCGGTGCCGGCCTGATCGTCTCCGACCTGAAGTACGCCGCCAAGGGCAAGGAGCACCCCCGCTGGGCCTACAAGCAGGCCAAGCTCGAGGCGGCCCGGCGCGGCGAGCCGACCGGGTACTGGGCGCTGCTGGCCGCTCGGTCCTGGCGCAAGGCGTTCGACAAGCACGCCGACGCCGCAGCCAGGAAGGCCGCTGGGCCCGCGCGCGAACCGCGCGGGCCCCGGCCCTTCCGCGACTACCTGGGCCGCTGCTGGGCTGACGCCTGGAAGACCCAGGAGCTCAGGCACGACAAGCGCGTCGCCGAGCGGCGCCGCCGACGCGGCGAAGCTCCCGACGAGGACCCCGAACCCGAATCGGTGTCCGCGCCGACCGACGCCGACCTCACTCCCACCAGTGCCGAGCCGGGCCCCGACGGCGTCGACGACACCTTCGACAGCGTCCCGCGCGACACGTCGGCGGAGGCCGTGGAACACGAATCGGTCACCGCGCCGGTCGACCAGAGTCCGGCGGCGGCAAAGACGTACACCGAATCGATCGATCCGACCATGGCCCGGATCCAGGAGCTCGCCAACGAGGAGCGGCGGCTTCGGCTCGAGTATGCGCGCGAGCGAGCCCGGGCCTACCTCTACGGCGAGGGCCCTTTCGATCGCAAGCCCAACGATGAAGACATCCGAGTCCTCAGTAGAGGCAACGAGGCCGACCGGTCGATGGCCGACACCTTGCGCGTCCCCAATCCCGAGCTCGACCGGCAATGGGACGAGGCGGTCAAGCGCCAGGACGAGGAGATCCTGCGCCGATTCCAAGCCGAGCACCAGACCACCGATCAGCCGTGGAGCCCCTACGCGTCAGGCGAGACCGACTCTCCCGACGCCAACCGGTCGCCCGGCGCGACCGGTCGACGAAAGGAGCACGAAAACCCCACCGACGCAACCGAGTCCGACTACACCGACAACGTCATCCCGATCCGCCAATCGACACTTCCCGAACCGAAAGGAGTCGCTCCCTTGAGCGAGACCGACAACGAGATCGACGGCCTGGAGAGCGCCAAGGCCTGGGCGATGAAGATCAAGCAGAACGCCGAGGCGATGACCGACGGCATCGACGATGTCGAATCCCAGTTCGCCGCGTGGGAGATCACCGGCGAGAGCCTCGCGAAGGTTCCCGAGATCGGCGAGGCCTACGAGCAGCTGGCCGCCCTCGCCGGCGAGCTGCAGGACCTGCTCAGCCGCATGGACAGCGTCAGCGAAGCCTACGACGAGGCTCCCGACGCCGGTAACAAGCAGTTCGTCACCAGCTAGGCGAAACCAGGCCCGCTCCCCGCGGGGTGGGTCTGGTCTGCATCCGGGTGGCTCCCGATGCACTGACGATGCCAAGCCGCTCACCGTCCACGAAGGGAGGCCAGCATGGAGCCGACCACCACGACCATCCCGAACACGACCCCCTCCAGCGGCGCCGACGAGGCGACCGCCACGACTCGGCGAGCCGCGCCCGCACCGCCGGTGCCACCGGCTCCGGGCATGGGCCGACTGCTCGCCCGCCAAGCCGCCCCGCACTATGCGACCGGCTGCCTCATCGCCGCCGCCGCGGTCGCCAACGCCGCCGGCGAGTTCTCCGGCGAGGCGGCCACCGCCGCCGCCGTGACCGTGGGCGTCTTGTTCACCATCGCGGTCCTGTTCGCCTGCAAGAAGAGCGTCCGGCTGCGCATCAGCGCGGTCGCCGCAGAATGCGGCCGAGCCTGGCTGGCGGCCATCGCTCTCGGCGCGGCCGGCTGGGTGGCGGTCACCGGCATCGTCGGCGTCTCGGTCGACACCGTCGCCGCGCTCCTGGCACTGGCCTACGGCATGGCCGGACGCTGGTGGCGAACCGTCCGCATCCCCAACCCGACAAGCGCGAACGCCGTGCAGCCGCCCGCGACCGATACCGGGCTCGAGTCGATCGACGAGGTCCGCACGCGCTGGAACGCCTCGGTCGCATGCAAGGGCGGTCCGCTGGCCGACGCACGGCTGATCGGCCGCGAAGTCATCCGCGCCGGACTGCGGTACTCGGTCCAGCTCGTGCCGGGCCGGCAGACGATCGACTCGGTCCTCGCATGCTTGCCGCGCATCGCCTCGGGTCTTCGCTGCGACGTCTCCGAAGTGTTCGTCGACCCCGTCCGCGGTGACGCCTCCCAAGTGACGCTCTCGGTGTTGACCCATTCGCCGATCAACGGACCCAGCGTGTTGGAGACGGTCGAGAAGCGCCAGGACGGGACCATACGGCTCGGCCCGTGGGGCGACGGCGACGGCCTCGCGCCGTGGCGGTTGTACACCGCGAACTCCATGTGGGGCGGACTGGTCACCGGCGGCCCCGGCTCGGGCAAGTCCGCGATGCTGTCGGCGATGATCATCTCGGTCATGATGCGCGGCGACACCGTCGTGTGGGCCCTGGACGGCCAGGACGGCGCCTCGCTGATGGACGTATGGGACCGCGTCGACTGGGCCGGAGGCAAGGACCGCGCCGAGACGATGCTCAAAGCCGCCTACTGGATCGTCGAGATCCGCTCCCGCCAGAACACCGCCCGGAAATGGAAAGGCTTCGAGCCGTCCGTCCAGGGCCGCCCGGGGCTGCTGATCGTCGTCGACGAGTCCCACATGATCTTCGAAGGCGACCACAACCGGGCCAACCGCGGCTACGGCGAGGACATCTCCAGGCGAGGCCGCAAGACCGGCGTCCAGATCCTCACCGCCTCCCAGTACGCGGCGATCCGGACCTTCGGCGGTTCAAAGCCGTTCCGCTCCTCCGTGATGGAAGGCAACGCCGCCACCCTGCGGACCACCAACAAGGGCGAGAAGGGCTTCTTCCCCTCGGGATTCCACGGCGACCCGTCGAAGATCCCGGCCGGCATGCCCGGCACCGGCTACGCCATCGACGTCACCGGCAGAGGCAAGACCGCCCCGTTCAGGAACTTCTGCACCGCCGACTTCCTGCCCGGCATCGACAACGGCGCCGAATACAGCCAGGACTGGTGGCTCGACCTCTGCCCGGACGTGCGACTGGACGACATCGCGGCCAATACCGCCGACTTCTACACCGACGGGGCCTACTCGCGCCGACGCGACGCCATCGGCGAGGACATGGGCCGCTACGACGAAATGCTCGACGCGCTCGAGCGGGGCCTGGACCCGTCCGCGTTCATGCCCGGCGCCGACCTGATCGGCACGAAGATGCCCTCGCGACGACCCGGAGCGAAAGCGGCCACGCCGGCTCCTGCCGTGGGGCCTCGGCTGCCCGAGGCGCTGGTCGTGCCGGAGCTGATCGTCTTGGGCGGCGCCCGGACGGCCGCTGTCAGCGCGACAAGTCCCGCGACGGTCTCATCGTCAGCGCAGCGACTCCTTGACGAGCTCCAGTCGGGCCCCAAGCGGCCCAAAGAACTCGTCGACGCCCTCGAGCTCAGCCGCGCCCGCATCAACGAGCTGCTCGGCGAACTGCTCGAAGCCGGAATGATCCACCGACCCACCTACGGCCGGTACGCCGCTGTCAACAGCGGCCACAGCCGCCAAGCGGCTTGATCGAAATTGGGCCCGGCGCTCTGCCTGCAAGCTCCGCGCCGGGCCCGCCCTCCAGCACATACACCACCAGAAAGGCGACCTCAGTATGACAGCCGATACCGCCGTCCGCGACCGATCCCAGCGCGTCTTCGAACGCACCCCGCCGGCCGACCTCACCGCCGAGCAGTCGGTCCTGGGCGGCATGCTCATGAGCAAAGACGCCATCGCCGACGTGCTCGACGTGCTCGGCCCCGGCGACTTCTACAAACCCGTCCACGGCCTGATCTTCGAGACCATCGCCGCGAAGTTCGCCGCCGGCGAACCGGCCGACGCGGTCACCATCGCCGCCGCCCTGGCCGACGCCGGACAACTGGCGACCATCGGCGGCGGCCCCTACCTCCACGACCTCCTCGAATCGGTACCCACCGCGGCCAACGCCCGCTACTACGCGAACATCGTCCGCGGCAAAGCGATCCAACGGCGCCTGATCGAAGCCGGCTCCCGCGTCGTCCAACTCGGCTACGGCACCAGCCAGACACGCGGCGTCGACGAGCTATGCGCCATGGCCGAAAAGACCGTCCACGACGCGGTCGACGCCGGCTCGACCGGCGAAGCGGTCCCGATCGCCGACTACCTGACCGGCGTCCTCGACGGGCTCGAGAACGACGAAGTCGAGCGCGGCCTGCCGACCGGACTGGCCGACCTGGACGACATCCTCGGCGGCCTGCGCCCCGGACAACTGATCATCGTCGCCGCCCGCCCCGGCATGGGAAAGAGCATCCTCGGCGCCGACCTCGCCCGCCACGCCGCACTCAAAGAGAACGTGCCGACGCTCCTGGTATCGCTGGAGATGAGCGGCACCGAGCAGACCGCCCGACTCGTGTGCGCCGAAGCCGGAGCCAACCTCGCCTGGTTCACCGGCGCGGCCAAGATCCCCGACGACCAGATAGCGCGCACCGTCGCCGCCGCCGCCAAGCTCGACGACGCGCCCCTGTGGATCGACGACGCCACCGACACCACCATCACCCGCCTCGGCGCCCGCGCCCGACGCCTGGCCGCCAAACACCGCGACCGGGGCGGTCTGGGCCTGATCGTCGTCGACTACCTCCAGCTCATGCCCGCCGCCGGCAGGTCCGAATCGCGCGAGCGTGAAATCGCCGAGATCAGCCGCGGCCTCAAACTCCTGGCCAAGGACCTCGCCTGCCCCGTGGTGGCGCTGTCCCAGCTCAACCGCAACCCCGAAGGCCGCCACGACAAGCGCCCGATGCTCAGCGACTTGCGCGAGTCCGGCGCGATAGAGAACGACGCCGACGTGGCGATCCTGCTGCACCGCGAGGACTACTACGACAACGAGTCGGCCCGCGCCGGCGAGATCGACCTGATCGTGGCCAAGAACCGCGCCGGCCGGTGCGACACCGTCACCGCCGCCGCCCAACTCCACAAAGCCCGCATCGTCTCCCTGGCCTGACACGAAGGAGGATCCCCATGGCACTGGAAATCTGGGCCGCCGCACTGTCGATGAAAGTCGGCGACCCCCGCGCCAAACTCGTCTACCAGGCCCTGTGCAACCGGGCCGATCCCGATGGCCGCAACGCCTGGCCCTCAATCGCCTACCTCGCCGAACGCGCCGAGTGCTCCGAACGCACCGTAGTCCGCAAGCTCGAATACCTGCTCGAGCACGGCCTCATCCGCGAGGGCGACCAGCACTTCGTCGACCACCTCCGCGCCGACCGCCGCCCGGTCGTCTACGACGTCGCACTCGACCCGGCCACCCGCACCGCATGGGCGGAGGCCGGAACCGCCGCGCCGCGCCGCTCACAAGCCGCCGCGGCCGGCGCCCGGCGGCGCGCCTCCGCACCCGCCGACAAGGCCACCGAAGCGACCGTCGACCCGTCACGAGGTGACACAGTTGTGTCAGGTCGTCGGGCACGGGGTGACAAACTGACACCCCGTGAACCGCAGGTCAAACGGGGTGACAAACTGACACCCCGTTCGCCACGGGGTGACAAACCGGGTTCCCTTTCCTCTTATAGACCTATCCCTCCTCCCCCTACCCCCTCCAACGGCTCTCGCGAGACCGTCGGCGCCGTCGGGGCCCGGCCGGAGGAGGCGGAGGCGGAGACGACCGGAACCTCGGAAGACGTCTCGGCCGCCGCTGATCTCGCCGCCGCCCTGCCCGGCCGGTTGACCGCCGGGCAGCGCCACCGGCTCGTCGAGCCCATCGCCGCCCGTCTCGCCGCCGGCTGGTCGGTCGAAGCGCTCAAAACCGAGCTGACAGTCGACCTCGACGGCGTCCGGCACTTCCACGCGGTCTACCGCCACCGACTCGACGACCTGCCCGACGCCCCGCCGACTCCCCGGGCCGGCGAGCGGGACGAGGGGCCCGCGCTCGGCGGCCCGGCACACCCGTTCGAGGCCGACCCGGCCGACCCGGAAACCTGCCGCCACTGCCCCCGGCCCCGCCGCAACCGCGTACACACCCGCCAGACCGCCCCAGAAGCGCACAGACGTACGAACAACCCCGAACCCGCACCAGGGTCAGGGTCGGCCAGCTCCAGGCCCGCACAGGTCCGCTCAGGCCGCCGCGGCAGTGCCCGGCCCCTGACCGCCGGCGAGATGGTCGGGACGGTCCTATCCGGAGCGGAGGCGAGCGGCCATGTCGCCTAACGCCCACCGGGCCCGCCCGCCGGTGCCCTACTTCGGCGGCAAGCAGTCGCTTGCGCAGCGGATCGTGGAGCTGTTCCCGCCGCGTCTCACTACGTCGAGCTGTACTGATCGCTCTCGGTTTAACGCCTCCTGGGCAACAGTGTTGGCAACCGAGCTTCGGGGTATCTCTCACCTACCGTGAGGCTGCCTAGAGCTGTTGTGGCCAGCCGCATGGACCCAAACACCACCGTGGGCCGCGACGGTCCAGAGAAACGCCTTCGTCCGGTCGATCACGTGCTGCCACCGAGACGACCTGCCCAACCTTGGGAACTCGACGGCAACTCACTGATTTACCCGTGAGGATTCGTCAGCGCCCCCAGAAGTATGCTTCCGGGCCGCTCCAGTTCCTGACTTGATTCGTTATGCGAACAAGAACATGTCAACGGAAACTTGACATCCCGGCACGATGCTCCATAGCTTGAAGGGACCCACCATGAGGAGCACTCACATGAGCCCCATCACACTGAATCCGGCACTGCCTGTTGCCGCACCGCCGGGAGCGATCGGTTTCGGCTACGAAGGCCACGAAGCTGAGGACCTGATCGCACGTCTCTACGCCGCTGGCGTGGAGATCGTAGTTGACGTCCGATTGACCCCGATTTCCCGCAAACGAGGGCTCTCCAAGAAGGCTCTTCGACAAGCGCTGGCTGAGGTCGGCATCGACTACATCCACCTTCGTGCACTCGGGAATCCCAAGGACAACCGGGCCGGCTTTGCCTCTGAAAGCAGCGAACGTGACACTGCAGTCTCGACCTTCCGGATGCTACTGGCCGAGCCAGCCGCAGCCGAGGCACTCGATGAGATCCGCCGACTCGCCTCGGATCGACGGGTGGCACTGCTGTGCTTCGAAGCCGAAGAGGCCCGCTGCCACCGCCACGTGATCTTGGAGGCACTGGCCGGAGGACAATAAATCTGAGTCGAGGTCACCGGCGCGGCCAGTAGACGCCGAGCGCCGAGAAGACCCGAGGGCGAGCGGCCATGTTGCCTACATAGAAGGCCGTATCCCGGTCCGGCGCACACATTTCATCGAGGAATTTTGCCCGCAACTGTTCCTTCGCCGAATCGTCCCGGTGCTGGGCCAAGTGCCGCTGAAGAGCAACGAATTCCCAGTCAAGAATCTGTTGCCGGTGCCCGTTGCAGCCGCGCTCATGGCAGGTGTAGCGATAGAAGCCTTTGAACTTGGGTGCCTGCAACTCCGGGGGGCGTCGTACCGTTCCTGGTATCGGGAGCTCATCCTGCTGAAGGTACTTGTCGAGTTTTCGTTGCTGCTCGGCTGTCCAGCCCGGATGTTCTTCAATCTCGAAATCATCGATCTTGGCCGGGACGATCAAAGCCAGCGACTTCGCCTGGCGATCGACCCGAGCATCAGCGTTGAGGCGGCACATCGACCCCTCGCGATGCTCATCAATCCAGCGACGCCGTGGATTCCAGGCAGCGAGTACTGTCTGGTGCGTGTGGACCGACTCCCAATCCGGCCGCCAGCTCTCGCGCCGACCGTCACTACGGGCGGGTTGGGCCTTGAGTCGGAGAACGCTGTATTTCTTGAACCGCGAGTCGCGTTCAAGTTCGCGGAAGTTCAACGGATAGAGTCGAACCCAGCCCTGCCGTTCAGGGTTGATGCGGAGCCCTGCGACGCAGACTGTCTCGCCATACTTCTCCGAGGGGTTCGGGGCCGCCTTGACCGTGATCAAGACCAGCATTTCCTCCCATGCGTCACCGTCGGGTTTGGGAGGAGGTTGACCGTCAGGGCTGGAGAACAAGGATGGCTGTGTCAAAGGGGGTCACCGCCTAACCGAATCCAAGTTCGGGCACGTTAGGTAAGAATCTCACTACCAACAGGTTAGCGGCGGAACAAGATCAACTCAATCGGGGATCTTCACCATGAGACACAGCCCTGCTATCCCGGCTTGTGCCAGGAAGGGCGCGAGCTGCCTTCCGACCCATTCAGCGCCGAGGCAGCCGTGGGAGGGCAGTTCCCATGCAACAACGCCGACTTCCGCCATTGGCGATCTAACGATTCTGCCTGTGTGACTAACACTCGCCAGGGACGCGTGGGTAACAGAGTTTACTCCTGGTTCGGACCTCCCTACCGTCACAGGTCTGGATTTTGGGCTCAGCCGGGTCGGGGACACCAGTGCTCGACTGGGCGAGGTCACTGCTGAATCATTGAAGGATTCACAGGATGCCTGCGGCATGGCGCTGGTCACTCGCGTGGCGGGCTCCCGTCGTATGAACGCGCCGATTCCTTATTGCTATCGCAACGCCACTGTCGACCATGGTGATCAGTCCAGCGCACTTGCCATGCTCTGAGCGATGTTGAGTCACGCGGGACCACACACGTGAGAGTCTTCTCTTCGCCAGGGAGAATGACCGCCAACGTACAGGCTCCCGAATGGCGCCCTTCAAGGTCATCCGGAGGAGCCCAGACTTGGGCAAGGATTTCGAGGATCGGATGCTCACTGTGATTGATGATGCGCAACCGATGAACCCGCCTTACGCCGCCAGAAGATGCTTTGGGCTCTGGCATTCCCATATGATTCACGAGCACTAGCCTGGCCTGTGCCTGCGCACGAGCGTCCTCAGCCTCCTGCTGCCGGCGCCATGCGCGCTCTTCAGCAGCAGCATGCTCCCTCCGAGCATCCTCTTGCTTCTTCCAACCCTCGCGGGCGATCACAAGCGCGATGACCGCGCCTCCCATCGCCCCGAGAGCGCTTCCAATCTGCGCTCCTATGATCCATGCCTGGTGGTCGAATATGGCTGCGACGATCAGGCCCGATATAAACTGGCTCATTCCCTCATCCTGCTCCGCGTAACCCAGGCTCAGCGACGGCATGTCCCACAGAAGACCCATAACCGACGGCCCTGGGAATACGAAGACCGCATCTCCGCTGCAGGCGTGCGTCACGACTTATTACCGCCCAGACGGGAACGTTACCGCCTGTACCATCCGCGACCTCATCCCGACCAAAGCCGTCCGGCTCTCCCGCGAAGTCCCCACCGGCGACACCGAACTCCTCCGTGACGGCCATGATGCGCGCATCAGACCGACGGGAATCCCCCCATCACACCCGACATTGTCCGGACCGAACTTGTCAGCCGCGACCTGGCCTGCTGGTGCCCGCCTCCTGGTCAACGATGTCGTGTTCTACCACGGCCCGAACGCCGGATTACGCACTTCTCGATCCGTCCCCGGCGCCCTCCTCATGCCTTGAGGAGTCGTCGCGTTCGACCCGGACCAGTGTCCATCGGTCGCCATCAGGCTTCTCAGCCCACCCAAGCGGCCACCGGTGGTGACCTATTGGATGAATTTCGAGATCGAACTCGACCTGGTACACGACCACTTCCGAAAAATCGAACTCCGGTTCGGCGGGAATGGTGGCCACTTCGGCATTCCCCGTCTCCGTTTGGGAGAAGCCCGTACTGCCTCCGGAGTGCGCCTTGCCGAACCAGGCGGGGCCCTCGAAGTGCGCGTTGCCGAACGCGGCGTCGCTCTCGAAGTGCGCCCCGACGAACCAGGCGTCGCGCTCGAAGTGCGCGTTGCCGAACGTGGTGTCGCCTTCGAAGTGCGCGTTGCCGAACGCGGCGTCGCTCTCGAAGTGCGCCCCGACGAACCAGGCGTCGCGCTCGAAGTGCGCGTTGCCGAACGCGGCGTCGCTCTCGAAGTGCGCCCCGACGAACTCGGCGTAGCCCTCGAAGTGCGCATAGGCGAACCAGGCGCGGCGCTCGAAGTGCGCCTTGCCGAACCCGGTGTAGCCCTCGAAGTGCGCCCCAACGAACTCGGCGTCGCGCTCGAAGTGCGCCTTGAAAAATGCGGTGTAGCCCTCGAAGTGCGCCCGGACAAACGAAGTTCGGCCGTGAAAGTGGGCCCCCTCAGCTTTGAGTTCAGGGAGACTGCAGTCCGTGAAGTCAGCGGAGATGAGAACCGCTCCGGCGAGGTTGAGTTGATCCAGGTGCCAGAACTGGCGCGACTCGACTGGACGGGTACCGTTGCGCTCTTCATCCGGACGTGGGTCCCGCAGGTGCTCAGCCAGGAGCCGCTGCGCGGTCATGCGCACCTCGTATTCCTCGGAAGCTTCGGCTGCGCGCTCGCCAGCTGACTCGTCCGGTTCCTCGGCGACCTGACCATCCAGGTCGACCTCGTTGGTCGAATTGAGAATGCGGACTGGCGGCGTGTATTGGCGCCGCAGGTAGGCGCACCAGACTTCTGCGACGACCTGTCGCTGCTCGGGGTGTTCGAGGCCGAGCCGTTCCAGCGCATACAGGCCTCCCAAACGAACTGGTGCCTTGTCGTGCCCAAGCTGCTCGACCGCTTGCATGTACTGCTCGGTGATCCGACGCTGCTCGGCGTCGTACTGGGTGTGCTCATGCACGCGCTCTTGCAGCCATTGCCGTCGAGTGAACAACGCGAGTGTGGCTAGCCCGCCGATGCCGAAGGCGACAGTGAACGTCGCTTGGACCGCGGCGGCACGGTCACCAGAGTCACTGGTCGCCAGTGGATCGATCAGGGTCCACACAGCGGCGGCCCCAGAGGCTATGGCGACGGCGACCGCAACGATCGCCGCTATCCACCAGTACGATCGGCGATCTTTGCGTCGGTCAGTCATGTCCACATTCTGCCGTGCACCAGCATCGGGAGGACGGTCGGTGTTCTCAACGGATGGAAGAACCATCATGAGGGCTCCCGAGACCGCTGGGCACTCGAGACTTCGTCCCAGTCAGGCCCGCTCTTGATACCTGAGGAGATCCCGCCGCCGACCAGGGTCCCCGAACTGCCAGTGCCAGCACGACTCGCACCACCAAGCCCGGAAGCGATGCTTCCGGGCTTTTTTCGTGCCCACCAACTCAATCTAGATCCTCTACCAATGAACCCCCACAGACATGATTTAATCAGCTACACTCTGTGATCGAACGTATGTATCAAAACCAATGACACTGTTTGCACTCCGCGAGCGGAGCCCCGTCCGACAGCAAGGGTGCCAAAGCCGAGTTGGCTCCGGACCAGTCCCTCAGACCTGCAGCACAACGGTGTTACCGCCCCGTTGAACCCTGTTACCGCGTGTTGGCGGCAACGCTGACGCCAACGCCGCCGAAGCATCCTGGCCCCCGTCCTGATAGGAGGTGATCGCGATGATGACCATGCGCAAGCTGGCCGCCGGCAACGCCTGGAAGTACCTGACCAAGTCCGTGGCCTCCGGCGACGTGCCCGGCGCAGCTTCGCCGGAAAACGGCGTGGAGACTGGCTACTACACGGCGCGCGGTAACCCGCCCGGAAGCTGGATGGGTGCGGGGCTGGGCGATCTCGGTCTCGCCGCTGGGGACATCGTCTCCGAGGCGCAGATGCGCGCGCTCTACGGCCAAGGGTGCCACCCCAACGCCAAGGACATCATCGCCGCCTACCTCGCCGCTCGCGTCCGCCCGGACACCGGTAACGACGAGTACGACCGGCTCACCAGTGAGGCCGCGAAGGTAGCCCGGCTGGGGCGGCGTTATCCGGTGTTCACCAACAAGCCCTTCGAGCAGCTCGTGGCCGATCGGCTCGGCCAGTTGCGGGCCGAGACCGGCCGCGAGCCCACTCCGGTCGAGGAGCGAGCGGCTCGGCGGTGGGCCGCGCGGCAGCAGCGCGCACCCGTGGCCGGATTCGATCTGACCGCGACGCCGCCGAAGTCGGTCTCGCTCCTGTTCGGTCTCGCCGAAGCGGCCGTCGCCAGGGAAGTCGTTGCCGCCCACCATGCCGCCGTCGCGCGGATGCTGGCCTATCTGGAAGCCAACGTCGCCTTCACCCGCACTGGCGCCGGCGGTGTCGCCCAGATCGAGACGACCGGGCTCATCGCTGCGGCCTTCGACCACTTCGACAACCGGGAGGGCGAGCCGAACCTCCACACCCATCTGGTCGTCGCCAACAAGGTCCTCGGCGTCGACGGCCGCTGGCGGTCGCTGGATGCCCGCGCCCTGCACCAGCACGCAGTGACCGCCTCGGAGGTGTATGACGCCGCGCTGCGCACCGAGCTGACCGAGCGGCTCGGCCTGGCCTGGGCCATCCGGCCCGACACCGCCGAGCACACCGCACCGGTGTGGGAGATCGCCGGTATCGATCCGGCTTGGATCTCCCACGCCTCCAGCCGCCGAAGGCAGATCACGGCCAGCCTCGCCTCGCGCCTGGCCGAATACGCTGCCGCGCACGGACGCCGACCGGCCGCTGGCGCCTACCGTGCCCTGGCCCGAGAAGCGAATCTCGCCACTCGCAAAGGCAAAGGTGAAGCCCGCCCGCTCACCGAGCTCCGCGCCGCTTGGCGTGCCGACTTCGCCCACACCTTCGGCCCGGCCGCACTCGCGGCCCTGGGCCGGCTCGGCCACCGCCGCTCGCCCCAACGAAGCGGTGCCATCGACCTTGACCGCATCGCCGCCGCCACAATCGACCAGGTCGGCGAGCACCGGTCGACATGGACCCGCGCGAACATCGAAGCGGCCGCCCTGCGCGCTCTCGCCCACGTCGGGCACCTGACACATGACGAACGCGAGCGCGTCCTGGCCCGGGTCACCGACATGATCCTTGGCGACGCGGTCGCGCTTAACGCCCCCGAACCCGCCAAGACCCCGCCTACCTTGCGCCGCTCCGACGGCACCTCCGTGTTCGTCCCACACGGCGCGACGCGCTACACCACCAGGGCCGTGCTCGATGCCGAGCAGCGCCTGCTCGACCTCGCCACCACCGCCGATCGCTTCGCCGCCCCCGATGCCCAGCAGATCGATGCGGCGTTGCGCGCCTTCGAGAATCGCCGCCGCGCACTCGACCCTGGACAACGTGCGCTCGCGCGCTCATTCGCCCTCGATACCCGTATGCTCGCGATCGGTATCGGACCGGCCGGAACCGGCAAGACGACCGCCATGAAGGCCCTCGCCGCTGCCCTCGACGCCACCGGTCGGCGCCTGATTCCCTGGCCACGTCAGGGGCCGCGGCGAAGATCCTCGCGGCCGACCTCGACAGGCCCGCCGAGAACCTCCACAAGTTCCTCGCCGAGCACACCACCAGCCCTTCGGCCACCGCACTCGCCTCCGGCGCACCAGTGCCGCCCGATGTCGAGCCCTGGCGGATCGGACCCGGTGACGTCATCGTGGTCGACGAAGCGGGCATGGCCGGCACCGCGCGACTCGATGCATTGGCACAGATCGCCGCCCGCCAGGGAGCGGCCGTGCGGCTCCTGGGCGATCACGCTCAACTCGCCGCCGTCGAAGCCGGCGGCATGCTGCGCCTGCTCGCCTCCGAGACCGAGCACTTCGAACTCGGAGCTCTGCACCGCTTCACCGACCCGACCGAAGCCGCCGCCACCCTCCAGGTGCGCAACGGCGACGCCACCGCGCTCGACTTCTACGCCCGATCCGGCCGCCTGCACGCCAGCGACCGCGAGGCGATGATCGACGCGGTCTACACCGCCTGGAAGTCCGACCGCGACCGCGGATCTCGAACGCTGATGATCGCCGTAACCAACCGCGACGTCGCCGACCTCAACGCCCGTGCCCGAACCGACCTCGTCGCCGAAGGCACCGTCGACCCAGCGGGCGTTCGCCTGCGCGATGGCAACCTGGCCGGGAGAGGCGACCGCATCGTCACCCGCAGACCCGAACGGCGCCTGACTTCGACCACCGGCGACTTCGTCCGCAACGGCGAGACCTGGCCCGTCACCGCGCACCGGCCCGACGGGGCGCTCGAGGTCCGCCGCGAGCGAGGCGGCGACCGACTCACCCTCCCCGCCGACTACGTCAACGCCCACGTCGAACCCGCGTACGCCACCACCGCGCACCGCGCCCAGGGCGCGTCGGTCGACACCGCCCACGTCCTGGCCGACGGTACCTTCGACCGCGGCGCGCTCTACTCCATGGAGACCCGCGCCGCGCACCGCACCGACCTCTACACCGTGATCGCGCCCGGAGCCGACACGACCGACCCTGTCGACGCCGCACGCGCCACCCTGGCGAACGCCCTCGAGCACGACAGCGCCGACCAATCCGCAACCGAGACCATCCGGAGCGCCTTCGACCGCGCCGACAGCCTCGCCGAGCTCCTGCCCCGCATCACGTACACCGCCGCCCAGCTACCGCACGACGAAGGCGCCGAACCAGTCCCACTCCACGCCGCCATCCCGTGGAAACGGCTCGCCCCCGCCGAACCGGCTGCGGCTGACTCACTGCTCGGCGAGCACCTCGATGAACTCCTCGAAGCCGTCGACTCCCGCGTCGAAGCACTCACGGCCACCGCGCTCGCCGATCAACCCCAGTGGGTCCGATCTCTCGGCCCCGTGCCCTCATCGCCCCGCGGGCAAGAAGTCTGGCGCGGGCTCATCAGCATCATCGCCGCCTGGCGCGACGCGGCCACCGTCACCGGCGATGAACCGTGCGGGCCATGGGTGCCGCGCCATGAACCCGAGTACGCCGGATACCAGGCAGCCCACACCGCAGCTAAGGGGGCCAGACGCATCGCAGCGAATGAATCCCGAGGACACAACGACGTCGCTCAAGCAGCGAACCGTCCCGGTCATGTCGTGGCCCTGGCCTTCCCGACCGGAGCTGAGGCCGCTCCACCGAGCCACGACTGGGCCCGGCCGGCAACTCCCGAGCCGCCGACATACCATCGCAGCCACGGCTTCAGCCGCTAACTCCGCCAGAGCGGCCCGACACCGGGAGACAGCAGAGTCCGCTCTTGCGATGACCCGCTGAGGCCGGCCCTGAAGCCCCAACAGCCGCATGGCCTTAGCCAGACGCACAAACGGGGGGTGCGAGCTTCTACGGCCAGCTGAGAACGATTCTTCGAACATCGACTCGTTTTTGATACGTATGTGGCACCAGAAGGGCTGATGTGATGTCGGATTGCCCGACCGCGAGACAGGTTGCCGAACCACCGTGACGAAGTCCGGACCACGACACGAGGGCTTGCCACGCCATCCGTCAAGGCGTGGACACGCCTCTCGGGCCCGGCAATTGCCAATGCATTCAGTCAGAGGAGCCGAGAATGCGTCGCTTCTGCTGATTGAACTCCTCCTGCGTGATCAAACCTTTGCTGAGCAGCTCTCCGAACTTCGCTAGCTCGGTAGCTGCCGAGCCGCTAGGCGGCACTCGGGGCGCACCGGCGCGAATGCGACCCTGCACGAGGTTGGCGAATGCCTGAAGAGGGTCGTCGCGTATCCGCGCGACTTCCACTGCGTTGCCCGATGAAAAGAAACGGTAAGTATACCCGAATAGTAGCTTTTCTGACTGAAAACTCGAAATACTCTCATATGGGAAGCTTTCGAATCGATGTCGTTGGCTGACTCGCAGTTCGAACAGAACCAGGCGCCAGTCAGTGGCGATGAGAACCGCTGCAGGATGTGCCAGTACTCCCGTCGACATGATTCGGCCTGAAACCACGTCATCGACTCGCTCGCCGTGAGCGAGGTACTTCTTGGCTTCGGCGACCCACATCTCGGTGAACAGTGCCATGCTTTCAGTATCCGAGCGTCAACCCGACCGTGTCGCTGAATGGCCGATCAACAAGGCTCGGGAGCATCGGAACTGAAGGGATTGGCCAGTCTCCGGATTGAGGACCACTTCGGTGGCGATCCCGGCCCGCTCGGCGAGCTCCGCCGCGGCGATCCCTTCAGCGCTGGAGGACGCCATGGTCGATCGCTCCTGGACTCCGCTCGTTTTCACAGGTGTTGTACCGGAAACACGTTCAGGCCAGTTTCGCTGCATCCTTCCACCCACCGTCGGCGCGTTGGAGGCGGTGCTCGAGAGAGCCGATGCGCCTGCCAAAATCGCTGTCCACGACGTCAGCCGGCCGTCATGGCCGGACGGGCGACACTCGAGCGGGGCCGCCCGAGAGGGCCCGCAAGCACTTCTGACAAATGGGATTGTGGACAGACTGGCCATGGCATCGTCCATGAACTGGTTTGGCCACGTTGACATCGACCCTGGCCACGCCATAGTTCAAACTCTCGTACGTGTAATCGAATTACCAGGTCAGACGCTTCGAATTGAACTTCTAATCCGACGGTCGCAGGTTCGAATCCTGCCTGGCGCGCAACGTCCGCCCAGGTCAGAGCCTTAACCACCAGAATTCGACCATCGGCTCGCGTCGCGGCTCCCGAGACGGCGACATGCCTCGTGGTCACTGCGATGAACCGAACCTCGCGGTCGCGCGACGCGCTGCCGCTCGCGCGTGAAAGGTGCACCGCGGCGTGGCCGCTCGGGTATGCTCGAACCGCCGATCGCAGCCTTGAACCGGCCCTGTCGATCCCGGACGAGGTGCTACATTGCCGGGCACATGGAAACCGCACATCATGCGCCAGAAGTACCGGCTCGCGACCCGCGCGCCGAAGGCCGACCACCTCTTCGAGAGCCGCTGGGCACGCATTCGGGGGATCCGGCTGCATTACCGATCGTCCCGGAGCGCCGCGCCGGGCGCTACGCCGGTCGTTCTGGTGCACGGTATGGCGCTATCGCACCGGTACCTCATGCCGCTCGCCGCTCACTTGACGCCTCGATACGCCGTTCGCGCGATCGATCTGCCCGGTTTCGGGCTCAGCGGCAAGACCGGCACGGTGCCGCGCGTGCCCGATTTCGCCGACTGGCTCGCAGACTGGCTGACCGCTACCGGCGACGCCCCGGCCGTCTTCCTCGGCAACTCCTTCGGCACCCAGGTCACCGTCGACCTCGCCGTCCGATACCCGCGACTCGTCCGAAGTCTGGTCATCGTCGGACCCACCATGGATCCGCACGCGCGCACCATGCCGCGGCAGGTGCTGCGCTGGCTGGCCGGCCTCCCCCGCGAAGACCCGTGCCAACTGCCGATCCTCGTCCGCGACCTCCTCGACGCAGGACCGTTCCGGGTCGTGCGGACCTTCCGCCGAGCGCTGCGCGATCCCATTGAAGAGAAGTTGCCCCACGTCCAGGCGCCCACCCTCGTCGCCCGCGGCGAGCATGAAGCGGTCGCCTCCCAACGCTGGGCCGAACAGGCGGTCGGGCTTCTGTCGCGAGGCGAACTCGCCGTCGTCCCGAACAGCCCCCACGGTGTGCCGTACACCGCCGCCGCAGAACTCGCCGCCATCGCGTTGCCGTTCCTCGACCGCACCTCCCGCCGACCTCCCCATGAGAGGGCGCCCCTGCGGCGTCCGCCTTCCCGCTGGTAGGGCCTCGGTGTGACTTCTCCGGCTGGTGTGTCAGAGGTCTTCGAAGGTGACGCCCACGATGCCGTCCTTGCCGGCCAGGTGCGAGGTCAGGTCGGCGACCGATCCGCGCCCGTGGAGCGTGAGCGTGGTGGTCCGCTCGTGGTCTTCCATGCCTTTCTCCGGACTGATCTCGGTGACGGTGAACCCCGCGGCGGTGCACGTCGAGAGCGCTTCGGTGAGCGCGGAGGTCGAGCGGTAGGTCAGATGAAGCTTGCCGGCGTGCCTGGCGTGGCGGGCGATCATCCGCTCGATCGGGTTCAGGCCGGCCACCACGAGCAGGTGGAGCGCGGTGACGCTGATGGCCAGCAGCGGCAGCCCGGCGGCGCTGGACATGGCGATGGCGGTGGTGACCCAGATCGAGGCGGCCGTGGTCATGCCGAACACGAGGTTCCGGTGGATGAAGATCACGCCGGCGCCCAAGAAGCCGATGCCGGCCACGACCTGCGCGGCGACGCGGGCCGGGTCGACGCCGGGGGTGCCGGGGACGGTGTCGAACCCCCAGCGGCCCGCGGCGACGAACAGCGCGGCGCCCACGGCGATGAGCGCGTGGGTGCGCATCCCCGCGGCCTTGCCCTGATATTCGCGTTCGGCTCCGACCAGGATTCCCAGTCCGAGCGCCAGTGCGAGGAGGCCGAGCTGGCTCCAGAACTCCATCGGCGGTCCTTCCAGCGGCCTAGCGGCCCGGCATCATCTCCCGTGCCTTGACCTTGGCGCCCTCTACGAACACCCGCCAGGCGTCCGGGTCGCCCTTCAGCAGGGCCTGGGTGGTCGATTTGACCTGGTCGAGGGTGGCATGGGGCGGAATCGGCGGCACATTGGGGTCGCAGTGGACGTCCATGACGACCGGCCGGTCGGCCGCGAAGGCCCGGTCCCAGGCGGCGCCGAGGGCCTCCGAGTCTTCGACGGTGATGCCCTCGAGGTCGACCGAGCGGGCGAAGTCGGCGTAGGAGATCCGCGGCACGCCCTGCGACTCCTCGAACTTCGGCGACCCGACCATCGACCGCAGCTCCCAGGTGACCTGGTCGAGGTCGGCGTTGTTGAACACGCACACGATCAGCCGCGGGTCCTCCCACCGGTCCCGGTAGCGCGAGGCGGTGATGAGCTCGGCCATGCCGTTCATCTGCATCGCGCCGTCGCCCACCAGGGCGACGGCGGGCCGCTCGGGGTGGGCGAACTTCGCGCCGATCGCGTACGGCACCGCCGGGCCCATGGTCGCGAGCGTGCCCGACAGGGATCCGCGCATGCCGCCGCGCATCTTGAGGTTGCGGGCGTACCAGTTGGTCGACGAACCGGAGTCGGCGGTGACGATCGCGTTGTCGGGGATGCGCTCGGAGAGTTCCTGGACGACCCGCATCGGGTTGACCGGGTGGGCCTCGATCATGGCCTGCTGTTCGAGCGTCTCCCACCAGGAGGCGACGTTGCTCTCGATCGTCTGGCGCCAGCGGTCGCGGGGGCGCCGGTCGAGCTTCGGCACCAGCGCGCCGAGCGTGGCCTTGGCGTCGCCGATGAGGTTGAGCTCGGTCGGGTACCGCAGTCCCACCATCGCGCCGTCCAGGTCGATCTGGACGGCCTTGGCCTGGCCGAAGTCGGGCAGGAACTGGGTGTACGGCATGTTCGAGCCGACGATGAGCAGCGTGTCGCAGTCGCGCATCATCTCGTAGCTCGGCCTGGTGCCCAGCAGCCCGATCGCGCCGGTGACGAACGGCAGGTCGTCGGGCAGCACGTCCTTGCCGAGGAGCGCTTTGGCCACGCCGGCGCCGGTGGCGTCGGCGACGTTCTGGACCTCTTCGGCCGCCCCGCGCGCGCCCTGGCCGACCAGGATGGCGACCCGCTCTCCGGCGTTGAGGATCTCGGCGGCGCGGTCGAGGTCGTCGGCCGGCGGCAGCACGGAGGCGTGGACGGGCCCCGGCTCGCTGGAGGGCACGTGCTTGAACTCGTGCTGCGGCGGCTCGTAGTCCTCCTCTTGGAGGTCGGCGTGGATGATGACCGCCGTCGGCGCCCGATGGGCCTCGGCGGTGCGGAAGGCGCGGTCGATCGCGATCGGAAGCTGCTCGGAGACCTCGACTTCTGCGAGGTAGTCGGAGGCGACGTCCTTGAACAGGGCGTGGAGGTCGACCTCCTGCTGGGAACTGCCGCCCATGCTGGTGCGGGCGACCTGTCCGACGATGGCGACCAGGGGGACGTGGTCGAGCTTGGCGTCGTAGAGGCCGTTGAGGAGGTGGATGGCGCCGGGGCCGGAGGTGGCCAGGCAGACGCCGGGCTTGCAGCTGAACTTGGCGTATCCGACGGCTTGGAAGGCGGACATCTCCTCGTGCCGGGACTGCACGAACCGGGGCTGGTCGTCGGCTTCGCCGAAGGCGGAGATGATGCCGTTGATGCCGTCGCCCGGATAGCCGAAGACCTGTTCGACGCCCCACTCCCGCAGGCGCTCGAGTACGTAATCCCCCACTGTCGCCATAGTTGGCCCCCCTGTGTTCGCCGTCCGGACGCGATGATGGCCCCGGATACCCGGCGGAGGGCGAGGTCAATCCTCGGCGGGTCCGGCCAGCAGGTCGGTCTCCCAGCCGTCGGGGCCCTCGCCCGGACCGCGGTCGCCTTTGACGAGCCGGTAATACTCGGCGCCGGCGGCCTCGGCTCCGAGCCGCTCGCCGAGGACGGTGAGCCAGTCGCCTGCCGCGACCTGGGTCGGGTAGGCGCGCATGGCGGCCAGCTTCCGTTCGGCCGCTTCGCGGTCGCCGCGGACGCAGGCGTCGACCTCCTCGTCGGGGGCGCCGAACGGCAGCTCGTCGACCGAGTCGATGTCCGCGAACGGGTTGTCGCTGGCGCTCTTGAACAGCTCGAAGTGCGCTTCGAGGGCGCTTCTGGGGGTGGTGGTCCAGTAGATCTTGCGCACCTCGTGGGCGGGTCCGAGCTCGGGTCGGAAGTCCGCGGCGGCCAGTTCGGCGGCCCGCATGGCCGCGCGGTGGGCCTGGATGTGGTCGGGGTGTCCGTAGAAACCGTTGGGGTCGTAGGTGACCAGTACTTCGGGCCGGCGGTCGCGGATGATCGCGACCAAGAGGGCGGCGGCCTCGTCGACGTCGGCGTTCCAGAAGGCGCGGGGATGGTCGTTGGAGGGCTCGCCCATCATCCCGGAGTCGCGCCAGCGGCCGGGCCCGCCGAGGAACTGGCAGTCGTCGACGCCGAGCTCGGCGGTGGCGTGCCGGTACTCCCAGTAGCGGAAGCCGCCGAGCTGGTCGGCCTCGGCGGCGGCGAGCATCGAGAGCTCCGGCACCCGCACTTCGCCCTCTTCGCCGAGGGTGCAGGTGACGACCGTGACGCGTGCGTCGGCCCTGGCGGCGTAGTGGGCGATCGTGGCGCCGGTGCCGATGGTCTCGTCGTCGGGGTGGGCGTGGACGAACAGGATGCCGCGTTCGGTCATCCGACTAGGGTAACCGCGCGCCGAACTTCCCAAGAGGAGACACAGGCCACACTCGCATCTCGGGTAAACACTGAACGCTACAGAAACATCATGAATTTTGCTCGATATTGTGATGAACCCCATGTCCTGAGGCGCAGGCGATGACGTTATCCTGCGCTGAGCGAGCACTCGATGGCCCGCCTTGTCCGGATTCTCTACTCGGCGCGACCGACCCATGGCTCGCAGGACTCGCCGAACGGGCGCACGGGCCGCGCATCGACCCAGCGAAGGGGCGCTGATGACCACCACCGACGACACCGACGTCACCTCTCCGCCGCGCGCGGCGATCAGCGCGCGCAACCTCCGGACCGACAACTGGATGCGCGGTCCGATCCTCACCGTCATCGGACTCACCGTCTGGGTCGCGTACGCGACCTTCCGCGTCTTCTACCAAGGCGACTACTGGGTCGCCGACTACCACTACCTGACGCCGTTCTACTCGCCGTGCGTCTCCGAGGGCTGCATCCCCGACTCGGCCCACTTCGGACGGGTCCTGCCGGACCACCCGCTCATCCCCTACGCGGCCCTGAGCCTGCCGTTCCTGCTGGCCTTCCGACTCACCTGCTACTACTACCGCAAGGCCTACTACCGGGCGTTCTGGCTCTCGCCGCCGGCCTGCGCCGTGCCCGACGGCCACGCCCGCTACACCGGCGAGACCCGCTTCCCGCTCGTCGGGCAGAACCTCCACCGCTACTTCTTCTACGCGGCGTTCCTGATCTCGGCCATCAACACCTACGACGCGATCCTGGCGTTCCACTCACC
Source organism: Glycomyces halotolerans (assembly GCF_054779575.1). NCBI lineage: Bacteria > Bacillati > Actinomycetota > Actinomycetes > Glycomycetales > Glycomycetaceae > Glycomyces > Glycomyces halotolerans. The sequence goes on from NZ_BAAGXZ010000001.1 coordinate 217,244, forward strand.
GCAGGGCTTCGGCTTCGGCCTGGGCAACCTGGTGCTGCTGGCCAACGTGGTCCTGCTGTGGTGCTACACGCTCGGATGCCACTCGTGCCGCCACGTCATGGGCGGACGCCTGCGCCACTTCTCCAAGCACCCGGTCCGCTACCGCATGTGGACCATGACCAGCGTCCTCAACGCCCGCCACATGATGTGGGCCTGGATCACGCTCGCCTCCCTGGCGCTGACCGACCTCTACGTCATGGCCGTCGCGGCCGGCTGGATCAGCGACCTCCGGTTCGTGAACTAACAGAGCATCGAATAAGAGGGCATACATCACATGAGCGATTCCACATCGGCTGACGTCGAGCGGCTGGCCTGCGACGTCCTCATCATCGGCGCCGGCGGCGCCGGCCTCCGCGCCGCCGTCGAGGCCCGCCTGGCCGGCAAGTCCGTCATCGTCCTCTCCAAGTCCCTGTTCGGCAAGGCGCACACCGTCATGGCCGAAGGCGGCGCGGCCGCGGCGATGGGCAACGTCAACTCGCGCGACAGCTGGAAGGTCCACTTCCGCGACACCATGCGCGGGGGCAAGTTCCTCAACAACTACCGGATGGCCGAGCTGCACGCCAAGGAAGCTCCCGAGCGGATCTGGGAACTCGAGACCTACGGGGCCCTGTTCGACCGGACCGCCGACGGCAAGATCAGCCAGCGCAACTTCGGCGGGCACGAGTACCCGCGCCTGGCCCACGTCGGCGACCGGACCGGCCTCGAGCTCATCCGCACGCTCCAGCAGAAGCTCGTCTCCCTGCAGCAGGAGGACAAGGCCGCCACCGGCGAGTACGAATCGATGCTCCGGGTCATCGACGAGACCACCGTCACCGAGCTCATCGTCGAGGGGAACGCGGTCAAGGGCGCCTTCGGCTACCGGCGCGACACCGGGCGCTTCCTGGCCATCGAGTCGCCCGCGATCGTGCTGGCCACCGGCGGGATCGGGCGCTCGTTCAAGGTCACCTCGAACTCCTGGGAGTACACCGGCGACGGCCACGCGCTGGCGCTCAAGGCCGGGGCGAGCCTGATCAACATGGAGTTCATCCAGTTCCACCCCACCGGGATGGTCTGGCCGCCGTCGGTGCGCGGCATCCTGGTCACCGAGTCGGTCCGCGGCGACGGCGGGGTGCTGAAGAACGCCGAAGGCAAGCGGTTCATGTTCGACTACATCCCCGAGGTGTTCAAGGCCCAGTACGCCGACAACCCCGACGAGGCCGACCGCTGGTACGACGACCCCGACCACAACCGCCGGCCGCCCGAGCTGCTGCCGCGCGACGAGGTGGCGCGGGCGATCAACTCGGAGGTCAAGGCCGGCCGCGGCAGCGAGCACGGCGGGGTCTACCTCGACATCGCCTCCCGGCGCGGCGCCGACTACATCATGAAGCAGCTGCCGTCGATGTACCACCAGTTCAAGGAGCTGGCCGACGTCGACATCACCGCCGAGCCGATGGAGGTGGGACCGACCTGCCACTACATCATGGGCGGGGTCGAGGTCGACGCCGACACCGCCGCCTCCAAGGTGGAGGGACTCTTCGCCGCCGGCGAGGTCTCCGGCGGCATGCACGGCTCGAACCGCCTGGGCGGCAACTCGCTGTCGGACCTGCTGGTCTTCGGCAAGCGGGCCGGCCAGTTCGCCGCCGAGCGGGCCGCGCGGGTGGCCGCGCCGAAGGTGACCGACGGCGAGATCGAGGCGGCGAGGGCGAACGCGCTGCGCCCGTTCGACAACGACGGTGAGAACCCCTATGAGCTGCAGGCGGCGCTCCAGGCGGTCAACGGCCGCCTGGTCGGCATCATCCGCCGCGCCGGCGAGCTGGAGGAGGCGCTGACCGAGCTGGAGGCCATGCGGCCGCGGATCGAGAACGTCGCGGCGACCGGCGGACTGGCCTACAACCCGGGCTGGCACCTGGCGCTGGACCTGGAGAACATGCTGCTGTGCTCGGTGGCGACCGCGAAGGCCGCGCTCGAGCGCGACGAGTCGCGCGGTGGCCACACGCGTGAGGACGCTCCGGGCATGGACCCGCAGTGGCGCAAGACGAACCTGGTCTCGACCCTCGAGGACGGCGAGGTGCGGCTGCGTCGCCAGCCGGTGCCGGCGATGCCGGCCGAGCTGCTGTCGCTGTTCGAGACCGGAGAACTGGGCAAGTACATGACCCCCGAGGAATACCAGCCCTCCAGCGGGACCGGGCCTGGCGAGGAAGGACAGGAGGAGGCCGAATGAGCACGAGGACCTTCCGAGTGTGGCGCGGCGACGCCGACGGCGGCGAGCTCGCGGAGTACGACGTCGAGGTCAACGAGGGCGAGGTGATCCTGGACGTCGTCCACCGCCTCCAGGCGGAGCAGGCCCCGGACCTGGCGGTGCGCTGGAACTGCAAGGCCGGCAAGTGCGGCTCGTGCTCGGCCGAGGTGAACGGGATGCCGCGGCTGATGTGCATGACGCGGATGAACCTGTTCGAGGAGGGCGAGACGGTGACGATCACGCCGCTGCGGACCTTCCCGGTGGTGCGCGACCTGGTCACGGACGTCTCGTTCAACTACGAGAAGGCCCGCGAGATGCCGGCGTTCGCCCCGCCGGCCGACCTGGCGCCCGGCGAGTACCGGATGCGGCAGGTCGACGTCGAGCGCGGGCAGGAGTTCCGCAAGTGCATCGAGTGCTTCTTGTGCCAGAACACCTGCCACGTGGTGCGCGACCACGAGGAGAACAAGCCGCCGTTCTCGGGTCCGCGGCTGTTCATTCGGGCCGCCGAGCTCGACATGCACCCGCTCGACGACCGCGACGACCGGCGGGACCTGGCCCAAGATGAGCAGGGTCTGGGCTACTGCAACATCACCAAGTGCTGCACGGAGGTCTGCCCCGAGAACATCCACATCACCGACAACGGGATCATCCCGATGAAGGAACGGGTGGCCGGCGACCGCTACGACCCGCTGGTGTGGCTGGGCCGCAAGATCTTCCGCAAGGACAAGAACCGGGAGAGCGAGCAGGCCTAGTCTTCAGACCCCGCGGACCTCAAGCATCGATTCGAGCGGTTCGAAGTCACGAGGGTTGCGGGTGTACAACGGCAGCCGATGACGGATTGCGATCGAAGCGATCATCATGTCCGCCACGTATTTGCGAGGTTTCCGGCCGGACTCGTGCACCAGGAGATGAACCGAACCGAAGGTCTGCGCGGAGATCTCGTCGAACGGAAGGGGATTCCGGAAGATCCGCTGGGTCCAGTTGAGCACCTGTTGCCGCCTGGCCTGCTCGTGCGGATCGTGCCGGGCGGCATTGGGGCCGGCATACAGTTCCGCAAGTGTCACCGTGCTGATCGCCCGGAATTCGGGGAGCATCGCGTCATCAAGGCGGGGGTAGTCAATGACGACCGAGGTGTCGAGCAGACCGAATTCCCGCTGAGATTCCGACTCAGGCATGACGCTCGTAAGGATCGCGGAAATCGCCTTCGACGGCCTCCTCCAAGTCGCGGCGCAGCCGCGTGAAGTCGATTTCAGGCAGAGCCGGTGCGCTGTTCCGCATGACCTCGGCTGCGACGAACGGGGATTCGTCGGCGATCGGAGTCAAGCGTGCCACGGGAGTGCCGTTCCGCGTGACAATGAATTCCTCGCCCTGTTCGGCCGCCCGCAGGAACTTGCCGCTTTCATTCCGCAGCTCGCGCTGGGTAATGGTTCGGTCCATAAGACGATCGTATCACTGGATTCGCAGGCGTGCTACATAACGCTACAGTCGTATTGCGGGTCTAGCGGCCGAGGTCGCCGAGGCCGCTGACGATGGATCTGAAGGCCGCCTCGGGGTCGGCGGCGAGCTCGGGCGGGAAGTTGCCGGAGACCAGCAGGCCGGCCGCTCCGTGGACCAGTGACCAGGCCGCCAGCGCCCGGCGGTCGTAGAGCACCCCGTTCTCGGCCGGGGCCGTTCCGAAGTAGAGCGTGTGCCGGGCCCGCTCGCGCGCCCGCTCCAGGTCGGGGTCGTCCTCGTGGAGCAGTTCGGGCCGGAACATCGTCTCGAAGTGGGCCCGGTGTTCGATCGCGAAGCGCAGGTAGGCCACGCCGACCTCGATGAAGTCCCCGGTCCGCTCCCAGGCCCGCTCGAGGGTTTGGGCGAACCGCTCGTAGCCCTGGACGGCGACGGCGGTCAGCAGTCCGGCCTTGTCGCCGAAGTGGTGCGCCGGGGCGGCGTGGGACACCCCGGCGCGCTTGGCGACCGCGCGCAGGCTGAGCGCGCTCGGCCCGGACTCGGCGATCGCCTCGACCGCGGCGTCGACGAGGGCGCGGCGGAGGTCGCCGTGGTGGTAGGTGCTGGTCATCGGTAGCACTCTATCGCAAATCTTGACATCGTCAAGATGACGACATATCTTGACAGTGTCAACTTCCGTTGGAAAGGTCCCGACCCATGCTTGAACTCAGCGAGTCCTCCCAGTCCATCGCCGCGATCGTGCTCCTCACCGTCGTCACCATCGAGTTCGGCGGCGCCTTCCTGCTCAGGATCGTCCGCGGCAGCGTGCCGATGACCGACTTCCAGAAGAGCTTCGCGCGGGCCGGGCACGCCCACGCCGGAGTGCTGGTGACGCTGGGACTGGTGTGCCTCATCCTGGCCGACGCCACCGACCTGACCGGCTTCGCCGGTTGGGTCGCCCGCGCCGGCGTGCCGCTGGCGGCGATCTTCATGTCGGCCGGATTCTTCCTGTCCTCGGCCGGCAGAGGCGTCGAGAAGCCGAACGGCCTCATCGTCCTGCTGTGGCTCGGCGCCGCCTCCTTGGCGGCCGGCACGCTGACGCTCGGAGTGGGCTTGTTGGCCGCCTGACGCCGCCGCTGAGCGGCGCGGTGAACGCCCAGCTAGGCTTGTTCACCGTGAAACTCAGCATCGGTATCGTCGGTCTGCCCAACGTCGGCAAGAGCACGCTCTTCAACGCGCTGACCCGTGCGGACATCCTGGCCGCGAACTATCCGTTCGCCACCATCGAACCCAACGTCGGCGTCGTCGCCGTCCCCGACGACCGGCTGCCGAAGCTGGCCGAGATCCACGACTCCGAGAAGATCATCCCGGCGACGGTGACCTTCGTCGACATCGCCGGCCTGGTCAAGGGCGCCTCCGAGGGCGCGGGCAAGGGCAACCAGTTCCTGTCGAACATCCGGGAGTGCTCGGCGATCGCACAGGTGGTGCGCGTCTTCGAGGACGGCAACGTCACCCATGTCGACGGCAGGATCTCCCCGCTGGACGACATCGAGACGATCAACACCGAGCTCATCCTCGCCGACCTCCAGACGATCGACAACGCCCTGCCGCGCCTGGAGAAGGAGGCGCGCATGGACAAGTCGAAGCAGGCCAAGGTCAAGGCCGTACAGGAGGCCCGGGAGGTGCTCGACTCGGGCAGGACGGTGTTCGCCGCCGGACTCGACACCGAGCTGCTCTACGACCTGCACCTGCTGACCGCCAAGCCGTTCATCTACGTGTTCAACGTCGATGAGGACCAGGTCGGCGACGAGGAGCTGGCCGCGAAGCTGCGCGAACTGGTGGCCCCGGCCGAGGCGGTCATCCTCGACGCCAAGTTCGAGTCCGAGCTGATCGACCTCGACGCCGACGAGGCCCGCGAGCTGCTGGAGTCCACCGGCCAGACCGAGCCGGGCCTGGACCGCCTGGCGAGCGTGGGCTTCTCGACTCTGGGCCTGCAGACCTACCTGACGGCCGGGCCGAAGGAGGCCCGCGCCTGGACGATCCCCAAGGGCGCCACGGCCCCCGAGGCCGCCGGTGAGATCCACACCGACTTCCAGCGCGGTTTCATCAAGGCGGAGATCGTCTCCTTCGACGACCTCGTGGAGGCCGGGAACATGCAGGCGGCCAAGGCCGCCGGGAAGGTCCGCATGGAGGGCAAGGACTACGTCATGGCCGACGGCGACGTGGTCGAGTTCCGCTTCAACGTGTAGTCGCGTTCCGATGCAACGCCTGGATCGCGCGATCAGCCCGTCACCGACGCAGCTGCCATGTACTCACGTCGCACTGCTCATTGGTGTTGTCCCCCGTCGCGACAACGGTTCCGTCGACGAGGAGCCCGAGCGTATGCGTTGACCCGGCCGCGATCGCCGTGACGTCGCTCCAGCCTTCCACATCGCATTGGCCGAAGCGATTGTCGCCGACGGCCCGCACCGTCCCGTCGGCGCTCAGCGCAACCGTGTGATAGCTGCCTGCCGCCACTGCCGCCGTGCCTCTCCACTGAGCGACGTCGCACTGCCCCGATCCGCTCTCGCCGGTGGCGACGGCCGTGCCGTCGTCCCGCAATCCGACTGTGTGCAGGTAACCGGCGGAGATGCCGATCAGGTTTCGCCATCCGCCGGTCTCGCACTGCCCGCGCTGGTTGTTGCCTGTGGCGAGTGCCGTGCCATCGTGGCGGACAGCGACGGAGTGCCAGTCTCCGCAAGCGATCGAGACGACCTCTCGCCATGCACCCACGTCACATTGGCCTTCTGCGTCGCGTCCGGTCGCCACCACGGTGCCGTCCGCCCGGAGGCCGAGAGTGGTTCTCCATCCGGCGGCGACGGCGGCGATCTCGCTCCATTCGACGACATCGATCTGGCGGTCGCTGTTCCATCCGGTGGCGAGGACGGTTCCGTCGGCGCGCAGCCCGATCGTGTGCGACCGACCGGTATTGCGTGCGGTATGCACGTTGCCGGCCGCGACGGCAATGACACCCGACCAGGACTCGACGTCGCATTCGCCGGCGTCGCCATTGCCGGCTGCTACGGCCGTCCCGTCATCACGGCACGCTACCGAGTGTCGGCGACCGGCGGCTAGGACGACCATGTGTGCTCCCGACGTCGTTGCTCGGACTCACGGTATATCCGCATCTCTCGTATCGATATCGGCGTGCGATGTCGCTCGGTGCCGGAACATGGTCGAGTTCCGGCGCAACGGCGCGACGTCTTGACATGCTGAGCAACATTGATAAGTTTAACTGTGAAATCGCTTACCAAGGCACGTGCAGCGCGCGAGCCCTCATCTGAGGAGCCGTATGACCATGCTCACACCTCTCCGGCGAAGCACCCGGCGAGCCCGGCAGGCGGCCCGCGGCGTCGCCGCGTCCGCGCTCGCCGGCCTGATGACGGTCACCGCCCTGACCGCCGCGCATCCCGCGGCCGCGGCGGACCTGCCACCCACCGGGCAGACGTTCGAGCACTACACACCGCTGAAAGAGGCCTATCAGGACTACTTCTCCTTCGGCATCTTCGGGGCCGGCGAGATCGACGGCCTGATCTACAACTACGCGTCCTACACCCCGGGCAATGAGATGAAACCCGAAAGCACCCAGGCGGTCAAGGGCGAGTTCACGTTCGACGCGGCGGACGCGGCAATGGCCAGGTACGCGGAGCGCAACCCCGACCTGAAGTTCTACGGGCACACCCTCACATGGCACTCCCAGACGCCCACCTGGATGTGGGACGCGCCCCCGGCCCGCTACGACCAGCCGGGCACGTTCGATCACGACGTGGCGCTCGACAACATGAACGCCCACATCGAAGGCGTCCTCGGGCGCTACGGCGGCGAGCTCGTGGCGATCGACGTCGTGAACGAGGCCGTGGGCACCGCGGACCCGGCCGACTGGCGCGCTTCACTGGCCAAAGGCGAGGGCTGGTACCAGGCGCTCGGCTCCGACTGGGTGGAGCTCGCGTTCCTGAAGGCCGCGGAGGTGGTCGACGCCAACGGCTGGGACGTGCAGCTCACCTACAACGACTTCGGGCTGGACTCCCCTGAGAAGGCGCGCGTGGTCTACGAGATGGTGAAGGACATCAACGAGCGCTACGAAGGCGTCCGCCCGAACGGCAAGCCGCTGATCGAGGTGATCGGCATGCAAGGCCACTACAACCTCGACACCGATGTCGCAGCCGTCGAGAGCAACATCAAGCTCTTCGCATCGCTGGGCAACGTGGAGGTCAACGTCACCGAGATGGACATCGCCCTCCCGCCCGGCACCCTGACGCCCGAGAACGAGAACAACCAGGGCATGAAGTACGCCGAGCTGTTTCAGGTCTACCGCGACCACGCGGACGGCCCGGCCAACACGACGAGCAACCCGCACGTGATCACCGCCGTGAAGCTGGCCGGCGTCCGCGACGTTCGCACCGGATGGAAGGGCGGCGAGTTCGCCATGCCCTACGACTACGACGGCAACGCCAAGGACGCGCTGCTGGGCATCCTGTACCCCGCGGAATTCCTCGCCACGCACGACTACATCGAGACCCCCGGAGGAGAGGAGCCCGCATCGGTCCCGGGCGTCCACGTCTTCGACACCTCGAAGGGCGACTCCTGGAGCGGCGCCAACATCGTCCTGGGCGACGACGCCTCGGTCTGGCCGTGGTCCACCACCGACGGCGGCGAGGTCGCCTTCCGCCCCGAACCGGGGGAGACCTACCGCTTCACCGTGAACTACACCCCCAAGGGCACGACGGCGATCCGCGTCCGGTGGATCAAGGACAACACCAACGGCGGTTACACGAGCGGCGACGGAGCGGTGGTCAACGACCACCAGTACGGGGCCGACGAGGTGGCCACGTTCGTCCCCGCGTACTTCAACAGCGGCATGGTCAACATGGGCACGTACGACCTGGTCACGGAGATCACCCTCGACGGGACCCAGCCGGCCGACGCCCTCGTCGGCAACATCGCCATCCGCGGCGGCGGGGGAGGCAACGCCTTCTCGATCAACGGCATCACGGTGGAGAGGGTGAGCGGTGACGGTGAGCAGCTCCTCGTGAACTGGCCGGAGGGTATCCCCGAGGCGCCGAAGACGACGCTGCACTACCAAGGCAACAACTGGGTGACCGTCTCGCTGTCCGGCGAGGCCACGGACCCGGCCACCACCGCGCGCACCGAGTACCGGCTCGACGACGGCGACTGGGTCACCTACACCGAGCCGTTCGTGCTCAAGCGCTCGGACCGGCAGACCCTCACCTACCGCACTGTCGACTCCTTCGGCACCGCCGAACAGGACCGGTGCGTCACGTTCGCTCCCGGCAACGGCAGAGTGGACGTCGAGGTCGGCCCCGACACTGAGAGCACGTGCGGCTGACAAACCTGCTGCCTGCTGCTCGTGCCGGCGTGGCCGGCACGAGCAGCAGGAGCACCACGGCCTCCCCGCGGGCAGGGTCGACGAGTGCTCGTTCGCCCCGTCCTCAAGAGCCAGTCGGTCGCCTCGGATCTTGGGAATTCGAGGACCATCGCGGCTGAGTCCATCGACGGGTCAGGACCCGTCGACGTCTGCGCCGGATGCGCTATGGCGTTAGGGGCCATTCGAACTGCTCGAAGCGCTGCGCTGGGGCCGCGAGCACGACGAACCGCTTGGAAACGTCTCCAAAGGTACGATACGAAGCGTAATCCCGCTTGACACTGTGAGCCCCGAGCCGACGCCGCTCGACGTCGAAGGCCCAAGTCCCCCGACAGGAGACCCTTGGCATGTCCCGCATTTTCGCCGCCGTCGGCATCGTCTTCGGCACCGTGTTCGTGTTCCTCAACGCCGGCGGCCTCCCCGACCCCTGGGACGTGGCCGCCCGCGTGGCGGGCGCCGGGCTGGTCGCCGCGGCCGTGTGGTTCGGCTTGATCCGAAGCGGGTCCGACGGCGTGCGCTGGTCGGGCTCGTACCTGGGCTACTGGATCGCCGTCGGCGCCGAGGCCGTGGCGATTCCGGTCGGCGCGCAGGTGCTCGTCCGGGTACTGGACCGGCCCGACCTGGTGGTGCTGTGGGTGGTGTTCGTGGTCGGCGCCCACTTCCTCCCGGCCCGCGTGTTCGGCTTCGGACGCTTCGGGGAGCTGGGGGCGGCGATGATGGTGCTCGCGATCGTGGCCGGAGCGCTCCGGCTCGGCGCGGGAGCGGCATGGGCGCCTTCGGCGGCGGCGGTGCTGGCCGGCGTCGGCCTGCTCGTGTTCGCCGCAGTGCCGGCGCTGAGCCGGCCGAGCGCGGAGGCCGCGGCCGACACCGGGAGCTGACCCGATGCGGCCGTAATGCGGTGGGCCTAGTCCCCCTGCCCTCGCTTGAGCCAGCGCGGAAGGCGGCTCTTGGACAGGTGGGGGTCCTCTCTGGCGGCGAGGTGGCCCGCGATCGTGATGTAGGCGCTCTCGACCCGGCCGGCGAAGGTGACGTCGGTGAGGCTGAACCCGCCGTCGCGGGTCAGAACGATCTGCGTGGCCTCATCCGCCCTGCTGACATCCGGATGGACGCCGAGCGTGTCGGCGAAGATCTTGATCTGTTCGGCGAGCTCGGCGTGCTGGGATTCGTCGAGCGGCAACGTCCGCGTGAGGCGGTCGTCGTCCGCGACCCAGCCGTTGAGCTCCCTGAGTGCGTCCAGCAACACGTTGTCGTCTTGCTCCGTTCTCCCCATATGGCACCGTCGCCATCTGTGTCGGACGTGGGCTCGTGTCACCCTGGTGTGACCAGGCCACGTCCTATCAGTAAGGTTGGTCCTGACTCGACGGCGACGGTCACGAGGGGCGGTCGTGTCTGAATTGTCGCCGTATCTTTATCATTTCTGAACCGAGTGTTCCCCCTCGCTCAGCTTCTGTCCAGGCCCGCATAGGCGACATTTCGGATATTTCGGAATTATTGGCTCAGTTCTTGTCTGGTTTCGTGCCGTCGGCAGCGATTCCTGACCGTAAGTGCCGGTCGATATCGTCCGTTCGGGCGACAACCACTGAGCATTTTCCCAGGCTCCAGACCGTCACATCGCCCCCAAACCGGCACTCACCGTTACATTCGCGCGACTTCGGTGTGGTATCGGGACGCCGACCACGGATACACTCCCGCCGTGAACCAACCTCGAGTCGTCGTCGCCGCGGCCATCTGCGCGGGCGACAAGGTCCTCGCGGCCGCCCGCGCCTACCCGCCCGAGCTCGCCGGCCTCTGGGAGTTCCCCGGCGGCAAGGTCGAACCCGACGAGACCGACGCCCAGGCCCTGCGGCGCGAGTGCCGCGAGGAGCTCGGCGTCGAGGTCGAGATCGGCGAGCGCGTCTGCGGCGACCTGGTCACCGGCGGCGGACGCTTCGTGGTGCGCGTCTACGAGGCCGCCCTGCGCGGCGGCGAACCCGAGGCGATCGAGCACCGCGATCTGCGCTGGCTCTCGGCGGCCGAGCTCGATGATGTGCCGTGGCTGCCCGGCAACCGGCCGGCGCTCGAGACGCTCCGCGAACGACTCGCCGACGGCTCCTAGAAGAACGTCCTGACCGCGTCGGTGATCCGCCCGTCCCGATCGACCACCGGGATGAGGGACCATTTGTCGAACGACGTGCACGGGTGCGACAGACCCAGCTCCACCGTCGCTCCCACGGCGAGGCCGCCGACGCGGCCGGTGAGGAACAGGTGCTGGTCGCTGATCTGGGAGCAGGAGGCCTCCGGCAGGTGCAGCGGCACCGGCAGGTCCTGGTCGAACGGGACGTCCCGCCGCCCGGCGTCGAGGATCGCCAGCGACGGCTCGGGACGCGAGAGCACCCTCGCCCGGGCGGTGAGGGCCGGCCGCAGCTCCGGGCCCGAGCCTCCCCTGCGGAAAGGCGCGATGCGGGCGTAGAAGCCGTGGTCGTGGATCAGGTACGAGCCGGCGCGCAGGACCACCTCGGCGTGCGCCGACAGCGGCGCGAGGACGGCGGCGACGCGGTCGTAGTAGGCGCTGCCCCCGGCGGTGAGCACGGGCCGTTCCACATCGAATTCCAAGGCCCCGAACAGTGCCGCCATGCCGCGGAGGTAGTCGTCGACGGCCTCGAGCGAGGCCGGGTCGGTCCGGCCGGTCACGGCGCCTTCGTAGCCGGCCACGCCGGCCAGGAGCAGGTTCGGCGCGGCGCGGACCGCCTCGGCGACCGCCAGCGCCTCCGTTTCGCCGCGCGCTCCCGCCCTGCCGCCGGGCACGCCGAGTTCCACGGCGACCTCGACCGGCGCCGTCGCCGCTCGCGCGAGGATTTCGACGACGTCGACCGAGTCGGCGAAGACGGTGATCCTGGCGCCTTCGGCGGCCCACTCGGACAGCCACGTCGCGGCGGCGCGGCCGGCGATCTCGTTGGCGACGATGACCCGCTCGACTCCGCAGGCCCGCGCGACGCGCGCCTGCGGCAGGTTCGCCACGGTGATCCCCACGGCCCCGGCCTCGAGCTGGCGCCGCCACAGCTGCGGCGCCATGGTGGCCTTGCCGTGCGGGGCGAGCGCCAGGCCGGCCTCGCGGCACCAGGCGGCCATGGCGGTCGCGTTGTGGTCGAGCGCTTCGGCCGAGAGCGTCACGACGGGTGTGTCGAGGTCCGCTTCGTGCGGGTCGGCGTCGAGCCATTCGTCGAGGCTCTTGCCGTGTGCGGCGGTCGGCGCGGCCTTGAAGCGCCAGTCCAGTGTCTCCTCGCGCAAGGTGCGGAGCCGTCGTGCGTCCATCGGTCGCTCCTAAATATGAAGGTATATTAACTATATGACAGCGAAGACCGCGATCCAGACCCCCGCCGCCCCCGCACCCGCCCACGCCTTCCCCCAAGGCGTCCGCAAAGGACCCCTCCTCCAGGTCTCCGGCCAAGGCCCGGTCGACCCGGCGACCGGCGCTTACGTCCACCTCGGCGACGTACGGGCCCAGACCGTCCGCACCCTGGAGAACGTCGAAGCGATCCTCACCGCCGGCGGCGCGAGCCTCGACGACGTGATCATGCTCCGCGTCTACCTCGCCGACCGCGGCGACTTCGCGGCCATGAACGAGGCCTACGCCGAGTTCGTCGCCGCCCGCACCGGCGAGGGGATACCGTTGCCGTGCCGCACCACCGTCGTCTGCACCCTTCCGCGCGAGGAAATGCTGGTGGAGATCGACGCGCTGGCGAGCGTTGCATGAGCTGATCCGCCGAGCAAGAGGGACGAGGCATGGCTGAACTGGACGTCGTCATCCGCGGCGCCGAGGTGGTCGACGGCACCGGAGCGGCCCGGTTCCGGGCCGACGTGGCTGTCGCGGACGGCAGGATCGCCGTCGTGGCCGACGGCGAACGGCTCGACGCCGACCGGGTGATCGACGCCGGCGGCCTGGTGTGCGCGCCCGGGTTCATCGACATGCACGCCCATTCCGAGCTCGCCGTCCTGACCGACTCCGAGCACCTGGCCAAGCTCGGCCAGGGCTGCACGCTCGAGGTCCTCGGCCAGGACGGCCTCAGCTACGCCCCGGTCGACGAGACGACGGCGCCGCAGATCTGGGACGCCATCGCCGCCTGGAACGGGCGGCCCGAGGGCCTGGAGTTCTCGTGGCGCGGCGTCGGCGACTACCTCGACCGCGTCGACCGCGGCACTCCGACCAACGTCGCCTATCTCGTGCCCCACGGCACGGTCCGGATGCTGGCGATGGGCTGGGACGACCGGCCGCCGACCGCCGATGAGCTCGACGCGATGCGCGCGGCCGTCGCGGCCGGACTCGAAGAGGGCGCGGTCGGTCTCTCCGCCGGGCTGAGCTACACCCCCGGCATGTACGCCGACACCGCCGAACTGGTCGCACTGTGCGAAGTGGTCGCCCGGTACGGCGGCTACTTCAGTCCGCACCAGCGCAGTTACGGCGCCGGCGCGCTCGAGGGCTACGCGGAGATGATCGAGATCAGCCGCGCCTCGGGCTGCGCGCTGCATCTGGCCCACGCCACCATGAACTTCGACGTCAACGCCGGGCGCGCGAGCGAGCTGCTGAAGCTCGTCGACGAGGGCCTGGCCGAGGGCCTCGACATCGGACTGGACACCTACCCGTACCTGCCGGGCATGACGATGCTCGCCGCGCTGCTGCCGAGCTGGTCGGTCGAGGGCGGCTACGGTGCGCTGTCCGAGCGGCTGGCCGACCCCGCGACCCGCGCCCGGATCGTCCACGAGCTCGACGAGGTCGGCACCGACGGCGCCAACGGCGTCCCGGTCGACTGGCGGCGCATCGAGATCGCCGGCGTCGCCCGGCCCGGCCTGCGCGACCTGGTCGGCAAGACCGTGGCCGAGGCGGCCGGCGAGGCCGCGTCCCCTCCGGCCGAGTTCTACCTCGACGTGCTCACCGCCGACGACTTCGGCGCGAGTTGCCTGATGCACGTCGGCGACGAGGACAACGTCCGCCTGATCATGCGGCACCGCACGCACACCGGGTCCACCGACGGCGTCCTGCACGGCGAGCGGATCCATCCGCGGGCGTGGGGCAGCTTCGCCCGCTACCTCGGCCACTACTGCCGCGAACTCGGACTGTTCTCTTTGGAGGAGATCGTCAACCACCTCACCGGCCGCCCGGCCGCCCGGCTCGGACTGTCCGATCGGGGCACGGTCGCCCCCGGCAAGGCCGCCGACCTGGTGCTGTTCGACCCCGAGACGGTCGAGGACACCGCGACGTTCGCCGAGCCGAGGCGCCAGGCCGCCGGGATGCCCTACGTCCTGGTCAACGGCCGCCTGGCGATCGAGGGCGGCCGCCGCACCGACGCTCTGGCGGGCCGCTCGGTGCGCCGCCGGTGACCGTCTGAGACGAAGGATCGATATCGCCGACCGCTCCGCCGGTCAGATGTCGAAGCCGCCGAAGTCGCCGCCGAGGTCGCCCCCGAAGTCCCCGCCCATGTCACCGGAGTCCTCCATGCCGGCCTCGGTGCCGCCGGCGTCGGCGCCCGCGTCACCGCCGGTGTCGCCGTAGCCGCCCTCGACCATGCCGCCGGCGTAGGCCGGAGCCAGCATCGCGTCGAAGATCATCATGCCCACCAGCGCACCGCCGACGCCGGCCAAGGCCGGCTTCCACCACGGCGTGTTGTACCAACCGGCCGGCACCGGACGTCCGTCCACATTGCCGCCGGGATAGTAGTGACGGTTCTCCTCGTCGGGGCGGGGCGAGCCGGTGTAGCTGCGGCCCTCGACCTCCGCGGAGACCGGCTCCTTGAGCGCCCCGGCGCGGGCCTGGCCCGGCAGGAGCGGCACGTCCGGGCCGGGGTCGATGTCCATGGCCTCGCGGGCGGCGCGGACGTAGTGCAGCCCTTCGACGGCCGTCTCGGCGACCAGCCGGTACTGCCGGACGGTCGCGGCCGACTCCAGCTGCGATCCGGCCGCGGTGTAGCGTTCGCCCGCGTCGGCGAGCGCCTGCCCGGCAGCGGGATTGTCGCCGGGGGCGGAGAGGTTCATGGTCTGGCCGCCGAGTCGCTCGTAGAGGCGCCTCGCCTCGGCCTCGGCGTCGGCCAGCTCGCGCTCGGCGCGCCGCTTGTTCGAGTAGACAACGACGCCGATGACCAGGATCGCGATCACTAGCAAGGTCAACCACAGTTCCATGAGGCGAGCCTACCCGGGTGCGGAGCCTTAGACTGGCCGCTATGACCTGGGTCCTATTGGCGGCGGTGTGCCTGGCCGCCGGCGGTGTCGGCGGCTGGTTCGCCGGCCGCTCCAAGCAGGCCGCGGAACTGGCGGCGGCGACCGCCCGCCTCGAGGCGGCCTCCGACAACGAGCAGCGGCTGGAGGCCACGCTCAAATCGGTCGCCTACGAGGCCACCGACCACTCGCGACAAGCCGTCGGAGAAGTGCTCGCGCCGCTGGCGGACACCTTGGCGCGCTATGAGAACCGGCTCGGCGACGTCGAGCGGGCCCGCCTGGACGCCTACGCGCAGTTGCGGATCCAGCTCTCGGGTGTCGCCGACATCTCCGAGGCGCTGCGCGATCAGACCGGGCGGCTGCTCACCGCGCTGCGTTCGCCGCAAGTGCGGGGCCAGTGGGGCGAGGTGCAGCTGCGGCGCATCGTGGAGGCGGCCGGGATGGTCGAGCACTGCGACTTCTCGCAGCAGCAGACCGGCTCGGTCGACGGCAAGGCGGTGCGGCCGGACATGGTGGTGCGGCTGTCGGGCGGCCGGACGATCGTGGTCGACGCCAAGGCGCCGCTCCAGGCCTACCTGCAGGCGCTCGAGGCCGACGACGAGGACGAGCGCGAGCGGTCGCTGCGCACTCACGCCAAGCAGCTGCGGCGGCATGTGGAGTCCTTGGCGGCCAAGGAGTACTGGCGGGCCTTCGAGGACACGCCCGAGATGGTGGTGCTGTTCGTCCCCGCCGACGCCTTCCTCGACGGGGCGCTGCGCAGCGATCCGGTGCTGCTGGAGGACGCATTCTCCCGCGGCGTGGTCGTCACCTCTCCTGCGACGCTGATGGTGCTGCTGCGGACCGTCGCCCACACCTGGCGGCAGGAGGCGCTGGCCCGGCACGCCAAGGAGGTCCACAAGCTCGGCCGCGAGCTGCACGAGCGGCTGGGAACGGTGGCGTCGCACTTCGCCAAGCTGGGGACGTCGCTGGAGGCTGCGGTCGGGTCCTACAACGCCGCCGTGGCGAGCGTGGAGTCGCGGCTGCTGGTGACCGCGCGGCGGTTCAACGAACTGGAGGTGGCCTCCGACGAGCCCGAGCCGATCGCGCCGGTGGTCACGCCGGCGCGGAGACCGACGTGGGACACCGAGCGGGAGGCCGCGGGCGAGCGCTGAAGGGCGCTATTCGACGCCGGCGGCCCGCATGTCGCGGACCAGTTCGCGCGGCAGCTGGAAGGTGATCTTCTCGACCACCGGCTCGACCTCTTGGACGTCGGCGAAGCCGCGCTCGGCCAGGTGCTTGAGGACGTCCTCGACGAGGTTGTCCGGCACCGAGGCTCCCGACGAGACGCCGACCGTGTCCGCGCCGTCCAGCCAGGACTCCTGGATCTCGTGGGCGAAGTCGATCAGGTGCCCGGCGCGGGCGCCGTGCTGGACGGCGACCTCCACCAGGCGCTTGGAGTTCGACGAGTTCTGGGACCCGACCACGATCACCACGTCGCAGTCGGCGGCGATGTCCTTGATGACCTGCTGGCGGTTCTGGGTCGCGTAGCAGATGTCGTCGCTCGGCGGGTCCTGCAGCATCGGCAGCCGCTTCTTGAGGCGGTCGACCGTCTCCATGGTCTCGTCGACCGACAGCGTCGTCTGCGACAGCCACACGACCTTCTCGGGGTCGCGAACCCGAACGTCCTCGGCCGAGTCGGGGCCGTCGACGAGCTGGATGTGCTCGGGCGCCTCGCCCGAGGTGCCGATGACCTCTTCGTGGCCGTCGTGGCCGATGAGCAGGATGTCGTAGTCCTCGCGCGCGAAGCGGCGGGCCTCGTTGTGGACCTTCGTCACCAGCGGGCAGGTCGCGTCGATGGCCTTGAGGTTCCGATCGGCGGCCTGCTCGTGGACCTCCGGGGCCACGCCGTGGGCCGAGAAGACCACCACCGAGTCCGGCGGCACCTCCTCGTTCTCCTCGACGAAGACCGCGCCGCGGTCCTGGAGCGTCTCGACCACGTGGCGGTTGTGCACGATCTCCTTGCGCACGTACACCGGAGCGCCGTAGAGCTCCAGTGCCTTCTCTACGGTCTCCACTGCCCGGTCCACGCCCGCGCAGTATCCGCGCGGCTTGGCCAGCAACACTCGCTTCGGGTTAGCCACGCGTCGATGGTAACCGGGATCCCGGCGATGTCACAGGTGGCGGTTAGTCTGGCGACGTGACCGACGCAGCGCCACGCACCGGACCGGACGCGCCCATGAGCGCCGACAATCCCTGGCCGCTGAGGGTGGTCTCCAAGAAGATCGGCGACTGGGTCGCGCGCCTCGGCGAGGTGTGGACCGAGGGCCAGATCACCGAGATCAACCGCCGCGGCCGCACCGTCTACCTCACGCTTCGCGACACCGCCGCCGAAGTGTCGATGCGGGTCGTGGACTTCTCGGGCGCCGCCGCGTCCGCCGAGCCGCCGCTGCACGACGGCGCACAGGTCGTCGTACGCGCCCAGGCCCAGTGGTGGGACAAGAACGGGACGCTCTCGCTGCACCTGCGCGAGATCCGGCAGGTCGGGCTCGGAGAGCTGCTGGCGCGACTGGAGCGGCTCAAGAAGCTCCTGGCCGCCGAAGGCCTCTTCGCGGCCGAACGCAAACGACCGCTGCCGTTCCTGCCCCGCCGGATCGGCCTGATCTGCGGCCGCAGGTCCGACGCGATGCGCGACGTGCTCAAGAACGCCCGCGCCAGGCTCCCGGCCGCGGACTTCGACGTCCGCGAAGTCGCCGTCCAGGGCCCGCGCGCGGTCACCGAGGTGTGCGCGGCGCTGGCCGAACTCGACGCCGACCCGGACGTGGAGGTCATCATCGTCGCCCGCGGCGGCGGCTCGATGGAGGACCTGCTGCCGTTCTCCGACGAGACGCTGTGCCGGGCCGTGGCCGAGACCGCCACCCCGGTGATCTCGGCGATCGGCCACGAACCGGACACGCCGCTGCTCGACTACGTCGCCGACTGGCGCGCCTCCACCCCCACCGAGGCCGGCAAGAAGGTCGTCCCGGACCTCGCCGAAGAGCAGCGCGGCCTCAACATCAGCCTCACGCGCCTGCGCCAGGCGCTGAACGCCATGCTCACCCGCGAGCGCGACGCGCTGGAGGCGATGCGCGCGCGGCCGGTCCTGGCCAGGCCCGAGACCATGCTCGAGGCTCGAGCCGAGGCGGTCGAGAACCTCACGCACCGGATGCGCTCATGCGTCCGGTCCCGCCTCGAGCGATCGATCGACGACCAGGAGCACCTGCGGGCGCGGCTGCGGTCGCTCTCCCCGCAATCCACACTCGACCGCGGCTATGCGATCGTGGCCGACCGGGACACCGGGGACATCCTCCGCGACGCCGCCGACGCCGGCGAGCGCCTCCGAATCAGGCTGGCCGCCGGAGCCCTGCAGGCGACGGTCACCGAGAAAGAAGAGAGCTGATGAGCGACGAGAAGCTGTCCTACGAAGAAGCCCGCGCCGAACTGGTCGCCACGGTCGAACGGCTCGAAGCCGGCGGCGCGACCTTGGAGGAGTCGCTGCGGCTGTGGGAACGGGGCGAGGCCCTGGCCGACCTGTGCCAGTCCCACCTCGAAGGCGCCCGCGAACGCCTGGAGGCCCGCACCGCCGGCGAAGCGGACACCGAAGCATAATCCTATATAATATAGGATATATCCTGTAGGATATGGGCGTCGCGGTCAGAGACTCGCCGCCACTCCCTCGGCGAGCTCCCCCAGCTCATCGACTCCGTCCGGCTCGGCAGTGAGGATCACGGTCGAACCGGCGGCCTCGGCCACCCAGCCCTCGCCGTCGCCGAAGTCGAACACGGCCCACGCGATCCCACCGGCCTCCACCGACTCCCCGGCCCCGGCGAACGCCTCGTCGACCGCCTCCGGCTCACCGGTCGTCTGCACCAGCTGCAGGCCGTCGCCCTCAGGCGAGTACCAGCCCGTCCGCAGCGTCACCGTCTCCTCGGTCGTCGCCAGCGCGCTCGAGATCGGCCTCCACTCCTCCGACAGCTCCGGGCGCACCACCACCAGCCCCAGACTCTCGGCGGCCGCGTAATCCTCGGCGGGGTTCACGACGCTGACGTCACGGTCGCCCGAGGCCCAGTTCCACGCCCCGTAGAAGAGCGCCAACGGCACCAGCAGCACCGCCATCGAAAGCGCCATGTCGCGCAGGCGACGCTGCTTGGGGCGACGCTGCGGCGCGCCCGTAACCTTGACGTCATCGCTGGACATGACCACCATGTTGAACGACCCCCCGCAGCGGCCACGCGGCACCCCACCCGCAGGTGGCGCAGCCGTCGCACCCGCACCCGCCTCGCCGTTGTCCACAGGCCGCGCCGGACGGTCGCGTATCCGCTTGCAATACCCTCCCCTTGGCGAGTCCGAGCCGCAATCCGGCACGAAAACTCCATAAGCCCGACCCCGACCGGAAGGAGTCCCCGTTGATTCTCGTGGCAGGCGAGAACGTGATCGACCTCGTGCCCGCGCCGGGCGGGCAACTGCGCCCCACGTGCGGCGGCGGGCCCGCCAACATCGCCGTCGCGCTGGCCAAACGCGGGGTCTCCACCGCTCTGGTGGGCGCAGTGGGCGGCGACCACTTCGGCCGACAGGTGTGGCGGCGGCACGTCGCGACCGGCGTCAAACGCGACTACCTCGAACGCACCGAACTGCCCTCGACGCTCGCGCTGGCGGTCGTCGACGAGGAGGGCCGGGCCGACTTCGACTTCTGGACCACCGGCACGGCCGACTTCGACTGGAGCCGCAAGACGCTGCCGACCCCCGAGCCCTCGAAGGTCGACGTCATCCACTTCGGATCCCTCGCGGCCTACATCCAGCCGGCCGCCCGGGCCATCGAGGACTGGGTCAACCGCGCCCGCAAGTCCGTCCCGGTCTCGTTCGACCCGAACATCAGGCTCAGCGCCATCGGCGACGCCGACGAGGCCCGCCGCAGAACCGAGCGCCTGGTCGGGCTCTCGAACCTGGTTCGGGTCTCCGAGACCGACCTGGCGCAGATCTACCCCGACACCGACGTCGACAAGGTCGCGTACGAATGGCTGGAGCTCGGCGCCGAGCTCGTCGTCGTGACCCTCGGCGACGCCGGGTCGGTCGCGTTCCACCGCAAGCACGTCACCGAAATGGCGGCGACGCAGGTCCAGGTCGTCGACACCATCGGCGCGGGCGACTCGTTCACCTCCGGACTGCTCGGCTGGCTGACTTCCGCGGGCTGGATGCGGCTCGACCGCCTCGGCGCCTGGGGCAACCGGACGGTGATCGCCGCGGCACTGCGCTACGCCGGACAGGTCGCCGCCCAGGCCTGTTCCGTTCCCGGCGCCCCGTAGATCCCTTGCCGGCCGCCGATGCGGGCATAAGATCACGATGTGTCGGAACCGGAACTGAGACTGTGCCTCGACGATGAGGACCTGGCCGCGGCGTTGCGTTTCGACGCGAAGCGGGGCCTGACCTCGGACCCGAAGCACCTGCCGATGCGGCTGCACTACGACGGCCGCGGAGCGGCGCTGTTCGCGGAGCTGACGCGCACCCCCGAGTACTACCCGACCCGGTGCGAGCGCGAGATCCTCACCTCCCGGGCCGACGACATCGCCGCAGCCGTCACCGGCACGGCGGCGACCGAACGCGTCTCGGTCATCGAACTCGGCGCCGGCGCGGCCGAGAAGATCCGAGTCATGCTCGACGCCCTCGTCCGCGACGACCGCCTCGAATCGTTCTGGCCCTTCGACGTCGACGCGACCACCGTCGAGGACGTCCTCTCCCGCCTCGCGGCCCAGTACCCCGGCATCCGATTCGGCGGCATCGTCGGCGACTTCACCGTCGACCTCGACCAGCTCCCCGACGAGCACCGCACCCGCCTCGTCGCCTTCCTCGGCGGCACGTTCGGCAACTTCAACACCATGGAACGCGGTCGATTCCTCCAGGACCTGCGAGAGGCCCTGCGTCCCGGCGACCGGTTCATGGTCGGCGCGGACTTGATCAAAGACCCGGAGACGATCCTCGCCGCCTACAACGACGCCGCCGGAGCCACCGCGGCGTTCAACCGCAACGTACTGCAGGTGCTCAACGACCGGCTCGGCGCCGACTTCCGACTCGACCGATTCGAGCACGTCGCGACCTGGGACGCCGACACGGCGACGATCGAACTGCGACTGCGGGCGCTCGAACCGATGTCGGTGCACCTGCCCACGATCGGCCTCGAGGTCGACTTCGCGGCGGGCGAGGAGCTCCACACCGGCATCTCGACCAGGTTCGACCCCGCCGGACTCGAAGCCGAACTCTCCGCGGCCGGATTCAGACCCGAGCACCGCTGGAGCGACGAACGCGGCTGCTTCGGACTCTTTCTCGCCCGCGCGACCTGAACGCGCCGACCGATATCCCCGGTCGGCCACTGAGCACCGGCCACGAATCCTAGGCTGATCGGCATGGGAGAAATCGTGCTGATCCGCCACGGCGAGACCACCTGGTCGCGCACCGGGCAACACACCTCCACCACCGACCTCGACCTCACCGACGACGGCGTCGCGCAGACGACCGCGCTCGTGCCGCTGCTCGCCTCCTGGTCGTTCGCGGCCGTCTGGTCGAGCCCACGCAAGCGTGCACTGCGCACGGCCGAGATCGCCGGCCTCGAGGTGGACGACGTCAAGCCCGAGCTGGCCGAGTGGGCGTACGGCGACTACGAGGGCCTGACCAGCGAGCGGATCCACGAGACGGACCCGGACTGGTCGGTGTGGACCATCGGCGGCAAGGGTCCCGAAGGAGAGACGGCCGAGCAGGTCGAGACCCGCATCGACAGAGTCCTCGCCGAGGCGGAGGAACGCCTCGGCGAAGGCGACGTCGCCCTGGTCGCGCACGGGCACAGCCTGCGCGTGGCCGCCGCGCGCTGGCTGGGCCGCCCGGCCGTCGACGGTCGTGAATTCACGCTCGACACCGCTTCGGTCGGCGCGCTCGGGTACGAACACGGTCGCCATGCGGTCGCCCGCTGGAATCTCACCGCGTCCGTCGCCTATCCCGATTGAATCGCCGGGCCGCGGCGTTCACCGCTCGAAGGCGCACGTGAACCGGTCGGTACTCGGCTCGGCACGCGCTCAGCCGGGCGAGTGAATCTCATCCTTGCTCGGGAGGTCGCCGCAACATCCCCATTGACGATTGAAAGTTCAACTGTCAATATTGTCGGCGACCCGAGCAATCGCTTGCGGATTCCGGATTCAGACCCACGGGAGTCCGAACCCATCAGGCGGGGCCCGCCACTCGGCTCCCGCCGACATCACCGAACAGAAACCCCCGCGCCGTCGCCGGCCCCACCACAGCCGGCGCTCGCACCGGGCCACAACGCCGTGCGCCCGAATCGACTCGCGCACCCGTCGACACCCAGGCGGCACTGCGTGCCCGGCGCCGTCCGATGTCATCCGGCATCAATCAAGGAACGCAGCATGGACTACCTCATCAATTTCGACAGCGCCACCTCTCCGGCCGAGCTCAAGGCCGCCGTCGTCGACCAATGGGGTCTGCACCCCTCGACCGTGTTCGCCGGAGCCGACTTCGAACTCGACACCTACAGCGGGCCCGAGCTGGACGTCATCATCCAGTCCGGCGTCGCCGCCGCCTCGGCGTTCGACACCGAGCTCCAAGCCGGCATCGACTTCGCCATGCAATGCGACTACGCCAGCGAGCTGGCCGTGGCGACCGAACTGTGCCTGGCGCTGGGGACTCGCGCGGTCATCAGCGCCGGGAGCCTCATGGCCACCCGATGCGTCCTCATCACCGAGGACGGCTGGAACGGCAGCGTGGTCCTCGACGCCGAAGAGCTCGCGCGCGGCGTCATGTCGGTGGAGTACGCACTGCAGCCGGTGCCGGCCGTGCCCCACCTCCCGGTCAGGAACTCACCGTCGTGGGACCTGGGATGGTTCGACCATCGCAGCCTCCCGGCCCTGGAGTTCATCCCGCGGCAGCGCCGCTGGGACAGCTGAGAAGTGCCAGATCGAGGCGGAATGCTCCAGTCGCCACGCCGGCCACCGGCCGATGTGGCGGGCGCGTCGGGTGAGCAGGAGGCCGACGGCGTTCCCGGTCGTGGAGACGCCGACGGCGATCACCGGCCTCGGGTATCCACGTGCGAAATGTTCGCGATCACTCCTGGACGGCGGTGAGCGTCTCCCCCGTCTCCATGAGCGTCTTCAGATTCGACAGGAGGTGCGGCCAGCCCTCGGCGATCATCTCCCTGACGGTGCTCCCCGGCTCGAAGCCGCTGTGGATCACGGTGAGCTTGACGGTCCCGGCGACCGGTTCGAGCTCGAAGGTGACCTTCGAACGAGGCTCGGCGGCGATCTTGGTGAGGGTGTCCTGCCCGACCCCTGAAACGTCGGCCCACTCCTGGGTGAAGGTGTGCCAGGTGTACGACAGGCGCCGCGGCGGATCGTATTCGAGGACCACCTGTCCCGGGTCACTGGTAGAACCGCCGCCCTCCTCCCAGGTCATCGTGGAGCCGACCTTCCAGTCGGTCACGAAGGCGACGCCCCAGTAGCGGGTGGTGAAGGCCGGATCGATGAGCGCCTGCCAGAGCCGGTCAGGCGTGGTGTCGATGTAGGTCGTGTAGACGAAGTCGTCGGTGGCCATGGGATCGGACTCCAATGCTGTCTTCAGATCGGCGAGCGCGCGCACCCGCTCGCGATCGTAGCGACTGATCCAGCGGTCGGCGATCGCGTTGATCGGCGCCGCATTGAGGTAGTGGCGCTTCTCGCGGCCGCGCCGGACGACGCCGACCAGCTCGGCCGACTCCAGGACCGCCAGGTGCTTGCTGACCGATTGACGGGCCATCGCCAGACCATCACAGAGTTCCCGCAATGTCTGGCCGTTCCGGTTGTTCAACCGGTCGAGCAGCTCGCGGCGCACGGGGTCGGCCAGCGCCTTGAACACCAGGTCCATGCTCCACCTCGAATATGCAGCCGTCCGTCTGCCCGAAGCTTATGCAGCCTTGCGGCTGCATGTCAAGCGCGCGCCGCGACGCGAGAAGGCCTAGACTCGAACGCGACAGCCGCACCACTCCCCCGTTTGAGGTCGAGAACATGGACGTACCCCCCTGCATCCCGCCCTTTCAGGCCCGACTATGAAGCGGGTGCTCTGGGGCCTGGCGTTCCTCGTCGGCGGATTCCTGGTCGTGCGCGCCATGATCGATCCGTTCACCCGCGACGCCTCAGACCCGTCGACGTACGAGAACGACTGGGGCGGGCCGAGCCTCATCGGCGTCCTGGTGGTCCACATGGGTCCGGGTGTCATCGCCGCGGCCCTCTTCATCTGGTGGATGGTCAAGTCCGACCGCCGAGAGGACGCCGCTCAAGGAGACTTGGAGTTACCGGCAGCCAATGGAACCTCTTGCCGAGCTGATCGTATTCCTCGGAACCGTTGCCTTCACATTGTTCGGGGCCGTTGCGTTCTGGAGGGTTCTCTGGATCCTCTTCCCCGCGATGCCCGCCGCTCGGCAGGGGGCGAAACCGGTGCCTTCACGAAGGCCGCTCGTCGCCGCCGCGATCGTCGCCGTGATCGCGTTCGTCCAGTTCTCGTTCGCGGCCCAGGCGGCCTTCGGCTCGCCAATGGGCGAGCGGAACTCGAAGGTGATCGAAGTACTTGAGGTCGAACGGTGCGAGCGAACGCTTCCGGGCTTCGGTGTGGTCTGGTCGTGCCGACTGCGCGGTTTCCAAACGACCGACTACGTACCGTACCGGGATCATCCTGAATCGATCGTCACCAAGGCCCCGATCGAGCCCGGCGACGAGATCACGCAGATCACGCCGCCAGACTGGGCGCGAGAACTCCAACTGTTCAGCCACGACCACTACTGGCGAAGTCTCGACGACTTCGACAAACCGGACCTGTGGTGGCTGCCGGCCGCCGCACTGCTTCTGGGGCTGGGATCGATAGCGGCCTTGGACCGACGGCTGCGGCCGGCGGCGTCATTCAAGATCGATGCGCGTTAGGCGCTGCGTGGCGCGGGTGAGGACCACGTAGGCGACGCCGGCGCCGTGCTGTTCGGCGATCGTGTTGAAGTCCGCCGCGATCACCGCGTCCCATTCGAGACCCTTGGACTCGAGCGGCCCCACCAGGGTGACTCTGCCGTCATGGACCACGTCCGCCAACTCGCCGTGCCGCGTGTAGGGCGCGATGATGCCGACCGTCCCCTCGACGGCCTCGAGCGCCGCCGCGACGGCGCCGGCCACCTCCGGCAGCAACGCGTCGGCCGCTACCGACTGCTCCTCCACCGCCACCCCGGTCTCGCGCACCGCTTCGGGCAAGTCGATGACCCGCAGGCGCGGCTCGGCCCATTCGGCCGCGTACTCGAAGACCTCTTTGGAGTTGCGGTAGTTCTTCGTCAGGTGGAACTCGTGTACGCGCCCGCGCGGGATGGCGCGGCGCCTGGCGTCGGCGCTCTCCTTGGGGCGCGGCCAACTCGACTGCGCCTCGTCGCCGACGATCGTCCAGCCCGCCGCGCGACCGCGACGCCCGAGCATGCGCCACTGCATCGGCGAGAGGTCCTGCGCCTCGTCGACGATGACATGCGCGTAGTCCTCGTAGAACGCGTCTCGCGGCTGCCGGTGGCCGCGGTCGTAGTACCGGTCCTGCGTCGTCGAGACCTCTTCGACGCCGCCCCAGGATCGGATCCGGTCCCGGTCGCGCGCTTCGGGTCTGACGCCGAGCATGATGCGGAGCTCGTCGAGCAGCGCCACGTCCGGGATGGAGAAGTCCGGTTCCCGGAACGACTCGGCGACGGCCTCGATCGTGGACTGCTTCAGCTGGCCTTGGGCGGCGGCTGAGAGCCGCGTGACGTCTCCGGCCCATTCGAGGACGTCGGCCGGGTCGAGGTCGGGCCACCAGTGGTCGAGGAAGGTCAGGAATTCGCCGCGCGATCCGACGTCGCGGGAGAACTTCGCCGGCTCGGCGTCGGGGATCACCGGCTTGACCTTGCGCCACAGGGCGACCAGCAGGGCGCGTCCGGCCTCGGTCTTGGCCAGGTTCGCGCGCGGCTCTTTCTCGAACACGCGCGCTCGCGCCTCGGCGAGTTCGTCGGCGTCGAGCCGGAACACCTCGCCTTTGAAGGTGATTCGCAGCTCGTCGGGGGCTCCGGGCGGGGCCTGCCGGACCAGGCGCCTGAGGATCGGCAGCATCACCGTGCCGCCCTTGACGGCCGCCACGTTCGGGCGGTCCTGGCGGGTGGCCTCCACTCCTGCATACATCTCGCCGAGTGAGTAGAGCGCCGCGGTCTCTTCACCGAGGCTCGGCAGAACCCGGCCGATGTAGCGCATGAAGACCGCAGAGGGGCCGACCACGAGGATGCCGGCGGCCTCGTACCTGCTGCGGTCCTGGTACAGCAGATAGGCGGCCCGGTGCAGCGCGACCACGGTCTTGCCGGTGCCGGGTCCGCCGGTGATGAGCGTGGCGCCGCGGGCGGGGGCACGGATGGCGGCGTCCTGCTCGGACTGGATCGTCGCGACGATGTCGCGCATGCGCCCGGTGCGCTTGCGCCCCAGTGCCGCCATGAGCGCGCCGTCGCCGACGACCGGGAGCCGGTCGGCGGCCTCCTCGTTCAGCAGGTCGTCGCTGATCTCCTCCACGTTCGGCCCGAAGGAGCGGATGACGCGGCGGCGCGCGACCTCTTGGCGGTCGACGGCGGTGGCCCGGTAGAAGGGCGCGGCCGCGGGGGCACGCCAGTCGACCAGGAGCGTCCGGTACTCCTCGTCGCGCACGCCGAGGCGGCCGATGTGGCGGACGCGGCCGTCGTCGAAGTCGAGTCGCCCGAAGACGAGTCCTTCATGCTGTGAGTCGAGGTCGGCGATGCGTCGGGCGGCGCGGTACACGAACACGTCGCGCTCGTACTGGGCGCCTGGGACGGTGGCGTCCCGGTGGGCGTAGCCGGCCAGCCGGTGGCTCTCGGCGTCGGCGCGGAGGACTTCGACGCGGGCGTAGACCCGATCGACGAACTCCTGCTCGATCGCGATCTCCTGCTCGGGGGGGTTGCGAGGGTCGGGGGCGGGTACGGCGTGGGACGTGTCGACGTCTTGAGGGTGTTCGACGCCGACTGAGTCTGGTTTCTCGGACACAGCGCTCCTCGCTCGAATTCGGGAACGCACCAGCCTAGCGCGCCGCGCGGTCGGCCGTCCGCGAATCCGGCCCTATATGCGGTCCGGCCAGCGCTTGGCCATCCATGTCAAGCTGTCGCCGTCGATCTCGGTGAAGCCGAAGGTCCGGTAGAGCTCCTCGGCGCCGTCGGTCGCGAGGAGGACTCGACGCAGGCCCTTGCGGTCGAGTTCGTCGACGATGTGCCCGACGAGGCGCTTGCCCAGACCGTTGCCGCGTATGTCGCGATCGATGTAGACATCGCACAGCCACGCGAACGTGACGCCGTCCGTGATGACCCTCGCGAAACCGAACTGGCCTCCGGAGCTGTGGTACAGCCCATAGCAGAGCGAGTTCTTGACGGCGCGGTCGTTGCGCTCCCTTGGACGCCCGGTGGCCCAGTAGGTGTCGGTGGACAGGGCGTGGTGGATCCAGTCGAGGTCGAGGCGTTCGGGATCGCTTGATATGACGTACTCGTCCTCGGGCATGGCGTTCCTCCGATCGCGGCTTCGTCGCTCACGCAACCCTAACAGTCGCCTTGCGCCGCAGATAAACCTCGATGAAGAGCCAGTTGAAGACGAACGACGAGACCGCAGCGGCGGTGTAGGCGACGGCGAACAGGCTCTCGAAGCGGCCGTCGTAGACCGTCTCGAGCAGCGGGAGCTGGACGCCGATGAACAGCCCCAAGTAGATCCGCAGGGTGACCGCGGCGAAGGTGAGGGCCATGTTGCGCATCATCCAGCGCTCGTGTTGGACGAAGTCCCGCTCCCGTGCGGCCCGGTAGGCGCGGAAGGCGGAGTAGAACCAGACGACGTCGAGGGTTACGAAGGTCACCATGGCGATGGGTCCGGCGACGGTCATGAAGGCGACGACGATGCCGCTGAGGCTGCTGGGGAGGACGCCGGCGAGCAGGTAGGTGCGGCCGACGGCCCGGTGGACCCTCGGATGCCTGCGGCGGATGGCGCGGAAGAACTGGAACGGCCCCAGGATCAGGGCCAGTCCGCCGGTGGCCGCGTGGAAGGCGATGAGCGGCAGGTGGAAGGCGACGTCCTCGCGGTAGGGGATGCGCGGTTCGATGTACCCCGGAACCACGTAGACGGGGACGGCGAAGAGGGCGATGCCGACGCTGAGGAGTGCGACGACGGCGACGGCGATGCGGCCGCGTCGTGCTCGCGACGGAGTCGGCGGGGGCTCGGTGAGTGTGACCATGGGGCGGATTCCTTGATGTTAGCTTCACTATCGATAGTAAAACTATCAGTATTATGAATGCCGGGTCAAGACCGCTTCGGGTATGAAAGACCAATGCGAATCGGAGAGCTCAGCGCCAGGACCGGCGTCCCCATGCCGACTATCAAGTACTACGTGCGAGAAGGGCTCTTGTCCGGCGGAGAGCGGGTCAGTCGCAACCAGGTCAGCTACGGCGAGGAGCACGTCCGAAGGCTCCGGCTGGTGCGGGCGATGGTCGAGATCGGTTCGCTGCCGATCGCGAAGGTCCGCGAGGTGCTCACCGAGGTGGACGCTCCCGGCCGCGGCCTGGACAGCACGCTCGGCGTGGTCTCTCGCGCACTCGGCAATTTCCAGGCGCGAACTGAGGAGCTTCATGAGAGCGATCTCGACACGGCGATGGCGATCGCCGAACGCAACGGATGGACGAGGATGACTCCCGAGCGCCACCAGGTGCGGAGCCTGGCGCAGGTCATAGGGGCGTTGCGACTGCTCGGGCTCGACGACCTGGTGGACCGGGCCGACGACTACGCCCGCGCCGCCGAGACCGTCGCGGCCACCGACATCTCGCTGCTCAACACCCGGCGTGACCGCGATGAGCTTCTGGAGACGATGATCGTCGGCACCGTGCTCGGCGATGCGCTCTTCGCGGCGCTTCGGAGGATGGCTCACGCGGAGTTGTCGGCGGCGCAATTCAAGGAGTCCGACGGCCCATTGGAAAGCGCAATAGACGAGTAATCCTCTAAGGACGCCATCGCCCCAGGGCAGCGCCCGAACCGCCGCAAACTTTCCATGCATGCATCGTGATGTCCGCACCTGTCGGGTTTTTGACTTCGCAAGTCGAATATGCCGTTGTACGGTATTTCCACGCCCGCTAGAGACGGTTCGGCTACAAGCTCACTGCTCGACATGAGACACCGTCTCTACCCACAGGGCCGCCCGAAAACGTGGGGTATACGGGCGGCCCACGGCGGGGCTCCGTTCACCTGGCCCGGAGCCCCGCCGCCAATCTCGCCGGAGATTGGGGGCGGGGCGGAGGGCCAGGTGAACCAGACAGCGCAGCACCGGGCCCGGGGCCCGCTGCGCAGCAGCGGCGCGAAGCGCCCGCCGCCAATCTCGCCAGAGATCAGGGACGGGGCGGAGGGGCAGGTGAATCAGACAGCACAGCACCGGACCCGGGACCCGCTGCGCAGCAGCGGCGCGAAGCGCCCGCCGCCAATCTCGCCGGAGATCAGGGACGGGGGCCGATATCAGTCGAGACCTTCCGCCGTCGCCGCGGACTAGGATGAAACGCGGACAAAGACGCATCGATCTAGGAGGGGCTCTCGTGGCTCTCAACTCGCACATGGTTCCGCTCGGCACTCCGGCCCCCGATTTCACCCTTCCCGACCTCGACGGCAACGACCGTTCCCTCGCGGACTTCGAGGCCACCGCGCTGCTGATCGCCTTCGTCTGCAACCACTGCCCGTACGTGCGGCACATCGAGCAGACGTTCGGGGCGTTCACGACCGGGCAGGCCGACCTCGACGTGGTGGCCATCTGCTCCAACGACGCCGAGAACTACCCCGACGACGCCCCCGCCGGGCTCGCGGAGCAGGCCGCCCGCGCCAACTGGGGTTTCCCGTACCTGGTCGACGAGTCGCAGGAGGTCGCCCGCGCCTACAACGCCGTCTGCACGCCCGACTTCTTCCTCTACGGGCCCGACCGCAAGCTCGCCTACCGCGGCGCCTTCGACGGCTCGACGCCCGGCAACGGCGTCCCGGTCTCCGGCGAATACCTCGCCACCGCCATCGAGCACGTCCGCAAGGGCGAGGCCGTTCCCGAGCCGCACTACCCGTCCACCGGCTGCGGCATCAAGTGGCGTGAATAGCCGACCGGAACTTACCGGCGCGGAGCCTCATCGGCTCCGCGCCGCTTCTGCGGTCTAGGTGGGAGCACTCATCTCCACAAGTCGGTGAGGGCGATCTCGAGTTCGCCGAGCATGTTGCGCAACAGCGGCATCGACAATCCGATGACCGTGCCCGGGTCGCCTTCGATGCGGTCGATGAAGGCCGAGCCGTAGCCGTCGAGCGTGAACGAGCCCGCCACGTGCAGCGGCTCTCCGGTCGCGACGTAGGCGGCGATCTCGGCGTCGGAGACCTCCGCGAAGTGCACCACCGTGCCGGAAGCGCGGACGACGCGCCGGTCGGCGGCGACGTCGATCAGGCAGTGCCCGGTGTGGAGCGTCCCGGAGCGGCCGCGCATGCGCTTCCACCGCGAGAGCGCCTCTTCGCCGCTCTCGGGTTTGCCGAGGATCTCGCCGTCGAAGTGCAGCACCGAGTCGCAGCCGAGCACGAGCGTCCGGGGACTCACCAGGTTGAGCACCGCCGAGGCCTTCAGCTCGGCGAGCGTGCTCGCGAGCTCGGCGGGGTCGTGACCCATCACCTGGCTCTCGTCGACGCCGGAGACGACGACCTCCGGTTCGATCCCGGCCGCGGTCAGCAGCTGGCGCCGCGCCGGCGAAGCCGAAGCGAGCACGAACGGGCGGGTATGACCTTCAGTCGGGTTCGGGGCTGCGGGCGGTCGGCTCACCGGTCCAGGCCCCGCCTCGCCGGGACGGCCGTGTCGCGCCACGAGCGGCGCACCCGCAGGCGCAGGCCAGGGTCGGCCCACGCGGCGCGGCGCCGGCGGCCGTTCGTCTCGGTCTCCTCCTCCTCGCGCGGCAGCGCGGCGACGAGACCGACGATCGCGGCCAGCTCCTCGTCGGTCGGGTTGCCCCGGAGGACCTTGAGTTCCATGCTCATCGGCTCAATCCTCGATGTCGAATTCGCGGTGGACCCTCTCCCAGAAGCCGTCGCGGACCCAGATCCGGGCTTCGGGGTGGTCGCGTAGAGAGTAACCGAGTTCCTTCTCGGCTTCCACCAGAAGCTCCTTGTCGATGACCGTCGGCAGCTGCGGTCCCGGCAGGAGGTCGGCGATGTTGTCGGCCCCGCGGGTCAGCAGCCACTTGTGGCCGACGTACTCCCCCACCTGCCGTACGGTCTCGGGGTCGAGTTTCTCGCCGGTCTGCTGCGTGCGCACGAACTTCGGCCGGGCAGATTCGGCCTGCGCCAGCGCGTCGGCGGCGTTCATCGTCACCGCGACCGATTCGCGGTGCCCGAAGACGGCGGCCGGACTCGGCACGCTGGGTTCCGGCTCGGCCATCGGCGCGCCGACCATGTTGCGCGTCGCCGCCGCGGCGGTGCCGCTCTTGGCGAAGTAGGGCTTGAGCTCCTCGGCGTCGATGGTCTCGACCTTGTCGGATTCCCACACCAGCCGCTCGGCTTGATTGGTGCCGTACGGCGGTTCGACGCCCCACAGGTGGATGCGGACGCCGTAGGCCTGCGCGACCTCGACGGCGGGGACCATGTCCTCGTCGCCGGCCAGGAGAATCGCCTCGTGGACGGCGCGGTGGCGGGCCAGCAGCTCCAGATCCGAGCGGATCTGGGCGTCGACGCCCTTCTGCTGCCCCCGCGAGTTGAGGTTGCCGAGCCGGACCTTGACGTATTCCATGTTGGCGATGACGCGCTGGTCGACGGTGGGGACCCGGTCCCTGGCGGCGTCGAACCAGTACAGCCGCAGCAGCTCGCCGTCGGGGATTCGCATGGACGCGCGCTCCATGAGCGAACTGATGAGCTTCTCGGCGTCGACGCGGTAGTCACGTCGGGATGTGGCGTCGAGAAGCAGCTCCGCCGCCGCCGCGTAGAGGTAGCCGACGTCGATCAACATGGCGTACCGCCTGGTCCAATGCCCAGGCAGCAACCCTACGGTCTGTGTCATGGCCCACTCCCAATCTCGATCGGGACGAAATGTCCCGCTTCCCCCAGCTGTATAAGACGGTACCCGGATCAGGCCCGTGGGATGGGAGTGGTGCGCTCAGCCCCGCGTGCCGTCCGTGCATCGCGGCGGGCCGGAAAACGGCTCCCGGCCCGCCGCGACCGGGGCGCCTACAGGGGGATGTTGCCGTGCTTCTTGGCCGGCAGTTCGTCGCGCTTGGAACCGGTCATGCGCAGGGCCCGCACCAGTTGGGCGCGGGTCTCGTGCGGCTGGATGACCGCGTCGATGTAGCCGAGCTCGGCGGCGACGTACGGGTTGTTGAGCTTCTCCTCGTATTCGGCCATGAGCTCGGCCCGCTTGGCCTGCTCGTCGTCGGCCTTGGCGAGGTCGCGCCGGTAGAGGATGTTGACCGCGCCCTGCGAGCCCATGACGGCGATCTCGGCGGTCGGCCAGGCCAGGTTCAGGTCCGCGCCGACGTGCTTGGAGCCCATCACGCAGTAGGCGCCGCCGTAGTTCTTGCGGCAGACGACGGTGAGTTTGGGGACGGTGGCCTCGGCGTAGGCGTAGATCAGCTTGGCCCCGCGCCGGATGATCCCGTCGTGCTCCTGCGAGGTGCCCGGCAGGAAGCCGGGGACGTCGACGAAGGAGATCACCGGGATGTTGAAGCAGTCGCAGAAGCGGATGAACCGCGCCGCCTTCTCCGAGGCGTCGATGTCGAGCGTGCCGGCGAAGTGCATCGGCTGGTTCGCCACGATGCCGACCGGGCGGCCGTCGAGCCGGCCGAAGCCGGTGATGATGTTCTTGGCGAACAGCTCCTGGGTCTCCAGGAACTCGCCGTCGTCGAGCACCGCCTCGATGATCTTGTGCATGTCGTACGGCTGGTTCGCCGAGTTCGGGATGAGCGTGTCGAGCTCGTAGTCGGTGCTGGTGAGGTCGAGCTCGAAGTCCTTGGTCTCGTAGACCGGCGGCTCGTCGAGGTTGTTCGACGGCAGGTAGCTCAGCAGGTGCTTGACGTACTCGAGCGCGTCGCCCTCGTCGCTGGCGAGGTAGTGCGCGTTGCCGGCGACCGCGTTGTGGGTGCGTCCGCCGCCGAGTTCCTCCATGCCGACGTCTTCGCCGGTCACGGCCCGGACCACGTCCGGTCCGGTGATGAACATGTGGCTGGTCTGGTCGACCATGATCGTGAAGTCGGTGATCGCCGGCGAGTAGACGGCTCCGCCCGCGCACGGGCCCATGATCAGGGAGATCTGCGGGATCACGCCCGAGGCGCGGACGTTGCGGAAGAAGATGTCGCCGTAGCCGCCGAGGCTGGCCACCCCTTCCTGGATGCGCGCGCCGCCGGAGTCGGAGATGCCGATCAGGGGGCGGCCGGTGCGCAGGGCCAGGTCTTGGATCTTGGTGATCTTCTCACCGGATACCTGTCCGAGCGAGCCGCCGAGGACGGTGAAGTCCTGGGCGAAGACGCACACCTCGCGGCCTTCGATGGTCCCGTAGCCGGTGACGACGCCGTCGCCGTACGGGCGGTTGGCCTCCATGCCGAAGTTCGTCGACCGGTGGCGGGCGAGGGCGTCGAGCTCGACGAACGACCCCTCGTCGAGCAGCGCCTCCAGGCGCTCACGTGCGGTGCGCTTGCCCTTCTCATGCTGCTTCTCGATCGCGCGGGAATTGCCGGTGGCGGCCTCATCGAGGCGCTCGGTGAGATCGGCGAGCTTCCCGGCGGTCGTGTGGATGTCGATGTCGGTCACGACACGGATCGTATCGGCCCGGTCTGTGACTAGGCTGGGTGCGTGAGCACACCGACGCGAAGGCCACTTGACCGGCACTTGCTCTGGTCGTTGTTGTCGCAGAAGTCCGACTTCTGGACCGAGGTAGATGTGGTGGATGTCACAGGTTCCACCAATGCCGATCTCGCCGACGCCGCCCGCCACGGCGCCGAACAGGGACGGGTCCTCTTCGCCGAGCAGCAGACGCACGGACGCGGCAGACTCGACCGCCAGTGGGTCTGCCCCAGCGGCGCGGGACTGATGTTCTCGATGCTGCTGCGGCCCACCGCGCCGCACGAGCAGTGGGGCACACTCACCCTCGCCGCGGCCGTAGCCCTCGAAGAGACCCTCCGCACCGTAGCCGGAGTATCGGCAAAACTCAAGTGGCCCAACGACATCCTCATCGACGACCGCAAACTCTGCGGCATCCTCGCCTCGGTCGAGAACGGCGCGGTCGTCCTCGGCGCCGGCCTCAACGTCTCGCTGACCGAGGACGAACTGCCCGTGCCACAGGCGACTTCGCTACTGCTGGCGGGAGCGCCGGTCCTCGACCGCGAAGAGCTGGCCGCGCACTTCCTCGCCCACTTCGCGGCCGTCTACCGGACCTGGAGCGACGAGGGGCCGGCCCGCGCGGTCGAGCGCTGGCGCCATTACTCGGCCACCCTCGGACGGCGAGTTGAGGTATGTTTCCCCAACGGGCGCAAGGTAGCAGGAGTCGCAGTCGACATCGAGGACGACGGCAGACTGGTCGTCGAGCGACGCGACGAGGAGGGCCGCGAGGAGGTGCTGACCGTCGCCGCCGGCGACGTCGTCCACCTCCGGCGACACGACTGAGGGGGCGGTTTGACCGACGATGTGGGAGACGGGGCCGACGACCCGGCCACCGGTCTCGGGCCCGACAACGAGCGCCTCTACCGGCTCCTGCTGTCGAAGGCCGATGCCTCGGTCTTCCAGCTCGCCGCCGAGTCCGGTCTGGAGGCCGCTCGGACCCGCCGCATGCTCGCCGAACTGGTCGACGCGGGCTTCGCGACCATGATCGCCGACTCCCGCTACCGCGCCGTCGCCCCCGACATCGTCCTCGGCGGCCGGCTGGCCTCCCAGCTGCAGTCGGTCCGCGTCGGCTACGACGCCCTCAGGGAGCTGCTGGAGATCCACCGCACCGGTCCCGGCCGCGGCGGGCGCGACGACCGCGGGCGCTGGGAGCAGGTCACCGGCGCGGTCGCCATCCAGTCGCGACTGACGCAGCTGCGGGACACGGCCGAACAGTGCGTCCGGACCTTCGTCAAACCGCCGATAATCCTGCCGGTGCCCGACGGCGAGCAGCATCGCGAGCTGCAGTCGCCGGGCGTGTGCTACCGGCTGCTGTTCGACCGCGCGGTGCTGGACGCCGACCGGGAGGGCGAGTACCTCCGCCGCCACCTGGACTGGAGCGACGAGATCCGCTTCGTGAAGCGGCTGCCGCTGAAGCTGCTCGTCATCGACGACCGCTCGACGATCATCGAGGACCCCGGATCCGAGAAGCCGCGCGCCATCATCACCTCCAACGCCTCCATCGTGGAACTGGCGATCGAGCTGTTCGAGCAGCTGTGGGAGAACGCGATTCCGGCGCATTACCCTGAGCGCGAGGACGATTCGGGCATCGACGGCGACGACGTGCTCCTGCTCAGCCTCCTGATCGCCGGGCTGACCGACCAGGCGATCGCCTCCAAACTGGGCATCGGGCTGCGCACGGTGCAGCGCCGGGTGCGCGACCTGATGGACCTGGCGGACGTCGACACCCGCATCCAGTTGGGTTGGCACGCGGCCAAGAACGGCTGGGTGTCCTAGGGGCCGTCCCGTGGACGAGGGCGAATCTGGCGCGCTCGGACGCTGACGCGGTGTTGTACTGTGCAGGTGAATCGATTACCGCCCACCCACGGCCGGCCCGATTTTCGCCTCGCACGTTTCGGCGACAGCGCCTGCGAGCCGTCAATCCGCACCGCCCGTTTCTCACTCCTGGAGGTCTTGCAGTGGGGTATCCCGACGATCAGCTCGCCCGCGGTGAAGAGGTCAAGCTCCACACCCGCCCGCACTGGAAGGAGGCCGTCGGGCCCGTCCTCTGGTTCGTCGTCTTCCTGCTCCTCGCGGCCATCGCCATCTACTACACCTCTCAGGCCGACTGGGAGTTCAAGACCTGGGCCGTACTCGCCGAGGTCGTCGTCTTCGCGGGCCTGCTGGTGTGGCTGTCGGTGATTCCCTGGATCGCCTGGCAGACGACCCACTACGTCATCACCGACCAGCGCGTCATGTGGCGGATCGGCATGATCACCCGCGAGAGCCGGCACATCCCGCTCGCCCGCGTCAACACCGTGTCCTACACGCAGTCGATCGCCGAGCGCATTCTCGGCTACGGCGACCTGAAGATCGACTCGGCCTCCGACGACGGCGAGATCGAGCTCATCGACGTGCCCAAGGTGGACAAGGTCAAGGCGATCATCTACCAGCTCGCCGAGGACGACCGCAGCCGCCGCGCCACCCAAGGCGACAGCGCCTGATCCGACGCCCGAACGGCCCGGCCGATCCTATAGGAAATAGGATATTTCCTATAGGATCGGCCGGGCCGTTCTCATGTCGTCAGGCGGGGTTGTCGGGGCGGCGGAACACCCAGGTCCGGTAGGCGTAGAACCGGAACAGCGAGGCCACGCCCACGCCGAAGAAGTAGGCCGCGAGGTTCTTGGCCAGCAGCGTGTCGAAGTACTGCGGCCACACCAGCGCCAGGCCGTTGTTGGCCCACAGGAACCCCAGCGAGATCAGCAGGCCGATGCCGTTGAAGAAGAAGTAGAGGACGTACTGGCGGTGGGCAGCCGCGCCGCCGAGGCGGTCGCGCCAGGTCCACTGCCGGTTCCCGAAGAACGCGAACGTGGTCGCCACGACCGCCGCGAGGACCCTGGCGATCCAGTCGGTCCAGTCGAAGACCAGTATCAGCAGGTTGAACAGCCCGATGTCGATCAGGTAGGCGGTGCCGCCGACGCCGAGGAAGCGGAACAGCTCGCCGCTGTGCCGACGAAAGAGCCGCCACAAGCGAGAAGGGAGCGCTCCCGAGCCGGTCTGCTCCGGTGGCTGGGTTGAGGTCGTTGAGGTCGGCATCAGGTCACAGCCTAGCGTGTCCGCGCGTCACTCACTGGGAGTGGCTATGGCTACCACCCCGATGATGAACTCGTCCCCGCCGCGGTGGTAGCGGACGGCTCCGTCCTCGCTCAGTGTGGCGGTGTTGACCGAGACGTCGACGCCGAAGGTGTACCAGTGCGGGTTGTTGAGCGCGCCGTTCGCCTTGCAGCGCGCCGGCTGGCCCATCCCGCTGCCGCCGATGCTGAAGCTGTCGCCGCTGTCGTAGGCCGACCCGCCCCAGAGCGTGTGCGCGACGGTGACCTCGCCGCCGCCGCGGACCTCGATCTCGGCGTCGGAGGCCGGGGCCCCGTCGTAGACGGCGACCTCGCGCCGCTCGGCGCCCGGCTCGGCGAAGACGACGGTGATCGACCAGCCGGCCCACAGCGGGTCCGCGCAGTGCGGCTCGCCCTTCGGCGGCCAGCGCCCGCAGTCCGAGCTCGGCAGGGCGTGATTGTCGGTCGCGACCCAGTACTCGCCCGCGTCGCCGACGAGATCGGTGACCTCGACGTAGGCCTGGCGTCCCGGATCGGTGTCGATCGACTTGCTCGCGCTCAGGTCGGTCCAAGCTCCGCTCGGGTCCGCCAGCGCGACCTTGCCGGGCACGTCGTCGTCGACGCCGGCCCAGTACAGGCCCGCCCACAGCACCGTCGAGCCGGCCGGGACGTCGAGCGAGGCGCCGCTGACGGCTTCGCCGTCCTTCCCGGCGGGCGGCTGCGGGTCGCCTTTCGACGGTTTGTAGGGCTTCATCGGGTGCCGGTCGCCCGCCCCGATGCCGGTCGTCTCCCGGCATCCGGGCGCGGCGCAGGTCATCCACGTGTTGCCCGCGGCGGTGACGCCGGTGGCGTCGAGACTGGCGTAGGCGACCTCGGAATCGGCCGGCGCCACGGGGACGCGCAGCTCGGTCGTCCCGGACACGCCCGCGCCGTCGACGGTCACGGTGAAGGTCTGGTAGCCGGTGACGTGGTCGGCGATGTCGATCCGGACGTTCGCCTCGGCCGGGTCGGGCATTTCCCGGATGGCGCATTGGATGTAGTCGCCGTCGCTCTCGCAGGTCCAGCCCGGATCGGCGTCCTCGGAGGCGAGGCCGACGCCTTCGGGCAGTGCGATCTCGAGTTCGACGCGGTTGGACGCTGCCTGGGCCCACCCGGCGGGCCGGGCCTCGGCGGCTTCGGCGCGCCGCTCGGTCGTGGGTGCGTATCCGCCGCCGGAGCCGGTCGGCTCCAGGCGGATCGGCAGGACGCCGTCGACGCCGGCGACCAGGCCGGCGGTGCCGAGGCCGTGTTCGATGGCGTAGACGGCGGGAGGTTCGGGCTCGTCGGCGGGCTGGTCCGGCGCCGGCTGGTCGGGCGCGGGCTCGGGCGGGTCCTGGCCCGGCGCGGGCTCGTCGTCGGCGGGCGGTTCGGGGTCGCCCGAGTCCGGGGCCTCGGGTTCCTCGTCGGGCGGGGCCGGTTCGTCGGCGGGCTCGTCCTCGGGCTCGGCTGCGGCGGGCGGGTCGGCCGTGGCCTGCGGTTCCTCCTCCGGTTCTCCGGAGGTCAGGGCGAAGACGGCCGCGGCCGCGACCACGGCTACGGCCGTGCCGGTGGCGACGCTGCCTTTGGTGCCGAGCTGCTGGAAGACCCGCCGGACCCAGTTCGCGGCGACGATGAACGGCTTGAACAGGACGCCGAGGGCGCCGCCGACGACCATGCCGCCGGCCACGGCGCTTCCCGCGGCCAGGTACGGGACGCTCGCGGCGCCGAGGAAGACGCCGGCGATGGTGCCGCGCAGCCCGGAGTTGAGTTCGGTGAGCTCGGCGAACAGGAGGTTGCAGGAGACGCAGTTCTCGAGGTGGTCGTCGACCTTCTGGGCGTCGCGGACGCCGAGCTTCTCGCGCACGCGGGCGCCGAGCCGGTCGACGGTCCACCGGCATTCCTCCGGCGGGGAGTCGGCGGCGTGCTCGCTGAGGTAGTTCTGCCGCAGTTTCTCGCGGGCCCGGTAGGCCAGGGCGGAGACGCCGTTGGGGGTCATGCCGAGCATGGAGGCGATCTCGGCCGGGGAGTCCTCTTCGACCTCGGTGTGCCACAGCACCATCTGCCAGCGCTCGGGGAGCTTGCCGAAGGCGAGCGCGGCGTAGCGGCGCTCCTGGCCCTCGACGGCCGGGTCGGCGAAGGCCACGCCGGTCTCGTGCTTGGTGAGGTCGTCGGTGTACTCGATGCGGTGGTCGCGGCGGACGCGGTCGTAGAAGGTGTTCCGCAGCGTGCGGAGCATGTAGGGGCGGAAGGCCAGTTCGGGTCCGTTGCCTTCGTGGAGGGTGTGGAGGAGTTTGGCGAAGGTCTCGGAGACGAGGTCGTCGGCCGCGGCGGCGTCGTGGGCGAGCACTCGGGCGAGCCGGCGAGCGGCGTGGACGTGGCGCTCGTAGAGCACGGCGTAGGCGGTGGTGTCGCCGCTGCGGGTGGCCGCGATGAGTTCTGGGTCGGACAGGGTCTCGGGGGCGTCGGGGCGTTGGGAATCGACGCTGCGGGGATCTCCGGCGGGAACGGTGTCGGGCATGTTCGCCGGTTGCTCCTTCCATGTGGCGCCGAGCTCGTAGGATTCGGGGGCTCGGGTTGTGCGCTCGCTGCGCGGCGCTTCGACGATGACGGTCTCGGGAGGTTCGGGAGTCTCCCTTGGGTTAACGAACGACCACGTTCTGAGTTGTGCTCCGAGGTTAAGCCAGTTCGGCAGTGGAATAAAGGTGCAAACAGCGCATGAATGGCGAAATATTCGACAATGTCGGGGATTGTAGCCCGATTGTGACCGGCGTCGGTGCCCAACGTGCGGTAGAGGAGGCTTCTTGTTAAGTGTCGGAAATCCGTCAGGCTATTGCGTACCGTTGGGGAACGCACTGGATCCGGCCTACACCGCCAGGGAGGTGAGAGATGCCCGCTTCGGTCCTGCTGGCGCTGCTGGTCGCCACCTGCCTGCTCGCACTCACGCCGGCGCTCGTGCGCCGATACGATCCCGACGAGCGCATGATCGCCGACCGCGCCGCCTCCGACGCCCGCGTGCTCGCCCGCGAAGCGCACCGCCCCGACCGACCGGCGCCCCACCCGTCCCCCGAACTCGGCGAAACGGGCGAACCACCGCATTCTCCGGCACCTCCCGAGCAGCGCGGTCCGCTGGCCGATCCCGTTCGGGCCGCACGGGTTCCGCGTACGTGGGAGCGGCGCGGCAATCGCCGCGGGGAGTCGGTACGGTTGGAATCCGACCAGTCGGTGACCGGCGAGGACCCCGAGATGCGTGAGACGGCCAGGCTTCGAGAGATG
The DNA here is from genome assembly GCF_054779575.1 of Glycomyces halotolerans. Taxonomy (NCBI): domain Bacteria; kingdom Bacillati; phylum Actinomycetota; class Actinomycetes; order Glycomycetales; family Glycomycetaceae; genus Glycomyces; species Glycomyces halotolerans. Next base: position 257,846 of record NZ_BAAGXZ010000001.1, read on the forward strand.
CGCGCCGAGTGGTGGCGGCGGCGCCACCGCCGAGTGCTGTACGTCCTCATCGCCCTCACCCTGGTGGAGCTGCTGGGCGTCGTCATCGCCGGGCCGGGCTTCTGGTTCGGCGCGGGCATCGCGATCGTGGCGCTGAGCCTGTACGTGTACTTCCTGCGCGCCCGCGCCAAGCAGCTGCTGCGCAGCAAGGCCGCCCACCCGGCGCGCGCCATGCTCGCCGCCGAGCCCGAATACCCCGACACCGAACCGCCGACGTACGTTCCCGAGCAGCCGGGCGCCGACGACGACGCCGACGACGGGGAGCGGCGCGAGTCCTTCCTGTTCGAGAACGGCACGCTCCGCGACGAGCCGGAGGACCCTCCGCACCGGCCCGAGGCCAGGCGCACCGAACACGGCGGCGGCGTCAGGGGCCGCTCCTACGAGTCCCCCGCTAAACTCGAACGGTTATGCCAGAGCAGACCGAGCACCGCCACATCCTGACCTTCAACTTCCGTCAAAGCCGCAACAAGCCGCGCCACGACGAGGCGATGGCGAGGCTGTGGCCGCGCTACGGCCTGGAGTGGCGCCCCGAGGACGGCCGCATCGACTTCGCGCGGCCGTTCGGGCGCACCGCACCGGTGATCCTGGAGATCGGTTCGGGCAACGGCGAGGCCGCCGCGGCCCTGGCCGCGGCCGACCCCGACCGCGACCTGCTCGCCGTCGAGGTCTACCCGCAGGGCGTCGCCGACCTCATGGCCCGCTGCGACGAGCGCGGCATCGACAACGTGCGGATCCACCAAGGCGACGCGCTGCCGCTGCTGTGGCACGGCATCGAGCCCGGATCACTCGACGAGATCCGCGTCTACTTCCCCGACCCGTGGCCCAAGAAGCGCCACCACAAGCGCCGGATCATCCAGCCCCAGCACGTGGCGACGATGCGGGGACTCCTGCGCGGCGGCGGGATCATCCACTGCGCCACCGACATCGAGGACTACGCCGAGCAGATGCTGGAGGTCCTCACCGCCGACGAGGCGCTGGAGAACACCGCCGACGGATTCGCCCCGCGTCCCGAGCACCGACCGGTCACCAAGTTCGAGCGCCGCGGCGTGGCGGCCGGACGCCGGATCTTCGACCTCGTCTTCCGCAAGGTCTAGACTCCCGAGCACGAGAAACGCGTTTCGTCCTCCCGCAGGGTGGTAAACCCACGTGCCGGGCGCCGAGGGCCCGAGCCCTGGGCGAGGAGGCGACGACGCATGGACGCACCGGACGAGAACCGCGTCCTCGACATGCTCTCCGGCCTGCTCGACGTGAGCCACCTCGTCAAGTTCAGGGACATCCCCCTCGAGGCCGACCGGCACGCCGGCATGGCCGACCTCCGGAACGTGGCGATCTACCTGGTCGACATGCAGCAGGAAGTGCTGCGCGATATGACCGGGTTCGGCACCGACGCCGTGCAGGGCTCCGTCCCGGACCTCCCGGTAGAGGGGACCCTGGCCGGACGCGCGTTCCAGTACGGGCAGCCCGTGCAGGGATCCGAGGACGAGGAAGGCCGAAGCCTGTGGTGGACGCCGCTGATCAAAGGCACCGAGCGCCTCGGCGTGCTGCGGGTGAGCTGCGCGAACGATGATGAGCGCGCGGTGAGGAAGGCCGAACTCCTGGCGTCGATGGTCGCGCTGGTGATCATCGGCCGGCGCCGCACCAGCGACTCCTACCCGCGGCTGCTGCGGACCAAGCGGATGGAGGTCGCCGCGGAGCTGGAGTGGCAGCTCATGCCGCCGCGGACCTACGCGGACGCCGACGTGGTGATCAGCGGTCTCATGGAGCCCGCCTACGAGGTGGGAGGCGACGCCTTCGACTACGCGATCGCCGACGACGTGGTGCATCTGGCGGTGTTCGACTCGATGGGCCACGACACCGCCGCCGGAGTCGCCGCCAACCTCGCCGTGGCCAGCTACCGCAACCAGCGCCGCCGCGACATCAGCCTCGCCGAGATCAGCGAGGCGATCGAACACGTCCTCGTCGAGCAGTTCGAAGGCAATCGGTACGTCAGCGGCGTCCTGGCCACCCTCGACACCACCGACGGGATGCTGACCTGGACCAACCGCGGTCACCCCCCGCCGATCGTCATCCGCGGCCAGCGGTGGTCGACGACCCTGGAGTGCCGTCCCGCCCACCCCATGGGCATCGACCTGGGGGTCGAGCCCACCGTGTGCAGCGAGCAGCTGGAGCCCGGCGATCGAGTCGTGCTCTACACCGACGGCATCACCGAGGCGCGCGACCACGCCGGTCGTGAATTCGGGGTGCCGCAGTTCATCGACTTCCTCATCCGCCACCACACCGACCAGCTCCCGGCGCCCGAGACGCTGCGCCGCCTGGTCCGCAGCATCATGGACCACCACGGCGGCAAACTGCTCGACGACGCGACGGTGCTCGTCGCCGAATGGAGCGGCCCCGAACCGCGAAGCCCCTACTGGCCCGAGCGGCTCGCCGGACTGCCGCGGTACTGACCCCTCACTCCCGAGCCGAGAGCCGCGAATGCCAGGCCGCGGCCGTGCGGTCAGACCCCTCCGGGTCCTGAGCGCTCAGAGCCGAACCATTCGACCGGCTGGCCGGTGACCGCTGCGACACAGTCGAAATGACGGTCGTGGTGCAGCAAGGTCAAATCGTGGAGCTCGGCGGTGGCGGCCACGAGCAGGTCGACAGGCCCCGCGCTCCTGTGTTCGCCGATGCGAGTCAGTGCCTGCTGAACCTCGGTGGCTCTGCGCAGCATCCGGTCGTCTACGAGGACCCATCCGAACAATCCGCCGAGCAACTGCTCCAAACGCCGCCGATCCTCCCAGGTTCGAGCATTGAACAAATACTCCAGCTCGATGATGGAGCACACGGCGATCAGTCCGGCCTCAGCCGCCCTGTCCCAGCCGTACTCTTTGCCGTCACCGAGCAGGAGCCGGGCGAGCGCGCTGGTGTCGATGAGATACCGAGCCGGGCTCATCGGCGGTAGTTCCGCTTGTCCTCGAACAGTGAAGCGTCGACCGCTCCGTCCGCGACCATGACACGGAGCCGCGTCAGCGCGATCGCGCGGCGCCGGGTCTCGAGGACTTCCCTCAAGGCCGCATTGACGGTCTCCTTCTTCGTCGAGGTGCCGAGCGCCTGGCTCACCTCGCTGAGCAGCCCGTCGTCGATGTCGATCACGGTGCGAGTCACGGCTGCACCTCCTTTGATATCAAGCATGCCACTGAATATATAGACAAAGATAGCGCAGGTTCGACAGGACGCGCCGAACCGGCGAGTTTCCGGTAACGCGTCGGTCAGGCGGGTGTGCCAGACGGGCGCCGAGGTGTCGGTCAGCGACGCCACCTGGTCGATCACGACCCGCAGGCGCGCGGCGTCGTCACCGGCTTCACGCCAGGCGGCCGCGAACATGGGTTCCAGCCGCCCCGGCGCCCGCTCGCTCAGCAGGGCCACCAGGTCCACCAGGATCTCCCGCTGGCGCTCGTACCAGGCCTCAGAGGTCCGCGGCTGCATCACGTACCGCCAGGCGATGCCTTTCAGCAGCGCGCACTGGACCCGTTCGCGGTCGGGAACGATCAGCTCGGCGTCGAATCGCCGCAGCCGGCCGTCGCCGAACCGGTCGCGGGTGGCGTCGACCGCGGCGTTCACGAACCGGCCCACCATCGTCGACGTGAAGTCCTTCAACGCCACCTGGCAGGCGAACGACCCGTCGTAGTCGTGGAGACGGCGCATCACCGGGTCGTGCAGGAGGTCCTTCAGCGCCTCCTGGAGCGCGGCCGCCGATTCGTCCGAGTACCGGCCCGACACGTCCTCGCAGACCCCGGCCTGCTCGTCGGGGTCGTCCATGAGCCTGGCCAGATCGATGTAGCCGCCGTGCAGACCGTCCTCCACGTCGTGGACGGAGTAGGCCACATCGTCGGACCAGTCCATCACCTGCGCCTCGAGGCACTGCCGTCCGTCCGGGGCCCCGGCTCTGAACCAGTCGAAGACCGGCCGGTCGTCGGCGTAGACGCCGAACTTCCGGGAGTCGCCGCCGGCCTCCCACGGGTATTTGCACGTGGCGTCAAGCGAGGCGCGAGTCAGGTTCAGGCCCGCGGAGCGGCCCTCGGCGTCCAGCACCTTCGCCTCCAGGCGGGTCAGGACCCGCAGCGTCTGCGCGTTCCCCTCGAAGCCGCCGCACAGTCCGGCCACCGAATGGAGCGCGTCCTCGCCGTTGTGGCCGAACGGCGGGTGCCCCAGGTCGTGCGCCAGCCCCGCCACGTCGACCACGTCCGGGTCGCAGCCGAGCTTGTCGCCGGCCTCGCGGGCGATCTGCGCGACCTCCAGCGAATGGGTGAGCCTGGTCCGCAGGAAGTCGTCGGTCCCGGCCGTGTGGACCTGCGTCTTGGAGGCGAGGCGACGGAATCCCGCCGAATGCAGGACTCTCGCGCGGTCCCGCTGGAACGGCGACCGCGGCGAACCCGGCTCGGGCACCAGGCGCGTCGAAGCCGGTCCGCGCTCCTGTGACGGGCGCGCATGAACATCGGGATCGGTCACGCAGTCGAGCCTAGCGTGGCCGATCCCGATCTCAGAGGGTCGTGATCACTTGAGGTACAGCCGGGCCAGCCCGGTGCCGTCGCCGTCGACGGTGCCGTGCGCCCACGCGAAGGCCGAGAGCGGCTCGGCCTGGTGGGCCCCCTCGTATTCGCCGAGACCGCTGAGGTCCGCCCACGCGGCCAGCGCGATGCTGCCGGGAGCGGCGGCGGCGAAGTCGGCGAAGCGCGGGTCCTCGGCGAGGGTGCCTTCGGCGACATTGCCGCCCTGGTAGGTCAGCTCGGAGCCGTCGACCTCGACACCGTCGGGCAGCTGCTCGTCGCCGGCCGCTTCGGTGATGAGCTGCTCGAGCTCCTCGGCGCGGTCCTCGGCGAGCAGGGCCTGGAAGAACAGGGTCTCGGGGTCGAATTCGGCTCTGTCGGCGGGGAAGTCGGCGGCCAGGCTGAGCTGGGCGCCCGAGAGCAGGCCGATGAGCTCCTCGGCCTCGCCGAACATGTCGTCGAACTCCGAACCGTAGTCGTCCTCTTCGTAGACCCAGGGCTCCTCTTCGGTGCCGTACTCCCAGTATCGGGACTCCAGCTCCTCGTAGCGGGCCTCGTCTTCGGCGGCCAGTTCGTCGTTCCACCACTGCTCGTCGAGTTCGAGGTACTCGTCGTACTCCTCAGCGGTCAGCGGGCCTTCGCCTTCGGCCCGGCCCGGTTCGGCATCGGCTTCACCGCTCGAGCCGGTCTCGCCTTCGAGCGTGTCGATCCACTCCTCGGTGATCTCGTCGAGGTTCTCGGGGACGTCGGCGGTGACGGCGAGGTCGGCGGCGGGCATCTGGCCCATGTTGTCCATCAGGTCGTCGGAGCCGGTCCACGGGTCGTCCTGCTCGCCGAAGGCGCGGTAGGACAATTCGAAGCCCTCGTCGAAGGCGGCGACGCCCATGACGGCGTGGCCGGAGTACATGGAGCTGAGCGACTCGAGTTCCTCCTCGTCGCCCATGAGCTCGCCCATCTCGAAGAGCGCGTCGGTGTCGAGCCAGTAGACCAGGAGCTGGTCGCCGTCGAGCCAGGAGCGGGCCTCGTCGTATCCGGAGGCGTCCGACAGCGGCGAGGCGTCGGCTTCGGACTCGGCGGCCGCGAGCGCGTCGGCCGCGCCGCCTTCGCCGACGACCATGAGCACCGAGTCGTCGTTGACCGTGTAGGCCCACTCCTCTGCGGTGGCGCCGGAGGCGTCGCGGATCCGTTCGATGCCGGCTTCGGCGGCCGCGGCGTCGGTGCTGGCGAGGTTGATCACGCCGTAGGGCTGGTCGTCGTGCTGCCAGAGGGCGAAGCCGTGGCGGCGGCCGAGCCAGGAGGTCAGGTCGCGTTCGGCTTCGACGCCTTCGAGTCCGGACTCTTCGATGAGGTCGGCGAACAGGTCGTCGGTGTCGGAGTAGTCGAGTCCCTCGAATTTGGACAGGTGCTCGAGGAGTTTGGGGGTCTGGTCGAACGAGGGGTCGAGGTTGACCTCGACGTACATGCCGGCGCTCGCCGGGAAGCGTTCGGCCGGGTCGGGGCCGGTGGTCCAGACGAACTGGAAGAACACGAACGCGCCGATGCCCAGCAGCAGCGCCACCGACAGGATCGAGGCGATGAGGACGCGGCCGCGCTTGCGCGGCTCGGGCGGCGGCGGCGGCATGGGGGTGTAGCCGCCCGGGGGCGGATAGGGCGGCCGGCCTCCGGCGGCTCCTTGGTGGGGAGGGTGCTCGACGTAGGGCTGGACCGGCGGTTGCCCGTAGGGAGGCTGCTGCGCCGGGGGGCCGTAATGCGGTTGCCGGGGAGGGTGGGGCGGCTGCGGGGCCGACGGGTCCACGTTGTACTGCGGGGGATCGTTGTAGCTCGACATGCCTCGACGTTAGACGGGCCGGGTGACGGTCACATCCCGAGAATGTGCCAAGCGGGGCTCAGAACTCGTGGACCTGCCCGGGTTCGACCAGTTCGACCGGTCCGGTGTAGGCGGCGCGGGCCTCGTCGAGGGTGGTCGACCGCGATCCCCACGGTTCGACCAGGTGGGTCAGCAGGAGCCTGCCGGCGCCGGCCTTGGTGGCGTAGTCGCCGGCCTCCTTGCCGGTGAGGTGGACGTCCTTGGGGTTCTCGCGTCCCTCGAGGTAGGAGGCTTCGGCGAGGAGCACGTCGCAGTGGGCGGACAGCGCCTCCAGGGCGGCGCAGGGGCCGGTGTCGGAGGAATAGGCCAGCGAGGACCCGGCGTGCTCGATGCGGACGCCGTAGGTCTCGACCGGGTGGGCGACGCGGTCGACGATGACGGTGAGCGGCCCGAGTTCGAAGGCGCCGGGCTCGAGTTCGCGGAAGTCGTAGACGTCGCGCAGCGACGGGTGGCACAGCTCCCCTTGCCCCCCGTAGGCGGCGACGATGCGATCGGCGACGCCGGCGGGGCCGTAGAGCGGGATCGGCTCGGGCTGTGCGCCCGGCGAGTAGCGGCGCATGACGGCGTAGCCGCAGGTGTCGAAGAAGTGGTCAGGGTGGAGGTGCGTGATGATGATCGCGTCGAGCAGGTGCGGGTCGACGTGCTTCTGCAGTTCGCCGAGCGATCCGGTGCCGAAGTCGATGAGCAGGCGGTACCCGCCGGCCTCCACCAGGTAGGCCGAACAGGGGGTGTCCGGGGCCGGGAAGGACCCGGCGCAGCCGATCACGGTGAGTTTCATGGCAGTTCACACCTCGTCCAGTGCTGCGGTCGCGGCCTGTGGAAACAGGTTTCCGAGGAAGCGTCGCGCGGTGCGGGTGAAGGCCTCCGGGTCTCCGGTGGCCAGGAAGCGGTGCGCTCCCGGCCCCTCGCCTTCGGCGAGGAGGTCGTTCTCGGTCAGCACCCGGTACAGTTCGCGAGCGCATTCGCTCGCGGACGACACCAACGACACGTCCTCTCCCATCACCAGTCCTATGAGTCCCGACAGCAGCGGATAGTGAGTGCAGCCCAGGACGACGGTGTCGACCTCCGACTGCTGTAGCGGCTCAAGGTACCCCTGGGCCAGTCCGAGTAGCTGTCGGCCGGTTGTCACTCCCCGTTCCACGAAGTCGACGAACGCCGGGCAGGCCACCGCGGTGACCTTCACGTCCGGCACCGCGTTGAACGCGTCGAGGTAGGCCCCCGACGAGATCGTCGAGACGGTGCCGATGACGCCGACTCGGCCGGTCCTCGTGGTCGCCACCGCGCGGCGGACCGCGGGGCGGATGACCTCGACGACCGGGACGTCGTAGCGGTCCCGGATGTCGGCCAGGCTCGCGGCCGAGGCCGAGTTGCAGGCCACCACCAACGCTTTGACCTCCTGTTGCACCAGGTGGTCGCAGATGTCGAGGGTGAGCCGCCGGACCTCGGCGATGGGCCTGGGCCCGTACGGGACGTGCTCGGTGTCGCCGACGTACAGCAGCCGTTCGGCGGGCAGCAGTTCGGCGACCGCTCGGGCGACGGTCAACCCCCCGACACCGGAGTCGAAGATCCCGATGGGCGCGTCTTTCATGGGCTCCGAGCGTACGTCCGGAGGCCGCTTACGCGCTCCTGCTCGGCACGGGAATGTCGTCAAAATGACATGGTGGCGAGCGCCACACAATTAATGCGGGGCGCTCGCTTCTCGGGACGTGCCGGGACGTATCAGGCCAAAGAGAGCATCACGAAGGCGGCCAGCAGCGTGGAGGTCGCGGCGGTCATGAACATGAACGGGACGCCTTTGAACCTGATGGTCGCGAAGGCCATCATCGTCAGGAGCATGCCGACGACGCCGGTGGTGATGAACACCGGGGTGAACCAGCCCGGTCCACCGCCGAAGACGTGGAACAGGCCCACGATCGCCGACGCCGAGCCGGTGAGGACGAGCGCCAGCGCCCAGGAGGCGACGCCCGCGAGGCGTCCCAGGCGCACCGGGGTCGATTCGGGCCGGCGCCACGAGCGGGCCGGCGGTTCGGTGGCGGCGGAGGCGCCGGCACGCGGATCGGGGCCGCCTTGGCGCGGCACCTCCGACGACTGCCCGACGACGGCGGCGCTGTGCTGATCGGAGGTACTCATCGGCTCAGGCTAGCAAGCTCGACGTCGGATCTCACGCCCATACCTGCCCGTCGAGCGTGCCCGCCGCGACGTCGATCTCGTCGGAGTAGGCGCCGGTCGACAGGTACTTCCAGCCGCCGTCGGCGACCAGGAGCGCGATGTCGGCGGTCGTTCCGGCCCGCTCGGCCTCGCGGGCCAGGGCCAGTCCGGCGTGCACGACCGCGCCGGTCGACAGGCCCGCGAACAGGCCTTCGGCGGTGAGGACCTCGCGGGTGCGCTTCAGCGCGTCCTCGGTGCCGACGCTCAGGCGCCGGGTGAGGACCTTCTCGTCGTAGAGTTCGGGCACGAAGCCCTCGTCGAGGTTGCGCAGGCCGTAGACCAGCTCGCCGTATCGGGGCTCGGCGGCCACGATCTGCACGTCGGGGACGTGCTCACGCAGGTACCGGCCCACGCCCATGAGCGTGGCGGTGGTGCCGAGCCCGGCCACGAAGTGGGTGATGCCGGGCAGGTCGCGCAGGATCTCGGGCCCGGTGCCCTCGTAGTGGGCGGCCTCGTTGGCGGGATTGGCGTACTGGTTGAGCATGACCCATTCGGGCTTGTCGGCCGCCATCTCGCGGGCCTTGGCGACGGCGGCGTTGGAGCCGCCGGCGGCCGGGGAGAACACGACCTCGGCGCCGAAGGCGGTCAGCAGCTGCCGCCGCTCCAGGGAGGTGTTCTCGGGCATGACCGCGACCAGCCTGTAGCCCTTGCGCTGGGCCAGCATCGCCACGGCGATGCCGGTGTTGCCCGAGGTCGGCTCCAGGATGGTGCCGCCGGGCCGCAGTCGGCCGTCGGCCTCGGCGGCCTCGATCATCTTGGCGGCCACGCGGTCCTTGACCGAGCCGGTCGGATTCTGGCCTTCCAGCTTGGCCCACAGCCTGACGTCGGGGGAGGGCGAGAGCCGCGGCAGGCCCACCAGCGGCGTATCGCCGAGCATTCCGGTGATGTCTTGATAGCGCGCCACGGCCCGGTGCCCCGCTCTACATGCCGCCCGCGACGGCGGGCAGGATCGTGACCGAGTCGCCGTCCGACAGCTTCGCTTCGAGCCCGCCGATGAAGCGGACGTCCTCGTCGTTGACGTAGACGTTGACGAAGCGGTGCAGCGTGCCCTCGTCGGTGACGACGCGGGACTTCAGGCCGGTGTGGGTCCGGTCGAGATCGTCGAACAGCTCGGCGAGCGTGTCGCCTTCGCCGCTGACGAGCTTCTGACCGCCGGTGTGGCTGCGGAGGATGGTGGGGACACGAACTTCAACAGACATGGAGATTCCTTCGGGACGTCGAAAAACGGCAGACTCGTCTCACCGCCCTGTGCGCGGCGGCGCTGGATCAGTGACAGTCGTAGACCGTCGAGTCGGGACTGTGCGCGAACTTGTAGGTCTGCACCGCGTCGGGCGCTCCGACCACCTCGATGGGCTCCTCGGTGACCTCGCCGTCGGCGATGCGGAACGACCGCACTTCGGCGACGTCGGGGTCCCGGGTGGTCACCAGCACGTAGTGCGCCTGGGGCAGGCCCATCTCCGTCGCGATGCCGGCGTCCGAACGCGACGGGTAGGCCTCGGTCGCGGTGTGGGAGTGATAGGCCACGACGACTTCCTCGTCGTTGTCCCACATCTGGTCGTAGACCTGTTTCCACTCTTCGGCGTCGAACTCGTAGAAGGTGGTGGAGCGGGCGGCGTTGATCATCGGGATGTGCCTCTTCGGCTCTCCCGTGCCCTCGGGGCCGGCGATCAGGCCGCACGCCTCGTCCGGGTGGTCCGCCCGGGCGTGGGCGACGATCGCCTCGACCAACTCATGCGCTATCCGCAACACGACGACTAGGGTACACGCGCGGGCCGCTCTCGCGCCTCCCTCGCTCAGGTCGTGAGACGGGTCTCGGGCGCGTCCTCCGGCTCGGGCCGGGGCATGGGCGCCAGGAGCGCGGCCGCCATGACCGCCAACGGAACCAGTGTCGAGAGCCACAGCACCGGACCGAACGAGCCGGTCCAGGAGTAGAACAGCGAGTACAGCACCGGAGCGAACGCGGTCCCGGCGATCGTCACCGAGGCGATGATCCCGCGGATGGCGCCGATGTGGGCCGTGCCGAACAGGCGGGGCGTCGCCCCGTTGACGACCGTCCGCAGCGCGTTGCCGGCGGCGCCGACCATCACGCCGAAGCCCAGCGCCGACCAGCCCGGCTCCACCACGGTGCCCCAGATCATGCCGAGCGCGTACGCGAGCATCGCGACGGCGATGAGCAGCCGCGGGCTCGTCCGATCGACCAGGTAGCCGAGCACCAGGGTCGCGGCGGTGCCCGCGACCGATTGCGGCAGGAAGTTCGCGGCCGCCTCGGTGGCCGACAGACCGCGCTCGCCGAGCAGTGCGATCTGGTGGAAGCCGATGGCGGTGGTGAAGAACCCCGCGGTGGCGAACGCGGCGACCAGGACCCAGAAGAACGGCTGGCGCATGGCCTGGCCGCGCGTCATGCCCCACTCGGCCTTCGAGCCCGCGCCGTTGGCCGGGTCGCCGTCGACGAACTGGCCGAGGTCGGCGGGGCGGTCGCGGGTGAAGAAGGCCGCCATGGGGATCACGATGAGCGCGATCAGGGCCGCCTCGACGAGCACGGCGGTGCGCCAGTCGGTCGCGGCGATGAGCCGCTCCAGCGCCACCGGCGAGGCGGAGATGATGCCGCCGCCCACGGCCGTCTGGACGCTCAGGACCAGGCCGCGGCGCTTCTCGTACCAGCGGGAGACCAGCGTCGCCGCGCACAGTCCGAGCGCGCCCTGCCCGAGCATGCGGATGCCCACGAAGGCCGCGCCGAGTCCGACGACGTCGGTCGCCAGCGACAGGCCCACCAGCGCGAGGCTGAAGGCGGCGCCCACGACCGCCATGGTCCGCCTGGTGCCGTACTTGTCGACCATGCGCCCGATCCACGGCAGCGCGAAGGCGCCGGCGAGCGTGCCGATCATGTAGGCGGTCGACAGGACGGTGCGGCTGATCTCCAGCTCCGCGATCATCGGGTCGAGGAAGACCGAGATGGAGGCGGTCTGGCCGGGGAAGGTCAGGCCCATGGCGATGATCGCGATGACGACCATGCGCGGACCGGAGAACCTCCGGTCGTCGGTGCGCGGTGCGGTGGCTGTCACAGAGCGGGCTCCTGGGGGTAGTGCGCGGGGTTCGCTTGCTTGCCGGTCGGTTAGAAAGCCCTTTCCAGAATAGGGGTGAAACGGTCACGGCTCTACACCGGTCCCGCCGACTGGAACGAGGGACCGATGCCGCGCCGACTTCGACCGCGCCGACAAGCAAGCATGCGAGCGCTACTCGTGCATTAGGCTCGTCGCATGTCCGTGACGTTGCCGCCCACACCGCTCTACACCGACCACTACGAGTACACGATGCTCGAGGCGTCCCTGCGGGACGGGACCGCCGACCGGCCGTGCGTGTTCGAGGTCTTCGGACGCCGCCTGCCGACCGGCCGCCGCTACGGCGTGGTCGCCGGCATCGGGCGGCTCAGCGAGGCCATCAAGCGGTTCCGCTTCGACCAGGAGACCCTCGACGGCCTCCTCGAACACGGCGTCATCAAGGACTCCACGGCCGAATGGCTCTCGGAGTACCGCTTCTCCGGCGACATCGAGACCTACGCCGAAGGCGAGCTGTACTTCCCCGGATCGCCGATCGTCACCGTCTCGGGCACCTTCGCCGAATGCGTGCTGCTCGAGACGCTCACGCTCTCCATCCTCAACCACGACTCCGCCATCGCCGGCGCCGCCGCCCGCATGGTCACCGCCGCGCGCGGACGACCCATCCTCGAAATGGGCTCCCGGCGCACCCACGAGGCCGCCGCCATCGCCGCGTCTCGGGCGGCCTACATCGCCGGATTCGCCGCCACCTCCAATCTGGAGGCCGGGCGGCGCTACGGCGTGCCGACCGCCGGCACCAGCGCGCACGCCTTCACGCTCCTGCACTCCTCAGAGGAGGCCGCGTTCGAGGCCCAGATCGCCGCCTTCGGCACCGACACCACGCTGCTGGTCGACACCTACGACATCAGCCAGGGCATCCGCAACGCCATCGCCGTGGCCGGCCCGAGGCTCCGCTCGATCCGGATCGACTCGGGCGACCTGGACGTCATGGCCACCGGAGCCCGGGAGCTGCTCGACGAGCTCGGCGCGGTCGACACCAAGATCGTCGTCTCCGGGGACTTGGACGAGTACTCGATCGCGGCGCTGGCCGCCGCGCCGGTCGACATGTACGGCGCGGGCACGTCGGTGGTGATCGGCTCCGGGGCGCCGACCGCCCAGCTGGTCTACAAGCTGGTCGAAGTGGAGGGCCGGCCGGTGGCCAAGCGCAGCGAGCACAAGTCCACCACCGGGGGCCGCAAGACCGCGGTGCGCCGCCACAAGCCGACCGGCACGGCGACCGAGGAAGTCGTGGTGTCGCAAGGGGAGCCCGAGACGATGGCCGGCGACAAGCGGCTGCAGGCGCCGCTGTTCGTCGGCGGCGAGCCGCAGGCGCTGCCGACGTTGGACGAATCGCGGGAGCTGCTGCGGCAGCGGCTCATCTCGATCCCTTGGGAGGGTTTGAAACTCTCCCCCGGCGACCCGGCGGTGCCGGTAGTGATGCGACACCGTGGCCAGCACGATACGATTCAAGCACCCGATTGAGCAACTCCTCTAAGACGATCCTCCCGGAAAGGACTCACCCCTGTGGTGTTCAATGTTTTCAAGTCCGTCTTCGGTGTCGGAGTGTCCGTCGACACCGCTTTGACCAGCACCCACATCACTCCTGGGGGGACGCTCCAGGGGTCGGTGACCTTCAGCGGCGGTGAGGTGGCCGGGAAGGTCGAGGGCATCTCGATCGAGTACACCGCCTTGGTCGAGGACGACTCCAAAGGCGAGGACAAGACCTTCACCGCCGACTTCTTCTCGGCCCAGGTCTCCGGCCCGTTCAACCTCGCCCCCGGCACCAGCCACTCGATCGACTTCGAGGCCGCCGTGCCGTGGGAGACGCCGTTGAGCACGGTCGACGGACGCCCGCTGCCGGGCATGAAGCTCGGCGTCGCCACCAAGCTGGCGCTCGACAACGCCTTCGACAAGGGCGACCTTGACGAGCTGACCATCGAGCCGCTGCCGGTGCAGTCGGCGGTGATGGAGTCGCTCGAGGGCCTGGGGTTCGTGTTCCAGTCCGCCGACCTTGAAAAAGGCACGATCGCCGGTTCGCACATGCCCTTCTACCAGGAGGTTGAGTACTGGGCCACCGGCGAGTTCGCCGACAAGCTCAAGGAGATCGAAGTCACCTTCATTGCGAGCCAGGCGAACACCGACGTGATCATCCAGACCGACAACCCCGGCGGGCTGCTCACGCCCGACCACAACCGCTTCGTGCGCTTCGGGGTGCCCACGAGCGAGCCCGGCGACGTGACCGACATGGTGCGCACGCAGCTCGAGCAGCTCGTCCAGCGCAAGGGCATCTAGCCTCACCGACATCGCGGCGCCCGGCCCGGTCATCGCGGAGACGCGGTGGCCGGGCCGTTCCGCTGTGAGCCCCGTCGGTCAAACGTGGTCGCGCCAGGTGTGAGCCGGGGCGTAGCCGAGAAGGCGGCGGGCCTTGTCGGTCGACATGAGCGAGTCGTGGCCCTCGAGCGGGCGCCGCACCTCCAGCTCCGGGTAGTACCGCTCGACCAGCTCCATCGTCGGGGTCGTCATGACCGTGTCCGGCGAGGCGATCACGAACACCTCCCCGCCGGCGCCGTCGCGTTCGAGCCCGAGGCGGATCGCCTGGGCGCCGTCGCGCGCGTCGATGTACGACCACAGGTTCCACTTGCGGCGGAGGGGGTCGTCGTCGAACGCCGGGAAGTCCGCGTAGTTCTCGGGGTACATGACGTTCGAGAAACGCAAACCGGTGGCCTTCAGCTCGGGATCCCAGCGGCACAGCTGCCCGACCATGGTCTCCTCCATGGTCTTGACCAGCGAATAGGTGGACTCCGGGCGCGGCTCGTAGTCCTCGTCGACCGGCAGGTAGGGCGGCGGGGTCTCGAACGGCAGGCCCAGCACCGTCTCGCTGGAGGCCCACACGACGTTCGTGATCCCGGCCAGTCGCGCGGCCTGGAGCACATGGAAGGTCGTCAGCATGTTGTTGCGGAAGGTGGCCGCGTTCGCCTCGATCCCCGGCGCCGGGATCGCCGCCAGGTGCACGAGGGCGTCGACGCCGTCATAGCGGTCGTCGATCCCGGTCAGCGCCTACACCGTCTGTCCGTAGTCGGTGAAATCGACTTTGGTGTACGGCACGAGCGCGTCCGGAGAAGGCATCCGGTCCAGATTGACCACGTCCCAGCCGTGCTCGACCAGGTCGCGCACGCACGCGCGTCCGAGCTTGCCGCTGCCGCCAGTGACCGCCACTCGCTTCGCCATGTACAGCCTTCCTTCCAGAACGATCGTGCACCGAAGCCTAGGACCTGGACCGCACTCCAGGTCAACGTTCCAGCTCAGAGCCGGTCCCGTGTCTACGTCGGGCTGTGGAACGATCGGCGCATGACGCCCTCGCTCCGGATCGGATCCGCCACGATCACCGCCCTGACCGACGGCGAAGGACCGTTCTTCGCCGACCGGTCCGAGGTCTTCCCCGACGCCACCGACCGCCAGTGGGCGGCGGCCGACCGCTTCGACCCAGCGGCGGTCACCGATGACGGCCGCTGGCGGCTCCAGTTCCGCGCCTTCGCCGTCAGCGACGAGACCGGCACCACCGTCGTCGACGCGGGCATCGGCCCCGCCGACGGACCGGCGGCCTCCTGGGCGCCGGTGCCCGGGACGCTCCCGGCGCGGCTGACCGAAGCGGGCATCGACCCCGGCGAGGTCGGCACCGTGGTCCTCACGCACCTGCACACCGACCACGTCGGCTGGGCCGTCGTCGCCGACGGCGACGGCCGCCGCCCGTTCTTCCCGAACGCCCGCTACCTGCTGCAGCAGGCCGAACACGACGCGATCGAACAGCTCAACCCGCAGCTGCGCGCGTCGCTGATCGACCCGCTGCGCGACCGCGGACAGCTGCACCTGGTCGACGGCGAAGCGGCGCTGACAGCGGCCTCCCGCGTCGTCCCCACGCCCGGGCACACGCCCGGCCACCAGAGCGTCCTCGTCGAATCCGGGCGCGACCTGGTCGCGGTCACCGGAGACGTCCTCGTGCACGCCGTCCAACTGCTCCACCCGGAGCTGGCCTACCGCTTCGAGTCCGACGCCGACACTGCCCGGCGCTCCCGCGTCGACCTGCTCCGCCGGGTCGCCGAAGCCGGCGGAAGTCTCGCCACGCCGCACTTGACCGAGCCCTTCGTCACCGGGCACTCGTGCTGACCGACCCGGCCTCCGCCCGGATAGGTCCGGCCCGCTCGGGGTACTCGTGCCGCGGTGCCCAGTTCCAAAGACTCGCGAGGGAGACACCGATGCCCGACACGAAGACCATCGCGGTGGTCGGCGCGACCGGAGCCCAAGGCGGCGGCCTGGCCAGGGCGATCATGGCCGACCCGGAGAAGGAGTTCGAGCTCCGGGCGCTGACCCGCAACCCCTCCTCGGAGAAGGCCCAGGAGATCGCCCAGATCGGCGGCGAGATCGTTCAGGCCGACATCGACGATGAGGCGAGCATGCGCGACGCCTTCGACGGCGCCTACGGCGCGTTCCTCATGACGAACTTCTGGGAGCACGGCGACCCTGAGCGCGAGAAGTCGCAGGCCGGAGTGATGGCCAGGGCCGCAGCGGGCGCGGGGGTGCGCCACGCGATCTGGTCCTCGCTCGACGACACCCGCGAGTCCGTGCCGCTCGAGGACCCCCGCATGCCGACGCTCCAGGGCCGCTACAAGGTTCCGCACTTCGACTCCAAGGCCGAGGCCGACGGGCGCTTCATCGAGGCCGGTGTGCCGACCACGCTCCTGAAGACCACGTTCTACTGGGAGAACTTCCTGACCACCTTCGCGCCCGAGCGCGACGACGGCCGGCTGGTGCTCTCCATCCCCATCGGTGAATCGAGGCTCGCCGGGATCGCCGTGGTCGACATCGGCAGGACCGCGCTCGGCATCTTCAAACGCGGCAGCGAGTTCGTCGGCCGGATCGTCAGCGTCGCCGGAGAGCACCTCACCGGCGAGCAGTTCGCCGAGACCTTCTCGCGGGTGCTCGGCGAGGACGTCGCCTACCGGCCGCGCACGATCGACGAGATGCGCGCGGCGGGCTTCCCGGGCGCCGACGACATCGCGAACATGTTCCAGTACTACATCGAGTTCGACGACGAGATCACCGCCAGGCGCGACGTGGACCTCGTGCGGGAGCTGAACCCCTCCCTCCAGACCTTCGAGGCCTGGCTCGAGGCCCACCGAGACGCCTTCACCGGTGACTGACCGACGGCGGCGCCGATGATCAGACGACGCGTGACCGTCCACGGCACGGTGCAAGGGGTCTTCTTCCGGCAGGCGTGCCTTCAGGAGGCGGAGGACCGGGGCGTCCGCGGCTGGGTCCGCAACCGTCCCGACGGGACGGTCGAGGCCGTGTTCGAGGGCGAGAGCGAGAACGTCGGGGCGCTGGTGTCGTGGGCGCACCGCGGCCCGCCGTCCGCCTCGGTCGAGCGGGTCGAGGTCCGCGAGGAACCGCCCCAGGACCTCGCCGAGTTCGTCGTGCGCTGAGCGGCCCGCACGGCCGCGTGAGGCGGGGGGCGACCGGCGCCCGCCGATGAGCGGTCGTCGCAACCGTTCCGGGCGAATGCTCCGAAACCGAGAAATCCGCGCATCCCTCCGGTTAGCGTGAGTTCGGCGGGAAGCCCGTTTTGGGTCCGCTCAATTCCATCGTCGGCGTCGCACCCGTCGGGGACGACGGAGCGCCTTCCGCACGCGCCAGACCGTCCTCACGGCCGTGAATCCCGGCATTCGCCTCCCTACCGGCTGCGACGCACCGCGACTCGAAAGGAGACCGCAATGTCGCTCGTTTCCGACATGCTCGACACCTATCCGGCCGACCTCGGCGGCGTCGACCGGGAGAAGCTCGCCGAATGCATCAAGGAGTGCTACGCGTGCGCGCAGACGTGCACCGCCTGCGCCGACGCCTGCCTCAGCGAGACCGACGTCGCCTCGCTGACCAAGTGCATCCGCACCAACCTCGACTGCGCCGACATCTGCTTCGCGACCGGCCAGCTCCTGTCGCGGCACACCGGGTACGACGCGAACCTCACCAAGGCCATGCTCGAGGCCTGTGCCATGGCGTGCAAGTCGTGCGGCGACATGTGCGAGGAGCACTCGGCGATGACGCACTGCGCCAAGTGCGCCATGGAGTGCCGCAACTGCGAGCGGGCCTGCCGGGACCTGCTCACGTCGCTCGGCTAGGAGTAGCGCGGGCGCTCACCGAAACCGTCAAGGGCGCGGAGCCGGTGCCGAGCGGCGCGGTCGCACCGCTCGGCGCCGGTCTCATGGCTTCGGCGACGCAGCACCGGCAGCGGCGAGGTACCGGGCCGCGAGGTCCCTCAGATAGGACCGCAGTTCCTCGGGAGCCTCTACGCCGAACGCGATGTCGAGCCCGGTGACATAGGCTGCGAGGTCGCTGATCGAGTCGCTGCCGGTCTCCCACACGCAGGCTTCCTCGCCCGCCGACTCCAGGAGGCCGCTGCCGGGCGGGAGCCGCTCCGCAGCCGCTTCGACCGACGTCTCGAGCCGAATCCGCGCCCGGTACCGCCAGGCCTTCGATCCCAGGCCGCGGAGCACATGCGTCGCCGCGTCCTCGGGCGGTTCCCTCGGATCGAAGCGGGGCCCGTTCGGGGTTCGGGGCCGGACCCGGTCGGCCCGGAAGGTGCGCCAGTCCTCCCGGTCGACATCCCAGGCCAGCAGGTACCAGCGCCGTCCCGTGTAGACGAGACTGTGGGGCTCGGCCCGCCTTCGGGTATCCGCGCCGTCCCGGCGCCGGTAGTCGAACCGCAGCTGTTCGCGGCGGTACGCGGCCTCGGCGATCGCCGACAGCGTCTCGGGGTCCACGGCCGGTCCGCCGCCGGCCCCTGAGACGGTCGCCGAGCGCAGCGCGTCGATGCGGTGCCGCAGCCGCGAGGGCATGGTCTGCTCGAGCTTCGCCAGCGCCCGCAGGGACGTCTCCTCGATGCCGGTGACCGATCCCGAGGCGGCCGCCCGGAGCCCCACGGCGACGGCGACGGCCTCTTCGTCGTCGAGCAGGAGCGGTGGCATCGCGTTTCCCGGTACGAGGCGGTAGCCGCCGGCGCTGCCGGTGGTCGCGTCGACCCGGTATCCGAGCCTGCGCAGGCGCTCGATGTCGTTGCGGACCGTCCTGGTGGTGACGCCGAGCCGCTCGGACAGCGCCGCGCCGGTCCAGTCGCGCCGGGTCTGCATCATCGCGAGCAACCGCAGCAGTCGTACCGAGGTCTCCAACATGTTCGGATTCTCGCACGCATTGCGGAAAGAACGGTTCCGCAACGGGTCGTAGCTTGGCCGATACAGCCATCGAAGTTCAAGGAGAAGTCCATGCTGCGAGGATTCGCGACCGTGAGCTACTACGCCGAGGACCTGGAGGCGGCCAAGGCCTGGTACACCGAGTTCCTGGGCGTCGAGCCCTATTTCGAGGCGCCGGGGGGCTATGCCGAGTTCCGCGTCGGCGACTACCGGCACGAGTTGGGACTGATCGGCGGCGACTACGCGCCTCACGATCTCAAGGCCTCACCGGGCGGTGAGATCATCTACTGGCACGTCGCCGATCTCGAAGCGACGTTCGAACGCCTGCTCTCCATGGGGGCCGAGGAGTACCAGCCCGTCATTCACCGCGGAGAGGGGTTCGCGACCGCCTCGGTGGTCGACCCGTTCGGCAACGTCGTCGGGGTCATGTACAACCCGCACTATCTCGAGGTGCTGGAAGCGGGTGGGAAAGCCGCCGAATAGCGCGCCCGCCGTCCGCTGCGCGGCTGCCGGTAGGGTCTACTGCCATGCGTTTGGTGGTAGCTCGATGCCAGGTCGATTACACGGGGCGGCTTTCGGCCCATCTGCCCATGGCGACTCGTCTGATCATCCGGAAGGCGGACGGCAGCGTTCTGGTGCACGCCGACGGGGGTTCGTACAAGCCGCTGAACTGGATGACGCCTCCTTGCAGCGTCGTCGAGGCCGAGGGCCTGTGGACGGTCACGTCGAAGAAGTCCGGGGACCAGCTGAAGATCACCATCGAGGAGGTCCTCCACGACTCGAGCCACGAACTCGGCGTCGACCCGGGGCTGGTGAAGGACGGGGTGGAGGCGCATCTCCAGGAACTGCTCGCGGCGGACACGACGCCGCTGGGCAAGGGCTGGGCGCTGGTGCGGCGGGAGTACCCGACCGCGATCGGCCCGGTCGACCTCATGTGCCGCGACCACGACGGCCGCCATGTCGCCGTCGAGATCAAGCGGCGCGGCGAGATCGACGGCGTCGAGCAGCTCACCAGGTATCTGGAGCTGCTCAACCGCGATCCGCTGCTGGCGCCGGTCGAGGGTGTCTTCGCCGCTCAGGCCATCAAGCCGCAGGCCCGGGTCCTGGCCGAGGACCGCGGCATCCGCTGCGTGGTGCTTGACTACGACGAGATGCGCGGCGCGGTCGACCAGTCGCAGCCGAGGCTGTTCTAGAACAGAGCGAAAGGGCCGCAGCGGCGCTGCGGCCCTTTGATGCTGCGTCGTGCGACGACTACTCGGTCTCGAGGTCCTCGAGCTCCGAGTTGATCTCGTTGAGGCATTCGGTGGCGCTGCCGGAGTAGCCCTCCTGCTCGCAGGCGTCGCCGACGGCGTTGAAGACCATGACGTACATGCCGATGGTCACGACCAGGCTGAGGATGCCGGTGACCAGGCCGGCGATCGAGGTGCCCTTGCCGGCGTTGCGCTTGCCGCTGACGACGAGTCCGACGATCGCGAAGATGATCGCCAGCGGGGCGAGCACGAACGCGAGCAGGTTGATGCCGGGGATGAAGCCGAGCACCAGGGCGATGATGCCCAGGACGAGGGCGGTGACGCCGAAGCCGTTGCCCTGCTTCTGGACCGGCTGGGCAGGCTGATTGGGGGCGGGGGGAATGGACACTGAGGGACTCCTTGTAGTCGTGTCAGATCAGATGTTCGGGCGGAACGCGGAAAGCTTAGTACACGCTGTCCATGCGTCGCGACCTCATAGCGCCCCGCGCAGGCTCGGGGCCCCGAGTCCCAGCATGGAGGCTCCTTCGGGGTTCGAACGGGCCCTGGCGTCTACGAAAGCGGTGTCCGCGGTGATGGCCGGAACTGCCCCGCGGACCGGGTGAACCGGCACGCGGGCACGGCGTGCGAGACTATTGGCATGCTTCACGCGGTGGTTCCCGCAGGTGGTTCCGGAACCCGACTCTGGCCCCTGTCTCGCGCTCAGCGGCCCAAGTTCCTCCTGCCCCTGACCGGTTCACAGTCCTCGCTCCTCCAATCGACGGTCGAGCGGGTGCGGCTGCTCTCGAGGCCCGACCACGTCTACGTCGTGACCGGCACCGCCCACGCCGTCGACGTCGCCCGGCAGCTGCCCGACGTGCCCGGCGACAACATCCTCGTCGAGCCTTCCCCGCGCGACTCGGCCGCGGCCATCAGCCTCGCCGCCGCCGTCATCGCCGAACGGGACCCGGACGCCGTCATGGGCGCCTTCGCCGCCGACCACCTGGTGCCCGACGGGAAGGCCTTCGCCCAGACCGTCGAGCACGCCATGGAGCTCGCCGAGACCGGCCTGCTCATGACCATCGGCATCACTCCCACCGGCCCCGAGACCGGCTACGGGTACCTGCGGCTCGGCGACGCCGTCGGCCCCGGGTACCAGCTCGCCTCCTTCGTCGAGAAGCCCGACCAGGTCTCGGCGGTCGAATACGTCTCTTCGGGCAACTACCTGTGGAACGCCGGCATGTTCGTCTGGCGCGTCGACGTCTTCCTCGACGAGCTCGCCCGCCACCGTCCGGCGCTGCACGAGGCCGTCCGCACCCTCGCCGCCGCCTGGGACTCGACCGGACGCGACGCCCTGTTCGCCGAGCTGTGGCCGACCCTGGAGAAGATCTCGGTCGACTACGCGGTCATGGAGCCGGCCGCGGCCTCCGGCAAGGTCGGCGTCGTGCCCGGCGACTTCGACTGGCACGACGTGGGCGACTACGACACCCTCGGCAGGGTCCTCAAGGCCGCAGACCGGGTCGGCAACGTCATCGTCGAGCACTCGGGCTCCGGCGAGGCGGTCCTGGCCGAGTCCAAGCGCAACGTCGTCGTTCCGGCCTCGGGGCGCCTCATCGCCACCGTCGGCGTCGACGACCTCATCATCGTCGACACGCCCGACGCGCTGCTGGTCTGTCCGCGCGACCGCGCCCAGGAGGTCAAGTCCGTGGTCGAGGAACTCAAGCAGTCCCCGAGGAGCGATCTGGTCTAATACCGGCCATGCCGTCTCCGCAACGCCAGCGCGCCATCCTCGCGGCCGTCCTCTTGGCCTGCGCCGCGATCGTCATCGCCGTCGCCGTCTCCCAGTGGCAGTTCGGCGCCGGCCTGGACCCCCGCGACGACTCCCTGCGCCGCGCCGCCGGCATGGGCTTCACCGACGAGGCCCGCCGGACCCTGTTCTCGGTCGTGCCGGTGGCCGCCCCCTTGCTGGCGGCGTGGCTGTGCCCCGGTCGGGTGATTCGCCGCCTGGCCCGGGTCCTCTACGTCGTCTACCTCGTTATCGGTGTACTGCTGGCGCTGTCGGCGGCGAAATACGGATTCGACGAGGCGACGCAGCTGGCCGCGGAGGGCCAGGTGTTCATCGACGCGCGGGCCGCGGTCGAGCGACTGCTCCTCGATGGAGTGTGGCTGATTCTGGCGGGCGCGGGGTGGTTTGCCGTCCGGTGGAACCGGGTATGCGAGAAAACCTCCACAGTGACCGGCCAGAAGCCGGAGCCCCCGAAGGAGTGAGTCCGAGGGGTCCTTCCATCGCCCCGATCACTGTGCGCTATCGTCTGATATCGAAACGTTACCGAATAGCGACGAAAGCTCATCGTCCAAAGAGATGAGTGACAGCGGAGCGGCCCCAAGTTCAGGCCGCCCGCGGGCACCGAGGACCGGGTCGAGTGCGGGCAGCCGACGGCACCGCACCGAAGGTCGTACGCGCAGCTGGGGAGGGGCGCGTCCGGCCTCGGGTCTGACATCCGGTGCCGTGCAAGTGACTGCAAGGGGGGAGCACCGGCACGGCCGGTGCGCATACGAGGAGGCGGACGTATATGGACGGCCGTGACTACCTGGCCGACCTATTGGGCAACGTTCCGGAGTGGCAGGCTCGCGCATTGTGCGCGCAGACCGACCCGGAGGCGTTCTTCCCCGAGAAAGGGGGATCGACGCGGGATGCCAAGCGCATCTGCGCGCGATGCGAGGTCAAAGAGAACTGTCTGCAATACGCACTCGAACACGATGAACGGTTCGGCATCTGGGGTGGGCTGTCCGAACGAGAACGGCGCAAGATCAAACGGCAGGCCCGCGAAGCCGCGCGGCGTCGCGCCGAACGCACGATGCCGGTCGTGGTGTGCATGCCGACCCCGATGATCAACCCCGACCTGGAACCGCAGCCGGCGATCCCGGAGCCGGTGCCCGCGGGATCGGTCCTCGACGACGAGGTCGAGACCGAGCGCGAGCGCGTTCCAGTGGCGGCCTGAGGGTCCGCGAGTACGTGAGGGGTGGGACAGCGTCGTCCCACCCCCTCGCGCTCTCCTCCGGCGGCATCGGCCGCTCACGGCTCCAAGTCCTCCGGCGGCAGGTGCAGCAGCGTCGCGAGCTGCTCGGTGAGGACGCCGGACACCAGCAGCTCCAACTCCAGCCGCCCGTCGGCACGCAGTTCGATGGGCCTGCGGTACAGCACGATCCGAGGAGCCGCGGCGATCGTCCCCGGCTGGGCCGGATACAGCTTCGCCAACGGCACCCCGCGGTCCTCGACGATGTCGGCGTCATAGGCCTGCGTCGGCGGCGGCACCTCTTCCACCGCGAACTCGATGTGCCGCAGGTTCGCCCCCATCGACTCGCCCAGCCGCCGCTCGATGGCGTTCACCGACTGCAGCACCAGCGCGTTGAACTCCTCCACCGGAGTACGTCGCATCGGCAGCGCGCTCGGGGCCAGTGGTCCGCGCATGCCCCGCCCGTGACGATCTCTCCGCATGCGCCCCACCTTAGCCGCCGAGCCGGCTCGAATCCCGTTTGCGGCACGGAGGCATCACCGACCGTGCGCACCGGCCGCGATTCGGCCCGTCCCACTGCTCAGCGCCACCGAGTCCGACACCGCGAGTGGTAGTTTCGTGGAGTGAGGTCGGATCGGCGTTGCTCCCGGAACGGCTGCCGCCAGCCCGCGGTGGCCACTTTGACATACATCTACTCGGATTCCACGGCTGTGGTCGGCCCGCTCGCCACGACGCGCGAGCCCCACAGCTACGACCTGTGCGATGCGCACGCGCGTCGGCTCACCGTGCCCCACGGCTGGGAACTGGTCCGTCATCAGGGCGACTACACCGCGCCCATGCCCACCGACGACGACCTGGTGGCCCTCGCCAACGCCGTGCGCGAAGCGGCCTCCGGAGAGCGGATCGAGCCCGAGCCGCCCGCGCCGGACACCCCGCCCCGCCACGGCTACCGGGGCGCCGCCGCCCCGCATGTGAGTGCCCGGCGTCACCTACGGGTGGTCTCCGGAGACGAGGACGTCCAGCGATAGTCTCGACGTAGTTCACCGGTCAGCGCAACGACCTTCATCCGAAAGGCGGACACACTCCAGTGGCTCCCCAGCTCAGCGAATTCGTGAAAGCCTACGACGTCCGAGGACTCGTCGGCACGCAATTGACAGCAGCGGTCATGGAGGCGATCGGCGCGGCAGCCGTCGCCGTCACCGGCGAGCGGACATGGGCCGTCGGCCACGACATGCGCGACTCCGGCCCCGAGTTCGCCGCCGCCTTCGCCCGCGGCGCCACCGCCGCCGGCGCGGACGTCATCGAAGCGGGCCTGTGCTCGACCGACATGCTCTACTACATCGCCGGCGCCCGCGAGGTCGCCGGAGCGATGTTCACCGCCAGCCACAACCCGGCCGAATACAACGGCCTGAAGATGTGCCTGCCCGCCGCGCGTCCCATCGGCCTCGACTCCGGCCTGGCCGACATCCGCGACCGCGCCCAGGCCATCCTCGACGGCGAACCCCTGCCCGAGGCCGAGACGCCCGGCACGGTCACCCGCGAGGACTTCCTCGCCGGCTACGCCGCCTACATGCGCGGACTGGTGGACCTGCGACGGATCCGCCCCCTGCACGTCGTCGTCGACGCCGGCAACGGCATGGGCGGCCACACCGTCCCCGCGGTCCTGGGCGACCAGCTCCTCGAGGCGCTCCCGATCGAGATCGACCCGCTCTACTTCGAACTCGACGGCACCTTCCCCAACCACGAGGCCAACCCGATCGAGCCGGAGAACCTCCGCGACCTCCAGGCCCGCGTCCGCGAGACCGGCGCCGACCTCGGACTCGCCTTCGACGGCGACGCCGACCGCTGCTTCGTCGTCGACGCGAACGGCGACCCGGTCACCCCCTCGACGATCACCTCGCTCATCGCCACCCGGGAGCTCGCCAAGCACCCCGGCGACGCCATCTGCCACAACCTCATCTGCTCCAAGGCCGTCCCCGAGATCGTCGCCGAGCACGGCGGCCGGCCCCTGCGCACCCGCGTCGGCCACTCCTATATCAAGGCCGTCATGGCCGCGGAGAACGCAGTCTTCGGCGGCGAGCACTCCGGCCACTACTACTTCCGCGAATTCTGGTTCGCCGACACGGGGATGCTGGCGGCCATGCACGTCCTCGCCGCCGTCGGCGGCTCCGACAAGACCCTCACCGAGCTGGCCGACGAGTTCGTCCGCTACGTCCCCTCCGGCGAGATCAACTCCAAGGTGATCGACGCCTCCGCCAAGATCGACGAAGTCGCGGCCCACTACGGAGCCCAGGACGGCGTGTCCACCGACCGCCTCGACGGGCTCACCGTGGACCTCCCCGACGGCTCCTGGGCCAACCTGCGCCCGTCCAACACCGAACCGCTCCTGCGGCTCAACGCCGAAGGCCCCGACCAGGCCTCGATGGAGCGGCTCCGCGACGACATCCTCCGCATCGTAAGGAACTGACATGCCCGCCTCCTCCCCCGCTCCCGTGCTCCTCGAACTGCTGCGATGCCCCGAGCCCCACCACGCGCCGCTCGCCTACGACCGCGAGGCGGGCTGCCTCATCTGCTCTGCATGCGACAAGGTGTTCCGAGTCGAGGACGGCATCCCCGTGATGCTCCTGGACTCCGTCAAGGAGGAATAGAGATGGGCCCAGACGACGACGGCGTCGCAGGCATCACCGGCGACCGGCAGGCCGACGAGAGCCGCATCCAAGGCGACCTCAGCGACTCCACGAACCCCGGCGGCGCGCTCTGGGCGCTCGCCTCGGCCGGCCCCCAGCTGCGCGAATCGGCCGCACTCGCGGCCGACGCCGGACTCGGGGTCCTCGCCGACGAAGGCCGGCCCAGAGCCGTCGTCGTCGCCGGCGTCGGCACCGCCGCCCGCACCGGCGACGTTCTCGCCACCGTGGCCGGTCCCCGCTGCCCCGTCCCCGTCCTGGGCCACCGGTCCGCCGGCGTGCCCGGCTGGGTCGGCGCCGCCGACGTCGTCCTCGCAGTCTCCGCCTCCGGCCGCAGCCCCGAGGCGCTGGCCGCGGCCGAAGCCGCCGCCCGGCGCGGCGCCCGACTGGTCGCCGTCGGCGCCCCCGACTCCGAACTCCCGGATGTGGCCGAGCGCGCCCGCGAGCCCTACGTCGCCGTCCCGCGCCGGGCCCCCGCGCGGCTGTCGCTGTGGGCGTTGACGATCCCGGTCCTGCTCGCGGCCCGCGAGCTCGGGCTGGTGGCCGTCACCGAAGCGGACATCGCCGAGACCGCTCGGCGGCTCGACGAGGACGCCGAACGCTGCCGGGCCGAGGCCGACGCCTGGGTCAACCCCGCCAAGGAACTGGCGATGAACCTCGCCGGGTCCATCCCCGTCATCTGGGGTTCGAGCCCGCTGGCCGGGGTCGCCGCCCGCCGCTTCGGCGACACGCTCGCGGCCAACGCCCGCTACCCGGTCGTCTCCGGAGAGCTCGGCGAGGTCGGCCGCGGACGCGTCGGCCTGCTCGACGGCGTCTTCGGCTCACTCGCCGAAGGCGGGCGCGACATCTTCGCCGACGAGGACGAGGCGTCCGCGACGCGCCTGCGCATCATCCTCATGCGGGACGACGGCCTCGACGGGGACGACACCTCGCCCAAGCCCGACACGCGCCGCGCCGACGCGGTCGCGAAGCTCGCCGAGCGGCGCGGCGTCCGCTGCGACGTCATGCCCGCCGAAGGCGGCTGCGCGCTCGAGCGCCTCGCCTCCTTGATCGCCGTGCCCGACTTCGCGTCGGTGTACCTGGCGCTCGCCCACGGCCTCGACCCCATGCGGGTCCCGGCCGTCTCGGAGATGAAAGACGAGGCCGTCGGCGGCGAGTAGCGGCCCGCCCGGAGCGGATACAGTTGGACACTCCGGGATCGAACAGCGGTGTGTGAGGAGCGGTCGTGCAGGGCCTTGACGGCGTCATCCGCAACTACGCGTGGGGATCACAGGTCGACATCGCGAGGCTCCAGGGAAGGCCGTATCCGGCCGAGCTGCCCGAGGCCGAGGAGTGGTTCGGCGCCCACCCGACGGCCCCCTCGATCCTCGACGACGGCCGCCCGCTCGACGACGCCGTCTCCTCCGAGCCCGAGCACCTGCTCGGGCGGCGGATCGTCGACGCCTTCGGGCCGCGGCTGCCGTTCCTGCTCAAGCTCCTGGCGGCCGACAAGCCGCTGTCACTCCAGGCTCACCCGAACTCGCGGCAGGCCAGCTCCGGCCACCAGCGCGAACTGCGCATCGGCATCGACGCGGCCTACCGCAACTACGTCGACGGCAACCACAAGCCCGAGCTGATCGTCGCGCTCACCGAGTTCCGGGCGCTGTGCGGCTTCCGCGACCCGCTGGAGACCGCCGATCGGATCGAAGCGCTCGGCGTGCCGGGCCTGGCGCCGCTGGCCGCGATCCTGCGGAACCGGCGGCGCGGCCTGCGCGCGGCCGTCACCGATCTGCTGGGGACCGGCCGCGACGAATGCCGCGAGCTCATCGACCAGGCCGTCAAGGCCGCCACCGAGGCCGACAGCGACGAGGCCGAGGTCCTGACCGTGCTGGCGCGCCACTACCCCGACGACCCCGGCGTCCTGGTGAGCCTGCTGCTCAACCACCTCACGCTGCGGCCGGGCGAGGCGGTCTACATGCCCGCGGGGAACCTCCACGCCTATCTCAACGGCTTCGGCGTCGAGATCATGGCCGCCAGCGACAACGTGCTGCGCGGGGGTCTGACCGGCAAGCGCGTCGACGTGGCCGAACTGCTGCGGGTCCTGGACTTCCGGACGATGGCCGAGCCGCGCGCGTCGGCCGAGGACTCCGGCCCGGTGCGGACCTGGCCGGTGCCGATCGACGATTTCGCGCTTCGCCGGGTCACCGTCGGCGGCGAGCCCCAGTCGTTCGACCTCGAAGGGCCGCGGATCTGCCTGTGCACGGGCGGGTCGGTCACGGTCGCCGACGACGACGGAGAGGTCGTGCTCGCTCCGGGGCGCGCCGCCTTCTCTGCGGCCTCGGCCGGGCCGGTGCGCGCCGCAGGCGAAGGCGAGCTCTTCGTCGCCTCCGCCTGAGCGGCGCGTCAGCCGAACTTCTTCTGGACGGCCTGCTCCCGGAGGAACTTCCGGTAGCCGACGGCCTCGTTGATGTCGATCATGGGGCCGTTCACTTCGGCGTTGTAGGTGACGACGTACCGAATCATCGGCCGGTATCGCCGCAGCTGGCGCTGGTTGGCGATCTTGAGGACGGTCCCGAGCCGCTTGCCGCGGTGGGCGGGGTCGACGATCGTGTCGTCCTGCCAGGCCGACTCCTCGCCGCCGGGCTCGACCTTGATGGCCGTGTAGCCGGCGACCTCACCGGATTCGACGTGCCGCACGGCGGCGGCGACGGTGAGCCAGCCGCGGTCGGCTGCGGAGCGCTCCTCCGCGCGCAGCCGGTCGACGTCGTAGACGGCCGGTCGGATGTCGAGCTGCCCCATCGGCGGGTCGGTCCACATGCGCGCTTCCATGCGGGCGACGCCCTCGGCCAGTTCGTCGGGCGCCGAGCGGGTCCATTCGATCAGTTCGTAGCCTTCGGCGTGCCTCCATGCCTCGGCGTAGCGCCGGCCGAGCTCGTCCTCGTCGACCCGCGTCAGGTCGTTGCGGCGGCAGATCTCGAGGTCGGCCACCTGGTAGCCGAGCTTCTCGGCGAAGAACTTGCCGGGCGTGTCGGCGTCGGGGCCGTCGAACACCTCGTCGACGGCGTAGCCGATGACGGTGTCGCGGTCGTTGGCTCTGGCACGGTCCTCGAGGAACTCCAGGAGGCGGGTGCCGATGCCACGGCGGCGCCAGTCGGGATGGACCTCCAGGTCGACCTCGGCCATGTGGAGGTTGTCGCTGGTGGGCATCTCAAGGCCGATGTAGCCGACGACGGTCCGGTCGACCACGGCGGCCCAGCGCTCGATCTTGTAGGCGGCCTGCGGAACGTAGAGCCGCAGGCGCTGGAGCGCTCGGTTGGGGACCGGGAATCCGGGCAGGTCGTGGCGGACGGCGGCGACCTGCGTGTCGATCCAGGAGCCGACGAGCTCGTCGTCGGCCGGGTCGATCGGAACGATGGAAACTTCAGGGTTGCTCACACCGGAGACGATTCCGCAATCCGGGACGGCCCGCAATCGAATTAATGGTCCGGCTCACCGGCGTCGAGGTCCCGTTCGGGGCCGGTCTCCGAGCCGGCGGCCTCGTCGACGCCGGGAGGCGGGGCGGGCGGCTCGTCGCGTTCGTCGTAGCGGGCGCGCTCGCCGAGGGGCACCCCCGAGCGGTGGAGGGCCCGGCCGATCGCGTGCCCCGCGACCGGGGCCGTCACCACCAGGAGCCAGACGGCCAGCAGCGCCTCGACGGCCTCGAGCCAGCCGGGATCGGCCAGCCAGGCGCCGGCGATCACGAAGGCGAGAGCCAGGGTCGCGGCCTTGGTGACCGCGTTGAGGCGCGAATACGGGTCCGGCAGGCGCACCAGCCCGACCGCGGCGATGGCGATGAGCAGCACGCCGATGCCGAGGAGGATTCCGGAAAGGACGGTGAGGACGCTCAACGCTCCTCCTCCCGGTCGATCAGGCGTGCCAGCGAGAGCGAGGAGAGGAAGCCGATGAGGGCCGCCACGACCACCAGCGTCAAGTACCAAGTCCCCGGCAGCCGTACGCCTATGACGACGGCGGTCGCGAGGAAGGCGTAGAAGGCCAGGTCGGCGGCCACCACGCGGTCGGCGTCGCCGGGCCCGGCGACGACCCGGAAGGCGGCGAGCGCGAAAGCGGCGCCGACCACCGCCAGCGCGATGTCAAGCGGTTCCATCACGGTCTCCTTCCGGTGTGGCGACGTCGCCGTCACGGCGGACGGCCGCGAGCATCCGGTGCTCGAGCCCGCGCAGGTGGTCCCGGTACCGCTCGGCGTCGGGGGCGTACATGCCGTGGACGAACGCCTCGGGCGGGTCGCGACGCACCTCGAGCACCAGCGTGCCGGGCGTCAGCGACAAGAGGTTGACCAGGAGCGCGATCTCGAACTCGGTGCGGCATCGCATCGGGAAGCGGACCACGCCGGGGGCGACCCGCGTACTGGGGGTGACGATGTCCCAGGTCAGCGCCGCGTTGGAGGCGACCAGTTCCCAGGCGTAGAAGGCGGCGAAACCGGCGAGGCGCCTCCCCTGGTCCAGCGCCGCTAGCACGGATTGTCGGTTCATGACGGTCCGATCACCGCCTCCACGTATGCGCTCGGGTCGGCCAGTCCCCGTCCGGCGACGTCGCACAGGGCCAGCAGCCATTCGCCTCCGATGCCGAGTACCACCGTCACGCCGGCGAGAATCAGCGCCGGGGTCACCAGGGTGAGCGGTGCGTCGGCGATCGGGCGGGCCGCGGCGGGGGTCTTCTCGAAATCGGCGACGTAGGCGCGCCGCCAGATCAGCATCATCGCGGCGAGGGTCAGCAGGCTGGCGGCCACGACCACGGCGGCCGCGTAGTGCCATCCGTCGCCCATCGCCGCGTGGACCAGCGCGTACTTGGCGACGAAGCCGGAGAACGGCGGCATCCCGGCGAGGGACAGGGCGGGGACGATGAACGCGAGGGCCAGGAGCGGCTCGCGTCGGACCAGGCCGCTGAGGCGGGCGAGGCTTCCGGTGCCGTAGCGGTGCTCCACGGCGCCGACCGACAGGAACAGGCCGGCCTTGATCGCCATGTCGTTGAGCAGGTAGAAGATTCCGGCGGCGAGTCCGGCGGGTCCGGCCAGGGCCGCGCCGAGGGCGATGTAGCCGTTGGTGGAGACCATGCTGAACGACAGTGTCCGCCGCATCCGGCTCTGCGCGATCGCCGCCAGGGCGCCGACGACGATGGAGAACACGCACACGGCGACGGCGACCGATGCGACGGCGGGGGTGCCGTCGAACATGAGCGTGTAGAGGCGGTAGATCGCGTACAGCCCGAGCTTGGTGTGGAGCGCCGAGAACATGGCGGCCACGGCGGGCGAGGCGTACGGGTAGCTCTCGGCGAGCCAGCCGTGGACCGGGGCGAGGGCGCTCTTGACGGCGAGTGCGAGGAGCAACACCGTTCCGGCCGCTTGGACTTCGGCGAAGGTGAGCACCGCGAGGTTGGTGGTGCCGGCCGTTCCGTAGGCGAGGGCGACTCCGGCGACGAAGACGGTCGAGGCGAGCAGTCCGGCGGTGATGTAGACGTGCGCGGCGGCGCGGCGGCGGCGCTCATCCGACATCATTATGAGCACATAGGACGGGACGAGCGTGACTTCCAGGAAGACGAAGAGGTTGAACAGGTCGGCGGTGGACAGTACCCCGGCGACGCCGGCGGTCAGGATGAGCACGAGCGAGGCGAAGCCTCGGCGGTCGGCGTCCCCGGCGGCGACCGCGAACACCGCGCACAGGAACGTCACCAGGGACGTGGCCGAGAGCATGAGCGCGCTGAACGCGTCGACGGCGAAGGAGATGGCGACCCCGCCGGGCAGGCCGCCGACGTGCACGGACAGGACCGTGCCGTCGGCGACGGCCGCCACGAGGACGGCGTAGAAGGCCGTGAGCGCCGCCAGGACGCCGAGCAGGACGATGCGCCGCGGGACCCGCCCGCGCACGAGGATCAGCGCGGCAGCGGCGATGAGCGGCACGGCGACCGCGAGCGGAATGGCCTGCGCGATCACGGGTCGTCCTCCGTATCGTCGTCGCGGCCGGAGCGCGCCAGCGAGAACAGGTAGACGGTGATCCCGAACGAGATCACGATCGCGGTGAGCACGAACGCCTGGGGGAGCGGGTCGGCCATGTCCTCGGTGGGGCCGGTGCCGATCAAGGGCGCGACGCGGCGGGACATGCCGCCGGAGGCGACCAGGACGAGGTTGGCCGCGTTGCTGAGCAGCACGAACCCGAGCGTCACTCGCACCAGGCCCCGTTGGAGCAGCAGGAACACGCCGCCCGCGACCAGGACGGCGACGGCGACCGCGGCGCTCATCGGGCCGGCTCCACGGCTCGGTCGCGCTCGGGCAGGTCGACCTCGTGGTGCGCGAGCCGGTTGAGCGCGGCGGCGACCACGCCCAGCACGATCAGGTAGACGCCCAGGTCGAACACGAGCGAGGTCGACAGTGACAGGTGCAGGCCGGCGACGTCCAGCGCGGCGTGCAGCGGCTTGAGGAACGGCTCGGCGGCGGCCAGCGCCGACAGGCCGGCCCCGACTGCGACGATGAGACCGCTCGACAGCAGCCTCCGTTCGACGGGCGGCAGCGCGGGTTCGCCCGTCGGCGGCTGCGCCAGGCGAGCGAGCGCCAGAGCGCCGCCTGCGACCAGACCGCCGATGAAGCCGCCGCCGGGCCCGTAGTGTCCGCGCAGCAGCAGGAAGATCGAGACGACCGCGAAGACCGGCATGAGCACCCGCCGGAGGGCGTCCAGGACCAGGAGCGTGTCGGCGGTGTCGGGCTCCCCCGCGCGCGGGGACCGCGGTCGGGTCCGGTCGCCGAGGGCGATCACGCCCAGCGCCGCGGCGGCGAGCACGGTGATCTCGCCGAGCGTGTCGAGCGCACGGAAGTCGACGAGGATGGCGTTCACGGCGTTGACGCCGCCGGTCTCCGGTTTCGTGTGCTCCAGCAGGTAATCGGCGACCGCGGAGCGGTCGCGGTGGCCGGTGAGCTGGTAGACGGCCGCACCTGCGGCGACGCCGACACCGACGGCCAGGGCGGCCGAGCCGGCGACCCGGCCGCGGCCGACACGGTGGAACCGGCGCGGCAGGGCGCGCAGGACGATGACGGCGACGACGACGATCATGATCTCGAAGAGCGCCTGCGTGACCGCGAGGTCGGGCGCGCCCGCGTTCAGGTACCACATGGCCACGGTGAAACCCGACAGTCCGACGGCGACGACGGCGCCGAGTCGGGAGCGGCGGCTCACCGCGGCCGCGACCGTCACGGCGAGAACGGCGACCAGTATCCAGTCGGCGCCGCGCGACGATTCGGGCGGCGGCGAGACGTCCGCGCCGGTGACCGCGTAGGCCGCGGCGATCGCCACGAGCGCGAGCAGCGGCACCGGCAGGTGCCGGACGGGACGGCCGCGCTCGGTGAGCGCCGCGATCCGGCTCCCCGCCGAGACGGCGGCGTCGCGGCTCCGGTCGAACGCGGTCCGGCC
Source organism: Glycomyces halotolerans (assembly GCF_054779575.1). NCBI lineage: Bacteria > Bacillati > Actinomycetota > Actinomycetes > Glycomycetales > Glycomycetaceae > Glycomyces > Glycomyces halotolerans. The sequence goes on from NZ_BAAGXZ010000001.1 coordinate 291,182, forward strand.
TTCGACCGGAGCTCGAAGCCGCTGCAGGAACCGGTCCACCGGGTCCCGTCCGAGGAACAGCGCCGCACCGATCGCGAAGGTCGCCAGCGTCATGCCCAGCTCGGGTGACAGACCGGGCCACAGCTTGAGGTGGGTCTCGGTGCCGTGACCGCTCGCGGTGACCGCGGCGCCCTCGATCAAAGGGCTCAGCGAACTCGCGGCGACGCCGAGGACGAGTCCCGCCGCCGCGGCGACGGCGGCGGGGGCGAGGAACGCCGGGCTCGGTTCGCGCAGCCGCCACTGCTCGGTCGTACCGCCGAAGGCCCCGACGAAGATCCGGAAGCCGTAGGCGAAGGTGAGCGCCGCCGCCGCGACCACCCCGGCGATGCCCGCGGCGACGGCCCACCCCGGCCCGGGCGATTCGACGAACGCCTTGTACATCTCCTCCTTGCTGACGTATCCCAGCAGCGGCGGGATGCCGGCGAGCGACAGCGCCGACAGCCCGGTCAGGGCAGCGGTGACCGGCATGACGCGGCGCAGGCCGGTCAGCTCCCGGATGTCGCGGCTGCCCACCTGGTGGTCGATGATGCCCACGAGCATGAACAGCGTCGCCTTGAACAGGGCGTGGGCGAGCACGTGGACCGCGGCGGCCGCCAGAGCGACGGCGGTGCCCACGCCGGTGAGCGCCACCAGCAGACCCAGTTGGCTGATCGTGGAGTAGGCGAGCAGGGCCTTCAGGTCGTGCTGCTTGAGGGCCAGCACGGCGCCGACGATCGCGGTGACCAGGCCGAGGGCGATGAGCGTCCCGCTCCACAGCGGGTCGTCCCCGTAGGCGTCGCTGAAGCGCATGAGCAGGTAGATGCCGGCCTTGACCATCGCGGCCGCGTGGAGGTAGGCGCTCACCGGCGTCGCCGCGACCATGGCGTCCGGCAGCCAGAAGTGGAACGGCAGTTGGGCTGACTTGGTGGCCGCCGCGGCGATCACCAGGACCAGCGCGGTGGTCGTGACCGCGGAGCCGTCGGCGGCGGTCGGGTCGGACAGGATGGCGCTCAGTCTCGTGGTGCCGGTGTGGACCGACAGCAGCACCAGGCCGGCCAGGAGCGCGAGTCCGCCGAGGGCGGTGGTGAACAGCGCCCGCATCGCCGCCGGCGCCGCTCGGGCGTGGGTCCCGCCGATCAGGAGGAACGAGCACAGCGTCGTCAGCTCCCAGGCCGCGAACAGCAGCAGGACGTCGTCGGCCAGGACCAGCAGCAGCATCGAAAGCCCGAAGAGGGTCATCAGCGTGTAGAGCCAGACGTGGCTCCCGCGGCCGAGGTAGCGGGCGCAGTAGGCCATGACGAGGGCGCCGACGCCGAGGATGACGAGCGCGAACAGCAGCGACAGGCCGTCGAGCCGCAGTCGCAGGGAGGCGTCGATCGAGGGCAGCCACGGCCAGGCGGCCTCGATGACCTCGCCGTGGACGACCGCGGGCGCAGTGGCCGCGAACATGGCGGCGAGCACGAGGAAGCCGACGGCGAGCACCCAGCCGGTGTCGCGGCCGAGGCGGCGGTGCAGCACCGGGACGAGTGCGGCGAGGACCGCGAGCGTGATCGGAGCGGTGGCTAGCGCTGCGACGGTTCCTCACTCCCTTCACGCGTCGGTCTCGTCTGCGGCGTTGGACCATCGGGCGCACGAATTCGCGAGCCACCTTGACCGATCGAGATCGCATCGCCGATCCGTCGGGTACGCGTACCCGGTTTGGCGCGCGGGAACCATGGAGTGTCGGCGTCGACTCGGACGCGGAGGGCGAGAGGATGAGGAAGACGAGGAAGTGGGGGCGGTGCCGCCGACGAGAGGGGGACGCCTTCGCGCGGCTGTAGGGGGAAACGGGGTCCCGTGGCACAAAAATGTGCCGGGCGGCCACCCCAGACCGCCCGGCACTCCCCCCGGTTTGGTTCCCCCGCGCGCCACCTGCGACCTTCTGCGACCCTGTGGGCCCTCCAGTCGCTGTGACGCTGCGTATCTGCAATATTACCCACGGCCTCACGAGTGTCAAGCAGAAACGGCGGTTGACACGGATAATTTTTTGCGTGTCCCGTGCCACGACGGCGCTGGAGGGCCGATCGGCGTGCGGCGCGTAGCATTTCAAGCATGACGAACACGCTGCGAGCCGACGACTACAAGGTTGCCGACCTCAAGCTGGCCGACTACGGCCGCCACGAAATCCGCCTCGCCGAGCACGAGATGCCCGGCCTCATGGCGCTGCGCGAGCGCTACGGCGAGTCCCGGCCCTTGGAGGGTGCCCGCATCACCGGGTCGCTCCACATGACGATCCAGACCGCCGTGCTCATCGAGACGCTCGTCGCGCTCGGCGCGCGCGTCCGCTGGGCCTCGTGCAACATCTACTCGACGCAGGACCACGCGGCCGCCGCGGTCGCGGTCGGCGCCGGAACCCCCGACGAGCCGCAGGGCGTGCCGGTGTTCGCCTGGAAGGGCGAGACGCTCGAGGAGTACTGGTGGTGCACCGACCGGGCCTTCGACTGGGGCGACGAGGAGCCCACGATGATCCTCGACGACGGCGGCGACGCCACGCTGCTGGTGGTCCAGGGCGCGAAGTTCGAGTCCGCGGGCGCCGTGCCCGACGCGGCGACCGCCGAGAACGAGGAGGAGGCCGTCGTCCTGTCGCTGCTGGCGCGGTCGCTCGAGCAGGACCCGGACCGCTTCACGCGCAAGTCCCGCTCGATCATGGGCGTCACCGAGGAGACCACCACCGGCGTCCACCGCCTCTACGAGATGGAGCGCGACGGCCGGCTGCCGTTCCCGGCGATCAACGTGAACGACTCGGTGACCAAGTCGAAGTTCGACAACAAGTACGGGGTGCGCCACTCCCTGCCCGACGGCATCATGCGCGCCACCGACGTGCTCATCGGCGGCAAGACCGCGGTGGTCTGCGGCTACGGCGACGTCGGCAAGGGCGGCGCCGAGGCGCTGCGCGGCCAGGGCGCCCGGGTGATCGTCACCGAGGCCGACCCGATCTGCGCCCTGCAGGCGGCGATGGACGGCTACCAGGTGCTCACGCTCGAGGACGTCGTCGAGACCGCCGACATCTTCATCACCGCCACCGGCAACCGCGACATCATCTCGGTCGACGACATGCGGCGGATGAAGCACCAGGCGATCGTCGGCAACATCGGCCACTTCGACAACGAGATCGACATGGCCGGACTGGCCGCCGTGCCCGGCATCAAGAAGCTCGAGGTCAAGCCGCAGGTGCACGAGTGGCAGTTCCCCGCGGACCAGGGCAACGGGCAGCGCGCCGAGGGCCACTCGGTCCTCGTGCTCAGCGAGGGGCGCCTGCTCAACCTCGGCAACGCCACCGGCCACCCGAGTTTCGTGATGAGCAACAGCTTCACCAACCAGGTGCTGGCCCAGATCGAGCTGCACACCAAGAGCGAGCACTACCCGATCGGCGTCTACACGCTGCCCAAGCACCTCGACGAGGACGTGGCCCGGCTCCACCTTGACGCCCTGGGCGTCAAGCTGACGCGCCTGACCAAGACCCAGGCCGACTACATCGGCGTGGACGTCGACGGGCCTTACAAGGCCGACCACTACCGGTACTGAGCGGAGTGGCGGTAGCCCGGCCGGCACTGAGGCGCAGCGACGGCAGCCGCGGAACAGTCAGCCGACATTGAGGCGAAAAGGTCTCATTCCTGTAGGAAATATCCTATAGGATATAGGAACGGGCGCGGAGCCGAGAGCTCCGCGCCCGTTCCTTCGTTCGGGACGGCTCAGTAGGTCGGCAGACTCGGGTCGACCTGGTTGATCCAGCCGAGCACCCCGCCCTGGACGTGGACGGCGTTGCCGAGCCCGGCGGCCTTGGCCGCGGCCAGCGCTTCGGCCGAGCGCACCCCGGCCTTGCAGTAGAAAACCGCCTGGCGCTCGGTCGGCAGGTCCTTCAGCGCGGCGCCGGAGACGATGTCGCCCTTCGGGATCAGGCGCGAGCCCGGGATCTTGACGATCTCGTACTCGGCCGGCTCGCGAACGTCGATCAGGTCGATCTCGCGGCCTTCCTTGAGCCAGGACTCCAGTTCACGCGGCGTGATCGTGGAGCCGACGACCGCCTCGGCGGCCTCGGCGGTGACCGAACCGCAGAAGTCCTCGTAGTCGATCAGCTCGGTGACCGTCGGGTTCTCGCCGCAGACCGCGCAGTTCGGGTCCTTGCGGACGTTGATCTTGCGGTACTCCATCTCGAGGCCGTCGTAGACCATCAGCTTGCCGACGAGCGGATCGCCGATGCCGGTGATGACCTTGATGGCCTCGTTGACCTGGATCGAGCCGATCGAGGCGCACAGGACGCCCAGCACGCCGCCTTCGGCGCAGCTGGGGACCATGCCCGGCGGCGGAGGCTCCGGGTACAGGCAGCGGTAGCACGGGCCCTGCTCGGCCCAGAACACGCTGGCCTGGCCGTCGAAGCGGAAGATCGAGCCCCACACGTACGGCTTGCCCAGCAGCACAGCCGCGTCGTTGACCATGTAGCGGGTGGCGAAGTTGTCCGTGCCGTCGACGATGAGGTCGTACTGCGCGAAGATGTCCATGACGTTGTCGTTGTCCAGCACGGTGTTGTGGATGACGACGTCGACGTTCGGGTTGATCTCGCGGATCGTGGCGGCGGCGGACTCCGACTTCGGGCGGCCGATGTCGGACTGGCCGTGGATGATCTGGCGCTGGAGGTTGGACTCGTCGACCGTGTCGAAGTCGACGATGCCGAGGGTTCCCACCCCGGCCGCGGCGAGGTACATCAGCGCCGGCGAACCAAGTCCACCGGCGCCTACGCAGAGCACGCGGGCGTTCTTCAGGCGTTTCTGGCCGTCCATCCCGACATCCGGGATGATGAGGTGGCGCGAATAGCGCCTGACCTCGTCGACCGAGAGGTCGGCGGCTGGCTCGACTAGCGGCGGCAAACTCATATAACAAGTAATGCATATCCACTCTGTGGATATTCCACCGGGAAGACCGGTGTGCGGGGCCTCACCCGACGTCAGTGGTCGGCGTACTCGTCGGGAGGCAGCTCCGGGCCGCCGTACTCACCGGGCGGGCCCTCGAAGTAGGTCTCGCCGTCCGGGTACGGCCAGGCGTTGCCGACGCAGCCGGCCAGCTTGTAGGTCTGCTGGGCCATCACCGGCGACAGCTCGCCCTCGTCCGGGCACACCTCGTGCGGGTGGCCGAGCCGGTGCCCCACCTCGTGGTTGACCACGTACTGCCGATAGGTCTCCAGCGTGCCGTCCCAGTGGTCGACCCCCGCTATCCACCGGGCCGAGTTGATGACCACCCGGTCGCCGTTGCGGCACGACACGGTGGTGTTGGGGTGCTCGCACAGGACCGACCGCTGCTCCGGGCTGGCCAGGTAGATCGTGAAGTCCGCGCCGCCCTTGCCGACCTGCTCGAAACGCCAGGCCCCGCCGGCGATCCACGACCGCGAGTCGGCGAGCGTGTCGTGCACGAAGTCGCTGACCTCCTCCGGGTCGAGCCGGAGTCCGTCCTCGACCGCGACGTTGTACCGCAGCAGCGTGCCCGAGGCGCCGAGGCGCTCGCCGGGACGAGCTTCGGCGTAGGTCCACGTGCCGGTCCCCGAGAAGTAGAGCGGCGGCGGCGCCTCGGGAGTGCCGGTCGGCACGTCGGGAACGAGGTCTTCGGTGAGCGCCGTGGCTCCCACCGGGCCACTGGTCGGCAGTCCGGTCTCCAGAGCCCGCGGTGCGCCGTCCCCGGAACGGCCGGCCAACGCGAGCCCGGTGCCGGCCGCCGCCATGAGGATCAGGACCGCCACCAGCGCGATGCGGCGGCGCCTGCGGAATCGGCGGCGGCGAGCCAATCGTCCCTCAGTCACACCCGCGAGTCTAGGACAGATGGGGCCCTTTCCGCCTGGGGCCCGTGGGATTCGTGGGTTTCTTCGATCATCGCGACCATCGCTCGCGCCACCGCCGCGGGCCGCTCCATCATCGCCACGTGCCCGACCCGGTTGAGGATGAGCAGCCGCGAGTCCGGGATGGCCGCGCCCGTCCCGGGGGCCTGGCGGACGTCGATGACGCGGTCCTGCTTGCCCCAGACGATCAGCGTCGGCACCTCGATCTTGCGGGCCAGCCGCCACAGCGAGTGCGAGCCGGGAACGAAGGACTGCAGGAACGAGGCCATCAGGCCCCGATAGGTCGCGACGTAAGCGCTCGAGTGCCACGGGACGGCCAGACGCCGACGCGCCTCGGCGATCGCCTCGCGGCGGCGCTGCGGATGGATGAGCTCCGGATCGGCCCAGGTCCCGAGGATGATCTCGTCGACCACCTGCTGCGGAGTCCGCGAACGCAGCGCCCGGTCGGCGAGGCGGGCCAAGTGCGGGAGCATGAGCATCGGGACGTACTTGGCCTGGTGGGAACGGCGCGGGTTCCCGAACGGCATCGCCGGGGAGATGAGCGTGAGGGTCCTGATCAAGTGCGGGCGGGTGGCCGCCAGGTACACCGAGACCGCACCGCCCAGGGAGTGCCCCACCAGGTGGACCGGACCGCGCCCGGACTCGACGATCCAGGCCGCGACGTCCTGCGCCAGCGAGGGGACGGTGACCCTCCGGATCGGCTCGGAGTGCCCGAAGCCGGGCAGGTCGATCGCGTCGACGGCGACGTGGTCGGAGAGCGCGTCGGCCAGGTCGGTCCAGTTCTGGGCCGAGCCGCCGAGCCCGTGGACGCACACCCCCGGCTCGGCCTCCGAGCTCGTCGCGGGGGTGTGCCGGATGAACAGGCGGCGGCGGCTCAACTGATGTTCGATGCCGGGCCACGGCGGGTGAGGTCGGGTGGGGACTCGAACCCTGCTCGCCTCGACCAGCCGTGCCCGTCTCATGAAAGCTAGTGTGCCACTTCAGCCGCCAATGCGGACAATGTCGCCGAAACGACTGCGCGTGACCGCTCGGCGGTGACCACGGCCGCCCCCGAGAGCCGGCGGACGGCGGTACCGTCCATCCACAGGATCACGACCACGGCCGTCTTGACCGGTCCGGTCGGGACGACCGAGGCGTGCTCGACCTCGACCCGGCTGTCGGACGCGCCGAGGAACGGACGCAGCGCCTCCACAGTGGCAGCCGCGGCGGCGTGCTGGACGTGCCAGTCGACCGGCGGCACGGTCACCGAGCCCGACGACTCTGACTCGCCCACGGCGACGGTGACGGCGACTTCGGCGTCGAGCCCTGAGGAGTCGATCTCCACGCGATGGAGCCGCACGTGGCCGACGGCCGGAAGCTCGGCCTCGGCCGCCACGGCAGGCTCGAGCTCGACCTGCGGTTCCTCACCGGGCTCGTCGACGGTCTGCGGGCCCGGCTCGATCGCGCGCTGCTCGGCGACGACGGCGGACACGGCGGCGTGGACCTCGTCGGGGTCGACGCCTTCTTCGAGCTCGAGGCGCAGGCTCGGGCTGCCGTCCGGAGCCGTCACGTGGAACGCGTCGCGCACGCCCGGGACCTGGCGGACCCGTTCGAGGAGCTGGCGCTGGCCGGGGTCGTTCGCTTCGTCGTCGGCCGAGACCGGCGGAGTCGGTTCGAGCACCGGCTGACGCGGCGCCGGCGGGGTGCGCGGCGGTCCCTGCTCGGTCACCGGCGGCGACGGCAGGCCGGCGGGGGTCGGGTCGCCGGCCGGCTGCGGGCTCGGAACGGCCGGCGGGCTCACCTCGGTCACCGGCTGCGGCCCGTGTTCGACCTCCCCTTGCGGCGGTTGCACGGGCGTCTGATGCTGCTGCGGGTTGGCGTGGCGCACCGGGCTCGGCGGGGCGCTGTACTGCTGCCGGCTCGCCTCCTGCTGCGGCGCGCTGGGCGCGTGGTCGGCGGCCGGGGGCGTGCCGCCGGCGTTCCGCGGTCCGCTCTGCGCGTTGTTCGCGCCGGGTCCGCTCCCCATGCCCGGCGGCGCGCTGGGCGCGTGGTTCGCTCCCGGCGGCGGGGCGAACGGCGACTCCTGCTGCGGTCCTTGCGCGCGCTGCGGGGCGGGGGGCATCGGCTCGAACTGCTCGCCCGGGGAAGGGCGTCTGGTGGCCGGCATAGTCGGACCGGTCTCGGCTATCTCGACCGGCACGCCGGGCATCTGCCCGGTCGGCTCCTCGCTGTAGCGGTGGCGCCTGCCGCGGTCAGGGTCGAACCGGTACTGTTCCGGCGCCTGCATGGCCTGCGGCGTCTGCCCGACTTGGCCGGCGTCCTCGGCCTCGGCGGTGTCCTCCTTCGGTCCCCAGGAACGACCTATGCGGCGACGTGCCGGCTTCTCGTCTCCGGGCGGACGCTGAGGTTCCTCCGGTCGGTTCTGGTCATACACGACTTAGCAACTCCTTCATCTTCCCGACCCGAAGGTACCCTGGTGCGACGAGCGGTCTGTCGGCGCGTTTGACGAGCCCGTACGCTGAGAAGCCAAGCTCAGCTTTCCGTAAACTGCGCCCAGGTCGCAAGAGTCGGCCGTTGACGGATGGGCGACACGACGCGAGGAGGGGTGCCGTGGTGAACAGCGCTGGAGAGGGCAGAGTCCGACTGCCCAGGAGCGAACGCCGGGCACAGCTGCTCCAAGCCGCCCAGGAGGTGTTCGTCTCTCACGGCTACCACGCCACCTCGATGGACGACATCGCCGAACGCGCAGGCGTGTCGAAGCCGGTCCTCTACCAGCACTTCACCTCGAAACTCGAGCTGTACCTGGCGCTGCTCGACGGGCGCGCCTCGGAACTGGTCGACCGCATCCGCGAGGCCATGGACCGCTCCGAGGACAACAAGGAGCGCGTCAACGAGGCCATGCGCGCCTACTTCGACTTCGTCGACGCCCAAGGCGAGGCCTTCCGGCTGGTCTTCGAATCCGACCAGCGCAACGACCCGGCCGTGGCCGAACGGGTGCTGCGGATGGAGGCCGAGTGCGTCGCGGCCCTGGCCGACACCATCATGGCCGACACGCGGGTCGACAAGGCCCGCGCCGAACTGCTGGCCACCGGCCTGGTGGGTGCCGCCGAGGTCGCCGCGCGCAAATGGATCGCCACCGGCCGCGTCGTCCCCAAGGACGAGGCCGTGTCGCTGATGGCCGCGCTCGCCTGGCGGGGCATCTCGCACTTCCCGCGCGAGGGAGAAGACGAGAGCTCGTCGGCGTTAGGTGCGTTCGCTCCCAGCGCACAAGCGCTGACGTCCTGCAGTGGGCCGCCCGAGTAACCTTGCCTCGTCTGAAGACGTCAGAGGATTCTGTTTGAGGAGGGCCCGTGGAGGTCAAGATCGGTGTCCAGCACGCCCCGCGTGAACTGGTGCTCGAGAGCAAGCTGTCGTCGAAGGACGTGGCTGCGACCATCGACAAGGCCGTCAGTGAAGGCGGCATCCTCCGCCTGGAGGACGACAAGGGCCGTCAGGTGATGGTCCCGGTCGACAGGATCGCGTACGTCGAGATCGCCGCCCAGTCGCCGCGGCCGGTTGGATTCACCGTCGACTCTTGAGGACCAGTCTCGTGAACGGCCCGGACCCCAGGTCCGGGCCGTTGTCATCGGTCGAGGACGGTGAACGGGGACGAGCCCCGCACCGGCTGGCCGTCGCCGTCGTCGTCGATCGGCTGGAGGCTGGTGGTGTGGACGCGGACGAGCTCGGAGTCGATCACCACGACGACCGGCTCTCCGCGGTTCCGCACCGGCGCCTGCGGGTCGGCCGGGCTGGCGGCGATCTCGTCGATCCGCGGGTACACCGAGGTGCCCGCCTGGGTCTCGAACTGCGAGTTGTCGATCGCGACCCGGAACAGTTGGTCCTCGCCGCGCCGCTCCCCCGCGACCCATAGGAAGTTCTCCGAGCTCCAGGCCACGTCGGCCACGCCGGTGATCTCCGGGCCGATGCGCCGCCGCTCGCCGATGCGGAGGTTGCCGTCGGCGTCGTGCTTGAGCGGCAGCGCCCAGGCCCGGCCGTCCTCGACGTAGGCCAGGCGGTGCCCGTCGGGAGCGACCTCCAGTGCGGTGACCGATTCCCCGGTCAGCGCCTGCGTGGATCCGTCGTCGGGGTCGACGGCGGTGAGGACCCCGCCGTCGAGGATGAGCACGGTGCCGTCGACGAGCCACTGCGGGTCCCGCAGGGAGCCCGAGAGGTCCTCGACGGTTTCCATCCGGTCTTCGTCGGGGCCCACTCGGAGCCTGGTTCCGGTCTCCTCGGCGACTACCGCGGCGATCTGGGCGTTGCGGGACACGGCCACCTGCCGCAGGCCCGGCACCTGGAATCCGACCCACGGATGCTGGGCGGAGGCGGCGGTGACCTCTTCGTTGGCGAACTGCCAGACGGTGTCGTCGGCGATGAAGTAGCCGATCTCCTCGCCGGTCTGGGCTGCCGGGATGGCGTTCCAGTCGCGCCAGTCGTGGAGCGACCCGGTGACGACCGGTTCGCCGTTGACGCGCAGCTCGAACTCCTCGGTCAGGCCGAGGCTCCAGGCGAGTTCGGCGGCGATCGCGCCGCCGGCCCTGTTTCCGGCGTCGGAGGAGTCGCCCAGGGTGAGGTCGATGACGATGAGGTCGTCCTCTTCGGTGATCTGTCCGCTGGTGCCCGCCGGGATGGCCGAGGCCGCCGAGGCCTTCGCCCACTCGGACGGTCCGTTGAAGACCCAGTCGAGGCGCGTCTCGTGCTCGGTCTCCTGGTCCAGGCGGCCGTAGATCCACCGCAGGTCGGGGACGAGCAGGTCGTAGCCGGAGGCGCGGAAGTACAGCGGCGCCTGGTCGTAGGAGGCCTCGAACTGGTCGGCCAGCAGCGTGACCTGCGTGGGGACCTCGTTCATGAGCCACTCTTCACCGGGCCGTTCGCGGTGGAGGACGAACTGCTCGTCGTACTCGGGGGGCGTCGAGTGCACCAGGACCTGCCCGTCGGGCTGGTAAGTGCCGGTCACCGAGCCGGTGACCTCGATGGTGACGGTGTTGAAGTCCTCGCTCTCGCCCTCGTCGACCTGCGAGTAGGTGACGTCGTCGAGCAGGTCGATGCCCTCGTTGCGGTCGGAGTACTCCTGGTCGGTCTCGGTGAACTCGTTGAGCCGCGCGTCCAGACCGGTCGAGTCGCCGGTCGCCGCCTTGAGGAAGTTCTGGACGGTCGTCTCGGCGTCGGTGCTGGGAGCGAACTCCTCGGCCTCGATCGCGGAGCCGGGCTCGAAGTCGGTCGGGGCCGGCGTGGCGGCCTCGGGCGCGGACTCGTCGGGGATGCCGCAGGAGGAGAGGACGAGCGCCGCCAGGAGCGGCGCCGCGACGCCTCCGATCAGGGCTCTACTGCTGCTCATCGTCGGCCTCCTGATCGATGCTGAGCGGGATCGGCGAGGTGATGACCCGGTTGCCGGACTGCAGGGGCAGGGTGAGGACGAAGAGGGTGCCGCGGCCCGGCTCGCCGGCGGCCTGCAGCGTCCCGGAGTGCAGCTTGGCGTCCTCGAGGCTGATGGCCAGGCCCAGGCCGGTGCCGCCGGTCTTGCGGGTGCGCGAGGGGTCGGCGCGCCAGAACCGGTCGAAGACGCGTTCGGCGTGGCCGGGTTTGAGCCCCACCCCGTGGTCGCGGACGGCTACGGCGACGGCGGTGTCGGACTCGGCGACGGTCACTTCGACGGGCTTGCCCTCGGCGTGCTCGACGGCGTTGGCCACGAGGTTGCGCAGGATCCGCTGGACCCGGCGGGAGTCGATCTCGGCGACGACCCGGTGGCCGGGCTTGTCGACCGAGATGGTGACGCCGCAGTCGGCGGCCAGCCCGGAGAACGATTCGACGACGTCGTCGACCAGCGGGCACAGGTCGACGGCGTCGACCTCGAGCGAGGCGAAGCCGGAGTCGAACCGGGAGACCTCCAGCAGTTCCTGCAGGAGCTCTTCGAACCGGTCGATCTCGGCTTGGAGCAGCTCGGTGGACCGCTTGGACGTCTCGTCGAAATCGTCGCGCGTGTAGTAGAGCAGGTCGGCGGCCATGCGCATGGTCGCCAGGGGCGTGCGCAGCTCGTGCGAGACGTCGGAGGTGAAGCGGCGCTGCATCATGGACATCTCCTCGAGGCGCCTGATCTGGCTCTGGAGGTTCTCGGCCATGAGGTTGAACGAGCCGGCGAGCCGGGCCAGGTCGTCGGAGCCGCGGACCTCCATGCGCTCGTGGAGGAGCCCGGCGGCCAGCCGCTGCGAGGTGCGGGCGGCTTCGCGCACGGGCGTGACGACCAGGCGGGTGACCAGGGCGGCGATGACGCCGAGCAGGAGCACCAGCGCCACGCCGGCGAGGACGAGGTTGGTGCGCAGCAGCCCCACGGCGTCCTGCTGCGAGGAGAGCGGATAGAACGCGTACAGCTCGAAGTCGACGGTCAGGTCCACCGGCGCGCCGACCACCAGGTACGGCATCACCTCGGAGCCTTCGAAGTCGTAGGTGCCGTACTGGCTGGCGACCGATCCGCTCAGCACCAGCTCCCGCAGCTCGGCCGACGGGGTGGCGATCTGGCCGATCGGGTTCGATTTGACGATGTCGCCCTCGGAGGTGCGGATCATGATGAACGGCGCGAACACCGGGTCGTCGGCCAGGTCGTTGACGACCCGCTGCATGACCGGGCTCAGTGCCGGGTCGGCCGGCGAGTTGTAGGCGTTCAGTTCCTCGGCGGCGCGCTCGACGGCGTTGACGGTCTCCTCGACGGCGGTGTCCTGGCGGTCGGCCAGGAGTCCGGAGGTGAAGGTACCGGCGACGACGAAGGAGAAGGTCACCACCAGGACGGTGGAGGCCACGAGGGTGGAGGCGACGACTCGGAGCTGGAGCGAGGCGCGGAACCGGTCGACGACCGGGACCGCGGCGCGCGCGGCACGGCTCCGCAACCGCCCGCCGATGCCGCGCAGCCAGGAGACGGTCCTGGACACTAGCCCAATCCGGCTTTGTAACCGACGCCGCGAACGGTCTGGATGAGCTGCGGACGCTCGGGGTCGGGTTCGATCTTGGCGCGCAGGCGCTGGACGTGGACGTTGACCAGGCGCGTGTCGGCCGAGTGACGGTAGCCCCAGACCTGCTCCAAGAGCACCTGGCGGGTGAAGACCTGGCGGGGCTTGCGGGCGAGGGCCACCAGCAGGTCGAACTCGAGCGGGGTCAGTTTCACCTCGGCGCCGTTGAGGGTCACCTGGTGGGCGGGCACGTCGATCTGGACCTGGAGGCCGGGCTTGCCGATCTCCAGGCGCTCGGGCGTGACGTCGTCGCCGCGGCGGAGGCGGGCGCGGATGCGGGCGACGAGCTCTTTGGGCTTGAAGGGTTTGACTATGTAGTCGTCGGCGCCGGATTCGAGGCCCAGCACGACGTCCACGGTGTCCGATTTGGCGGTGAGCATCACGATCGGCACGCCGGACTCGCCCCGGATGGCCTTGGCCACGTCGATGCCGCTCATGCCGGGCAGCATGAGGTCGAGCAGGACGATGTCGGGCCGGTGCTCCTTGAACGCGGCGAGGGCCTTTTCACCGTCGGTGACGAAAGTGGGGGTGAATCCTTCGGTCCGGAGGATGATGCCGAGCATCTCCGCCAGCGCCGGATCGTCGTCGACGACGAGTACACGTGCTCTCATGGACACCAGTTTTCCACCTCACAAAAGCCGAGAGCACCACGGGTGGTCACCCGTGGTGCTCCAACTGTATCGATTAGTCGCTCGGCTTACTCGCGCGTACCGGGTCGGCTCCGGCGGCGATGGCCTCGAACGGCTCGCGGCCGAGGCTGATCTCGCCGAGCTGGACCATCTCGCGCTTGGTGAAGAAGCCGACGATCCAGTCGGCGAGGATGCGGCCCTTGCGGCCGGTGCCCGGGACCCGCGACAGGTGGTAGCCGCGGTGCATGAGCCAGGCGAGCAGGCCCTTGGCCTTGAAGCCGTAGGTGTTGGCGACGCCCTTGTACAGGCCGAGGCCGGCGACCGAGCCGATGTACTTGTGCTCGTACGGCTTGAGCGCGGCGCCGACGTGCTTGGCGTAGACGTTGTCGGCGAGGATCTTGGCCTGGCGGACGGCGTGCTGGGCCGAGGGGGTGCAGTACGGGGCCTGGAAGTCGGAGGTGTCGGGGACCTGGGCGGAGTCGCCCGCGCCCCACGCGTCCTCGACGACGTCGCCGATCTGCGGACTGGCCGGCTCGACGCCGGTGGCGACCTGGAGGCGGGTGTTGCACTCGAGGTGGCCCTTGGGGCCGAGCGGGAGGTCGGACTTCTTGAGCAGCGGGTTCGGCATGACCCCTGCGGTCCAGATGACGGTGTGGGAGTCGAACTCCTCGCCGTCGGTGAGGACGACGTGGCCGCCTTCGCAGGACTTGAGCGTGGTGCCGAGGCGGACGTCGACGCCGCGCTTGGTGAGCTGGCGGGCCGCGTACGCGCCCATCTGGGGGCCGACCTCGGGCAGGATCTTGTCGGCGTACTCGACGAGGTACCACTTGATCTCGTCGGGGTCGATCTCCGGGTAGTTCTTGACGATCGTGGCGGTCAGGTCCTCGAGCTCGCCGAGGGTCTCGGCGCCGGCGAAGCCGCCGCCGACGGTCACGAAGGTGAGCGCGGCGCGGCGGATGTCGGGGTCGGAGGTGGCCGCGGCGACGTCGAAGCGCTGCAGGACGTGGTTGCGCAGCCAGATGGCCTCGCCCATGGACTTGATGCCGATGGCGACGTCGGCCAGGCCGGGGATGGGCAGGGGCCGGGAGACGGAGCCGGGGGCGATGACGATCTCGTCGTATTCGACCTCGCGCGTGGGGCCGGCGATGGGCTGGACGACGAGTCGGCGCTCGGCGTGGTGGATCTCCGTGACGCCGCCGGTGAGGATCGTGCAGTGCTTGAGCGCTTGGCGCAGGGGCACGACGCCGTGGCGCGGAGAGATGTTCCCGGCAGCCGCCTCGGGCAGGAACGGCTGGTAGGTCATGTGCTGGTTGGGGTCGATGACCATCAGTTCCACTAGACCGCGCTTGATGTCGCTTCGCAGCTTCTTGCTCAAGCGTTCGGCAACGTAAAAACCGACGTGACCGGCACCTATCACGACAATACGTTTCACGCGTTCAATTCTGACTACCGTGGGCTGGGCTTGTGTAGGGAACGGGCGAGGACGTAGATCACGGTGACTGCAGCCACCACGCCGACACCGACGGCGACGGTCGGCGGGATCGCCGCGAAATAGGAGGTGAACAGCGCCAGAAGCACGGCGAAGGACACCGTCGAGGCGGCGATTATTCCCAGATGACGAGCCCAGGTGAGGATGATCTCACCGTCCACGGCGGTGGTCGTTCGGAAACGCTGCGCGATCGAGGCCGCGGTGTGCCCGGTGTAGAGGAGCAGGCCGATGGGCGCGGCCAACCACAAGGCCGGGTCGTGGCCGTCGTAGAGCGCCGTGGACACGAGCCAGGCGCCCACGGTCACGCCGGCGGCGATCAAGGGCGCGCGGCTTCCCGGCAAGAGCGCGGCGGTGAGGGCCACGGTCCCGGCGAGGAACAGGTAGAGGGCGGAGGCGGCCCAGGCGCTCGGCACGGCCAGTTCGGCGGCGATGAAGAACGCCACGCCGACGGTGAGCCGGAGCAGCACCGAGGCCGGGGCGATCCGGCGCAGCCAGGTGCCGAGGCGCCGCCGTCCGTTGACGGCGCGGTCTCGGGCGCCTTCGGTGACCGCTCGCAGCAGCCCGCGGGGGGTGTCGCTCACCGGTATCGCCTCCTGGTCATCTCCGCGAGGACGGCGTCGAGCGAGGCCGAGCCCTTCCATGGTTTGACGGCGACGCCGAGTTCGCGAAGTTCCATGACGGTGTTGTCGCGGCCGAGCCGCCAGAGCCGCTCGGCGTAGGGCGTCCAGTGCGTGCGGCCGGGCGGGCTGACGTACTCCGGGAGCGTGTCGACGCACAGCACGGGCCGGCCGGCGCGGGCCAGCTCGGCGACCAGGCCGATGGACCGCTCGTTGAGCAGCGGCGTGAAGACCACGTGGAGGCTGCGGTGGTTGTCGAGCTGGCGGCGGAGCATGTCGACCGACGGCGGCAGCGGGTCGGGCGGGATGTCGACCGACGCCAGCCAGCGCAGCAGTGCGACGTTGTGCCGCCGTCCGGCGCCGGCGCGCATGCGGCGGCCTCTGGCGCCGAACTCGATGCAGCCGACCCGGTCGCCCTGGATCGCGTAGTGGGCCGCGATCGCGCCCGCGGACCTGACGGTGAGGTCGGCGACCGATGCGGTGCCTTCGACGCCTCCGGACTCGCCGGCCTCCAGTTGCAGGTCGAGGATCAAGGTGACGTCGGTGTCGCGTTCGGAGAGCGTCGCGTTCACGTACAGCTCCTGGGACCGCGCCGACGTGCGCCAGTCGATGCGGCGGAGGCGGTCGCCGGGCTGGTAGAGCCGGACTTCGGCCAGTTCGCCGGAGTCGCCGAGGCGCCGGGAGCGGTGGACGCCGGCGACGCCGTCGGCGAACGGCAGCGACTCGGCCGATTCGAACCAGTCGGGGACCGGCAGGACCCACACTCGTGCGCCGCGCATCGTCTGCACGGTCGTCTCCAGCAGTCCGAGGCAGGCGAACGACTGGAGGTGGACGGGGCCGAGCTGGTGTCCGCCCCAGCGCCTGGCGCGCCCGGCGATGGTCAGCTCGCGGGCGGTCTTCGGCCCGATCTGCTCGACGAAGTCGCCGCGGCCGGTGTGGAGGTCGATCCACGGGTCGGCGGTGGCGGTGACGAGCGTGGTGACCGCGGCCGTCTCCGGGTTCGCCACGGTGAGGACCGCCGAGGCGGTGCCGCCTTCGGCGCAGGTCCGGTCGCCCGCGTCGATGTCGGCTTGGGGCGTCCCCACCGGGCGGTCGCGCAGCAGCAGCGCGGTCCCGATGGCGAAGGGGGCCGCGATGAGGACCAGGTCGACCCGTCCGAGGGCGATGGCGGCCAGCAGGCAGAACGCCGGGACCGCGAGCGCGCGCGTCAGCGAGGCGGTGCGCCGCCACTCGACGGGACGCTCGGGAGCGGCCCGCCGGTGCACGCGGGCGTTGTCCGTGCGCAGGTTCAGGACGGGGTCGACGGCGATGCTCATTGCGCGGCGGACATCCCGGTGTGGCTGGGCTCCTGGGCGCTCTGCGGGGCCTGGACGGCGCGGCAGATGTCCTCCACGACCGTCGCCGGGTCGATTCGGCGCATCCACAGCTCCGGGCGCAGCGTGATGCGGTGCGCGAGCGCGGAGGAGGCGACGCCTTTGACGTCGTCGGGGGTGACGAAGTCGCGGCCGGCGAGGACGGCGAGCGCTCGGGAGGCCAGCAGCAGCGCGAGGGAGCCGCGCGGGGACGCGCCGACCTGGAGCTGCGAGTGGTTGCGGGAGGCGGCGACGATGGCGACCATGTAGCGGCCGACCGAGTCCTCGACGGTGACGTGTTCGAGGGCCCGCTGCATCTTCACGAGCGTGTCGGCGTCGATGACCGGCGACAGCTCGACGTCCTCTTGGCGACGCCCGATGCGCCGCTGGAGCACCTCCCACTCCTGTTCCTGGTCGGGGTAGCCGAACGAGACGCGGAGGAGGAAGCGGTCGAGCTGGGCCTCGGGAAGCTGGTAGGTGCCTTCGAATTCGACGGGGTTGGAGGTGGCCAGCACCGTGAACGGCTGCGGGAGGCGGTAGGTCTCGCCTTCGACGGACACCTGGCGCTCCTGCATGGCCTCCAGGAGCGCCGACTGGGTCTTCGGCGGCGTCCGGTTGATCTCGTCGGCCAGCAGGAGGTTGGTGTGGACCGGGCCCTTGCGGTAGACGAACTCGCCGGTCTTCTGGTTGTAGAGGAACGATCCGGTGACGTCGGCCGGCAGCAGGTCTGGCGTGAACTGGAGCCGCCGGAAGTCGAGCCCGAGGCTCTGGGCGAAGCAGCGGGCGGTGAGGGTCTTGCCGAGGCCCGGCAGGTCCTCGAGCAGGATGTGCCCGCCGGCGAGGATGCCCGCCAGCACGAGCTTGAGCGACTCCTCCTTGCCGACGATGACCGACTGAACGGATTTCAGGACGGCCTGGGAGTGGTCGGCGACCTCGTCGAGACTGATCGGCGGGTTGTCGGGATCGGTCACTGGATCTCCTCGATGTTTCGTAGGTGTGCGTCGAGCTGCCATTGGGTCGGGCAGTCGGCGACCGGCCGGGTCAGGAACTCGTAGGTGTTCTCGCCGAGCAGCTCGCGGCACCGTCCGGGCTCGCCGTGCAGTGAGATCCCGTGGCGCAGGCGAAGGCGCTCTTCGACGAGCTCGACCAGGGCCTTCTTGGCGGTGCTCTCCTCGAACCGGCCGGGTTTGGTCTCGGCGAAGATCAGCCGGTCCTCCCAGCGGTTGACGTCGACGAACGGCCGCCAGGTGGGGGCGTTGACGGTGCGGGTGGTCAGCGGGGGCGGCGGCTCGGTGTCGGCCCGCAGTGCCGAGACGATCGCGGAGACGGCGAGCGCGGCCAGTGAGACGAGGAGGAGCTGCCAGAGCAGGAGGTCGACTCCGGAGAGCCGGCCGAGGCCCCAGAACGCCGTGACCGCGGCGACGATGCCGACGGCCGTCCAGGGGCGGAGCTTGCCGAACGGGGTGAGGAACGCCTTCATCGGCCCTCCCGCACGCCGAGCTGCCGTTGCAGGTCGATCAGCGAGTCGCGTGCCGAGTCGCGATCGGCCTCGTCGACCTCGTGCGGTGAGTAGCGGGCCCGCAGATAGGCCTCCGACAGGCGGAGCAGCGACGATCCTTCGAGTTCATGGTGTTCGAGCAGCTTGCGTACGAGGTCGGACGGGGTGTCGGAGGGATCCCGGGTTATGCCGACCGCTTCACTGGCGCTTTCGAAGTGGACCCAGCACGCGATGATCGCGCTGCGCGGATCGGTTCCGAGGTCGATCTCGGTCAGGCCGGCCTCGACGGCCTGTTCGACCAGGGCGACGTCGCGGTGGACGCGCTGGATTTCCTCCTGCCGGAGCGAGGGGTCGGACCGGGCGTCGACGAGCCACCACAGGACGCGGCGGGCCAAGAAGAACAGCAGCAAGAGGGCCGGAACGCCGATGAGGACGGCGAGGGCGACCCAGGTGACCCAGTCCGGCAGTGAGGAATCACCGGTCGGTTCCGGGAGGGGCTGGGGTTCCTCGGAGGTCTCGGTGATGGGGTCCTGGGAGAACAGCGGTTCGGGGTCGCCGCCGTCGAACTGCCATCCGGACTCGCGTTCGCCCCATTGCACGCCGGCTCCCTGGGCGGCGAGCCCGACGACGACCAGGGCGGCGACGACCAGGAAGACCGGCGCCCAGCGGCGCCGCGTCACCGCGCGCCCCGCTCGGGACCGACCGGAGAATGCGCTTGCGGCACGTCCTCACCGACAGCCTGCAGCATGTGGAAACCTCAAGGGGATGACATCGACCAGCGTTACGTGAGCACCACCATAACGCCTGCGGTCGGCAACCGCACACACGTGCCCGGCCGGGGCGGTCGGTCGCTATGAGTCGGGGAAGTCGAACTCGCCGTCCTTGGCTCCGGCGAGGAACGCGTCCCACTCGGCGCGGGTGTAGACGATGACCGTGCCGTCGGGGTGGTGGGAGTGGCGCACCGCGACCCGGCCCGAACCGTCCGACAGCGGCCCGGCCTCGACACACTGCCCGCCACCGCTGTCGCTGCGGGTGCTGATGTGCCAACGAATGCCAGACAGCTCTTCAGCTGAGAGCCGCTGCGGGGTGCTCATCAAGTCTCCTTCAACCGCTTCGCGATCAGATCGGCCGACCGCTTCGGGGCGAGCGCCGACCGATCAACATCCTGCCATACGGCTTCAAAATTACTCACCTTCGGCTCTTCGACGTACAGTGCGCCGGCAGTGGTCTCCACGTATGCGACCGCGGGGTACGGTTCCGGCATCTCATAGAGGTTGAAGCTGCCGTTGAGGCCCGCATGCGGTCCGGCATCGGTCGGCATGATCCGGATCGTGAACTCGCTGCGCTCACCGAGGTCGAGTAGGCGTTGGAGCTGCTGTCGCATGACCGGTGCCGACCCGGCCGGGCGGCGGAGCACCGCCTCCTCGAGAACCGCATCGATCCGCGGTGCGTCGTCGGCGTCCAATACCTGCTGCCGCTCCATGCGCAGCTCGACCCACCGGTCGATCTGCTCTGCCGAAGGGCTGCCTTGCTCCAGCCGATTGATCACCGCATGCGCATACTCGCGGGTCTGGAACAGCCCGTACACCAGGAAGTGCTGGTAAGCGCAGATGCGTTCGGCGCGGCTCTCCAGCCATGGAACGTTCACGAAGTCGGCTCCAAGTTCACGCTGATGGTCGTCCCACCAGTTCCGCTGCCAGGCTTCGTCGCAGATTTGGAGGATGCCGTTGCGGGTCCGCTCGTCCTCGACTCCGTAGAGCGTGAGGAGTCCGATGACATCGACACGCCGGAACGGGAACAGACCGCTCTCGTACCGCCCGAGCATCGTGGCGTCGCGCTGGATGTAGTCGGCGGCGTCCGCCTGGGAAATTCCGCACTGCTTCCGCAGGTGACGCATCCTTTCTCCGAGCCACTGCGAACGCAGGTTCGCCTGAGGGCGTGCTGGTGCCATGGTCGCCTCCACAAGCTTCCGGAGATTGAGCAGAATCAGATTTATGCAGACTTGCATAAAGCAGGACTGCATGCAATCATACCAATCAGGCGTGAAAGGTCCTTGACGGGATTTCGGTGACGGAAGCCTTGAGAGTGGCTGATTCACGCCCTCCAGAGAAGCCGACCGGGGCGGGAACGCGGCTACCAACCTGAGCCCGCCCCGGTCTTGAGACAACGGAGGTTTCCACCGTGTCCAAGCACATTGTCGCCCATCGGGCGGCCAGATCCAACTCGCATGCGGCCGCGCCGCCAGCAAACGTACGCCCGCTGGTACGAGGCAGCTTCAGCGACGGCGTGCACCGCTACACCGTCCGGGCCTCCAGCGCCGAGACGCCCGACTCCTTCCAGGTCTACGCCAACGGCGACCCCGCCGACATCGTGCTGGTCATATCCGGCCTGATCTCCAAGGAACTCAAGGCAACCTGGGGCGCGGTCTGGAACCGCGGCTCAGACGAGTGGCGTGAGTGGCTGGAGGCCAACGCATTCATGGTCTTCTACAATGGTGACCGCCCGGCGATCGGAAAGGTGCGCGTCTGCAGTGGTTAACAGCATCGACCGCTATCTCGGCGAGTTCCGGAGAGGCCCGGCGATCTTCACGGTGCACCAGACCGGCACCGAGCCGGCCGGCTACCGCGTCGACTGCAACGATGGCAACGGCCCCAGCGAGGTCTGCGTCTTCACCGAGGGCCCGAACTCCGGACCGAAGTGGCACGGCCCCTGGAACGGCGACGAGTGGTGCGCCTGGATCGAAGCCGAAGCCTGCAAACTCGTCGAGCAGTCCGAACACTAGAGACATCCGTGTGGCAGCGGCACCACCGCCGCTGCCACACTCCCAGTCCTGTCCGGATCGAGAACTCGTTGATCGCTCATCGGTGAGGACAGGAGTGCCGTCAGTTCGCCCCGGCGCAGTACTCATGAACGAGCGTCTGGCAGTCGTACTTCACCACACCGAAGCCCGTATCGTGATAGACCAGCTGGTAGCCGTCCTCGGCGAACCCGACCACCGTCACAGGATCCTCGGACGGACCGGGAACCGTAAGCGTCGCCCACTTCCCGGCATGAGCGTATTGAATGACCGTACGAACCAGGCAGCGACACGCTCCCGGCCAGAGACGGACCTTGATCAGCTCGTTGGCTCCCGGTTCGATGGGAATCTGCTGGGACTCGAAGTACAGGTCGGAGAGAACACAACCGTTCTCCATTGTAGTGGCTTCCGGTTCCTCCTCGGACAAGTCGAACGACAAGGAAACGATGCCGGTCCCGTGCCCCAATCCACCGCCGCCCACCTCGGTCCAGATGGTGCCGCTCGGGACTTGATGACGCTCGACGTCCACGGCCACGCCAAAGACCGTCATCATCTGATCAGTCGGATTGGTGACCACCATCATCAGGTCAACCGGCCCGGTCGTGTAACCACCGACGTACGTGAGCGACGCAGCGCTCATCGCAATCGGATCCGCATCGACGACCTCCGGATGCACGGGCATCCCGGATACCTCGCTGTCGTAGTCGATCGCCGGACCGAGGGTTCCAGACTCGTCTCCTCCGCTTCCAGCACCCGACGGACCACTGCAGGACGGCGGCTGCGCGAGCCCGGCGCCCTCCGCCTCCGGAGCGGCTGAGCTCGGTCCGTCAGCACTCGGCCCGTCGGGCTCCGCCCCAGTAGACTCAGACGGGTGCGCGGTCCGGTATATGGCATCGATCGACGGCTCTTCCGCGCCGACCTCGGAGACGGTGTCGGCGAGGTCGAACACATCGTTGGCGAAGGCCGCAGCGCCGATCACCACTGCGACGACGGCACTGAGGACCTTTGCTTTCTTGGAAAAGGAGTGGTCTCAGTCGGCTCCCTCGAAACAACTTGCTCAGTTTCCTCATTCGCCAGATGGCTCTGGTTTGCGGACTATCGCTGCTCTGCTGCTGAGCCCTGGCCTTGTCAGTTCCGGTGTCGTCTGACATGCGGATCCTTCCATGCAAGATCGGCTCAGTGTAGTCACTCCGCGAAAGCAGCGAATGTCCAGATAATTCATGACGATCCTCGCCGCAGGCCGGCGATGTCGAAAAAACACTGGCGCGGATTCGAACCCGCACCGACACTGAAACGATGTCGTTCGCACCGCTCCCCGAGTCCGCCCGTCAGAACATCCGAGCCTGGTACGGCGACCCGGGCAGCCACTGGCTCGACGCCCTCCCCACCACGGTCGCACGCCTGACCACGGCCTGGAAGCTGCAACCCGCCGGAGCTCCCTTCGACGGCGGCACCACTGCCTACGCACTGCCGGTCGACCGCGCCGACGGGACCCCGGCCGTCCTCAAGGTCGACGTCGTCGACGAGGAGACTCGGCCTGAGCCGACCGCCCTGCGAGCCTATGACGGCGACGGCGCGGTGCGCCTCCTCGAATACGACCCGGACTCCGGCGCGATGCTCCTCGAACGCGCCCGCCCCGGCACCGCGCTCCTCAATCACGACTTCCCAGGACTGAGCGAACAAGCGGCCGCGCGAGAGCGCTGCACGATAGCCTGCGAACTATTCCGGCGCCTCTGGCGCTCCCCGGCCATCTTCGCCGAGCTTCCCGAAATCCCGACCGCCGACGACCTGCTCAAGGGCTGGGCGGAACAGTTCGCCACGGCCGCGGAGCGATCGCAGGCTGACGTGAGGAGAGACCTCGCGATCGGCGTGGAGCTCTGCATCGCGCTGGCCGATGCCGACCAGATCGGCATCGGCAACCGCGACAACCACTTGAGCAATGTCGTCGCAGCGGAACGCGAGCCCTGGCTCCTGATCGACCCCAAACCGGTGCTGGCTGAACGCGCTTTCGACGCGGGCTACTTCCTGTTCAAGCAGCAGTTGCACGGCCCCCTGCGCGGCACCGAACTCCTTAAGGCCGTGGCCGAAGGACTCGGTGCAGACCTCGAGCGAGTCCGGGCCTGGGCCATGCTCCGGACCGTCGCGCAGATCGCCGACACTGACAGCGCCGCCGAAAGAGCCGCCTACGCTGAAGTGCTCCACGCACTCGAACACGCCTGAGTCGCCACCCGGATACGAGAAAGGCCAGAAGAACCGAACACCGGATTCGCGACGTTGCGGTCCTTGACCGCCGGGCGAAATGGTCCTCGACTCTGAGCCGTCAGGCGCCGAAGCAGACGAAGGGATGCCACGGGCGCTTCTCCCCCACCGCGGCGAGCGCCTCGGCCGGGCTCGCGCCGGCGGCGCAGCGGCGATGGTAGTCGATCATCATCTCGGCGGCGAGATCGTCGGGAACGCGCCCGAGGCTGGAGACGACAGTGGAGGTACCGGCGTGGAGGAGCGCTGCGGTGAAACCAAGCGTCTCGTTCCCGACGGCCACGGTCGAGCGGCCCAAGTCACAGGACGAAAGCACGACATGTCCTGGAGGCTGGTCGAGCCCGAGGAGCTCATAGGCGTTCAACGGTCCCTGACCGAAGTCCAGACGAGAGAAGAGCACGTTGTCCGGCTCATGATGCCCGTGCGCGGCAAGGTGCGCCACGGAGGCGCCATCGAGAGCCTTGAGCACCAGCTCCGGGTCGGAATGCTCGGCCGAAATGAGATTCGCATCAGGGTAAAGGCCTGCGATCGCATTGATCTCCGCACCTGCCGTACTGAGACCAGGGCCTGCAGCCGCAAGTGCCGGACCTCGCCCCTTGGGGCGTGTAACCGCACGCCACCAGGCTTCGGCCGAGGGAGCAACCGTGACCGGACGGCCGCGAAGCGGCGGAAGCAAGGGCCATGGGACCCATGCGAGTCTGCTGTGGGGTATGATCGTGACCTCCCGGTCACCGATGAACTTCGCGATCGGATCCCAGATACCCTCCGCGAGCACACTGGCGTTGCGCCGCAGCGAACCCTCAACGCTCTGGCGCAGCCTGGCGGGAAGCTTGAACGAAGCTCCAAGCGCATCCAGGTCCGCTCCGAGCCGACGTCCTGTCTCGGCGGCGTCGGTCAACTTCATCAAACACACATGCACGAGCTCGTCGGCCCCGGCTAGAACGGCTCGGAGAATGCCATCGACCTCGAACAGGTTGACCACCACGGTCTGCCGCTCCTTCGCGAGAGCGTGTATCGCTTCTGGCGCTATCCTCTCGGATTGCCGTCGCGGTCCCTGCTTGCTCCGGTCATATGCCCGAATCTCGTTCTCCAGGCTCCGCACCCGGGATAGCTCTTCGTCGTGGTCGCCGCCGTCCAACTGCGCGTCCCACAATCGCTGCCGCGCCTGCCTCAGTCGGCCGAGTGCCTCCCGGGCATTCGGATCCGCGCTGGATTTCACCGGCGGGATCCTCAGCGCCTGTCCACGGCATCGCTCCGCCCAAGAGAGCATCTTCATCGGAGATCCGCTGTGCGTGGCACGGATCAGGCCCTTGCTGGCCAATTGTCGTCCCAAGGCCGAAACACCGGCTTGGAATTCTACAGATCCGAAACCGACCCGGTATTCATCCAGCATGTCGAGCCCTGCACGGATCTCAGGAAACGGATCTTGTCCCTGAGCTTCAGCCAGTTCCGCCAGAGCCAGATGCCTTGCCAATCCCGCCGAGAGCATGTCATATCCACTCATGCCACCGGAAGTCGCAAGGCGCTCTTGGGCTGTCGCGAACTCGCCGACGCGGATATATGCACGCGCGGCCAGAATCCGTGCATGCTCCAGGCGAAGGGTCCACCCACGGCTCTCCAGAGCCGAGCAGAGCATGTCGACGCGCGTGGCAAAGTCGGGCCCGTCGCGGCCGGCGTCGAACTGAGTCTGCAGCATGAGCAGTCTGGCCAAGAACGACCAAGTCTCGATTCCCTTCTCGTAGAGGGAATTCATAGCTCGCCTCGCCCATAGTTCCGCCGCGTCGTGGTCCCCCGCCTCATGTGCGGCCACCGCAATGCGGTACTCGGTTATCGCCGCTAGCCGCAGGTCTCCGTGTGATCGAAAGACCTGAATAGCTTCGGCCCATAGATCACCGGACTGACGGAACATCCCGACTCTCATGAGGGCCTCGGCGTATGAGTCGTTGACCAATTCCTCATGCTCGGGAGCGTGCTCGCGGTAGAGCCGCCGGACTTCTTCGAGCTCTGCGATGGCTTTGGTGACTTCGCCCAAGTCGAGCCAGATAAGTGCCTCCATGTGACGCACTTTGGCTGAGTTTACGTACTGCCCGGCGGCTGCGAACAAGTCCCGCGCTCGCTGCTCGCTCTCCAGCCCCTTCTGGAGCTCACCGAGATCACGCCACACTCCGGCCCGATTATGGAACAAGGCCGCGTAAATCCAGTCGGGTCCATGATCGGCGAGGATCGGCTCCGCCTCATCGAACCAGCTAAGAGCATCCCGGAGACGGCCGTTCTGCCAGAGGATCAAGGCACGCTGATGATAGAGAATCCCTCGATCCTCAAGAGCCACAAAGGTCTCGGCTTGGTCCAGCATACGCAGGCCCTGAGAGGCCTCGCCCGCGTATGTCATTCCCGCGGAACGGGTTGCGAGCACGCGTGCGGTGAGCCGCGCTCGAGCGGTACCCGGCAGGGGCGGCCGCTGAGGATCCCAATCCAGCAGCGTCAGCGCACCTTCCAGCGCATCGATGGCTTCGGCGATCCGACCGCGCCGCTGCAGTCGTTGACCCCGTGAGTAAAGGCGCCATGCGCGGGAGAGCATTCTTCATATGCTACAGCCGCACCGCAGGCGTCACGACGACCGCTGGAAGCCCCTCTCTCTGCAGCATTTCACTAGGCCGAATAACCAGCTGGAACATTTCGCCCTGTGGCAGTCCTTCTAGGACAAAGCGCCCGCTCCCTTCGGTCGAGGCCCGTCGCGCTCCCGCAGGTGTTCGCATTTCCACCTCGTACGTGCCCTCGGGCCCGATCCACCCGTCGATCCTCAGCTCGCGGGCTGCAGAAGGACTGGGAGTGACCATCACCGTGACCATCTCGCAGTCGAAGGTGATCGATGCAGGATCGCCGCGCTCCACCGCCAGTTCAGTTTCTCCGCGTACGAGCGTGAACTCGTTCGATCTCGAAACGCCCGCCACCCTGGCATCGAGCTCCGCTTCGAGCTCGAGCGCGAAGAGCACACGTTCGTCCAGGTCGTCCGGGACCGGATCATCCCGATCGTGCAATTCGTCGATCACCGCCAGAATCCGCTGGTCGCAAGAGTCCAACGGTTGGTTCTCATCGTGATCCTCGAAGTCACGCCGCGTCATGGTCCCGCTCCTCACCTCTGCTCCAGCCGGGATCGGCCAGAAGCGTCTTCCTCAACTTGCTCAAGCATCGGCCCCGCGTCGGACCAATGCTTCCCCTCTTCATCCCCAACGCCTCTGCGATGTCGTCGTAGTCGGGACGGTCTACCGACGCCACATAAGCGAGCAGGCGTCGACACCGTTCAGGTTGGGCAAGGAAGGCGCGTCGTACGGCCTCATGCTCGGCGCTGCGGATGAGACCGTCCTCAACGCCTTCTAGGGTCGGTTCTTGGATATCGATCGGATCGGCCACGACCTCGCGGCGCGAGCCGCCGATCAACCTCCAAGCCTCGCGTTTGACCGTGGTGAGCAGCCATTTCGTCAGCGCGCGAGGGTGTTCCAGTTCAGTCCCGGGCCGCCATAGTCGAAGCCACGCCGTTTGAACGGCATCGGAGGCGCTTTCTCGATCGAGGCCCGCCCGCCGTGCCGCTCTCCAGAGCAGTACGTTGAGCTCTTCGACCAATGCCCGTTGTGCCTTTCGATCGCCGGCGCGCGCAGCGAGGTAGAGCTGCGCGCGCCGGTCGTAGTCCACAGCGGCCACAGAGTGAGCTGAAGTCGCGTTCATGACTTCAGGCTAGCGGTTCTTCAAGCTCTTGAGTGCCCCGTGCGCACGGGCCGACGCCTGAGTGGCGTCCTCTGTGGTGGCCTGGCCGGCACCCGGCATCGCATTTACCAAGAACGATGCGGCTAGCGGCGCGGCGAACGACGTACCTCCCCAAACTGCGTAGCCCGAGGAAAAGTCATCAGGGTCATGACTCTCTCGCGAACGATCGTCGAACGAGGTTCGCGCACGACGATCGGGCATCAGCGATCCCCGCGCTTCGCAGGGGAACGTGCTGACCAATCCGGCGCCCGTCGCGAAGCACGAAACCCATGGACCGTCGTTGGAGAACATCGCGACGTTGCGGTTCGGATTGAGCGCACCCACGCTGAGCACCGGCGCGGACGCCTCTGGCCGCGGAAAGGCTGCGAAGGCGGCAGGGAAGAAGGGGCGGTCGGACGACTGGTTTCCCGCCGCGGCCACGACCGTGATTCCAAGCGAGGTAAGACGCTCAATCGCCTTTCCCATCCAGTTGTCCGGCTGATCCGCTGGATCTTCGTCCACGTACCCGATCGCGAGGACCACCACATCGACGTAGACGGCGTCGGCATCGCCGTTCCGAGCGGCCTCCACTTGGTCCGCGATGTGGTGGAGCGCGCCGACGACTTCGTGCTCATATGCCAGACCGTCGTTGTGGACCACTCGAAGCGAATACACCTGCGAGTCCGGTGCTACCTGTCGGATCAAGCCCGCCATGAAAGTTCCATGACCGTAGTGTGACGCGACCTCCCCGAGGAGGGTGTCCTCATGGACCGGCCCTTCCCACGGCTCCTCCAAGGGGGGCGCCGGGCTGTCCGACTCTGCCGCGAGCTTGTGCTGGAATTCCTGGTCGACGATTACAAAAGCGTCTTCGCCGGACGATTTATCGGCGACATCGAAGGCGGGGTGCGCTTGCGGCACACCAGTATCGACGATTGCAATCCGTGTACGCCTATCCATCGGCTTACGGGGTGGCATCGGATTGACCATGTCCACTGGGATGCGGCCGAGCGGCTTGAGAGGGGACGAGGAACCGGGTGGCTCAGCTCCGCTGATGCTCGGGCTGGTGCACGACACCAGCAGGTGTTCGAGCCGCACCTTGTCCGTGAGTTCTCGGGCCAAGCGCCCTTCGCTGGTGGCCGTGCGCAGGGACTGCAGGATGCCCCACGCGTCCACGGCAGCGGGGTCGCCCTGACCTGTCAGTGAGACGGGGACGCGATGCGAACCTTGGCCCGGCACGATGGTGCTTGCCGCCTGGCAGTCCAGCTTCAAGCCGATCGGCTTGACCGCGCCTTCGAGACGGCGGCGTGAAGCTTCGTCCAGGATGATCGATTCGTCGACCAGCAGGCGGTCGTAGCGGTAGAGGGTGCCGACCGGCATAGGAGCCCCGGGAGCCCGGACGGCTTGTCCCGGGCGCAGGACTCGGCCATGGTGGCGATCAAGGCACGTCACCGCAACGTTGGGTACGCCGCTCATTCGGTCGCGTCTCGGATTGGGCTCCAAGCGGGGTTCTTCGTTGGCGAATACCAAGCGCATGTGGGCTCCTCATTTCGTCTCGGGGGGTGTATGCAGTTGTTCGGGGCGGGGGTCGCTCCTCCCGGCTTGATTCTCCACAATTCGCGGCTGCTTGTGGGTCCCGGATCACTTGTTCGGGTCGAGCGGCACTCGTTCCCTACTTGCGGCTGTCATCACGAACTGGCCTGGTTTCGGCGGCATTCACCACATGAAGAGACCGCTCACAGCCACCAGATACAAGGACCCGAGCGGTTTTCTGCTCCTTCCCGACGTCGCAAACCGTCACTTATGCGACATCGGCGTACGGCATCCCCCGTCCGGGTGGTTCTCCGGTGGAACGGCCTTCCGATCCTTCGACCGCACGGAGCACTCGCCAGTGCCCCGGACTCCCCTTGACGTAGTTCTCAGGTGGTCAGCTCGGCCACGGTCGGACGGTTCTTCGGCAGAAGGTTCCCCACCAGGATCCGGTCCAGGCCGGGGAGGTTCATCGCCTTGAACCCCCAGCGCCGCAGCAGCAGCTTGGTCGAGGTCTTCGGGAGGAACCACTCGGTGAGGCGGTCCCTCGCCGCCTGCTGGATCTCGGAGGTGATCGGCCGCCAGCGCCGCTCGTAGTCCGCCAGTCCTTCCTGCACCGAACCGGCCGCATGCAGCCGTTCGGCCATCACGTACGCCCCTGCCACGCCGAGCGAAGCGCCCTGCCCGGCGATCAGCGACACGGCGTGGGCGGCGTCGCCGACCAGGCCCACTCGTCCGTCAGTCCAATGTGGCGCGTGGATCTGGGCGACCTGGTCGTAGTAGATCTCGTCCGGGTGCGGGCAGCGTTCCAGTGCCAGGTCGGCCAACGGGCCCATGCCGGCGTATTCGCTTCGCAGCTCCTCGCGAGCGTCGTCGGGGAGCCGGGGGTCGTCGGTGCGGCGCACGGCGAAGACGGCGACGCGGCCCTCGCCGATCCCGTACAGGCCCAGCTGGCGGTTGAGGGTCTCGGTCAGGATGAATTGACCGCTGACCTGTTCGTGCACTTCGGGATCGGTGAAGACGTACGCGCCGGTGTGCATGCCGAGGTATCGCAGGTATTCGTGTTCGGGGCCGAAGGCGAGTTCGCGGACGCGGGAGTGTACGCCGTCGGCGCCCACAGTGAGCTCGGTCTTCACGACCGTGCCGTCGGAGAGTTCGACTTCGCCCTCGCCGATGCGGTCGATGGTCGTGCCGTAGCGGATGTCGATGTCGTCGGCGAGGGATTCGCGGAGGAGCCGTTCGAGTTCGGGCCGCATGATGCTGGCGACGTCGCCGTCCAGGGCTTTCGAGAAGAGCCCGTAGTCGACGCTGACAGTGGTGCGGCCCCGGGTGTCGATGTACCTGAACTCGTCGACGTCGCTGGCGTACTCCAGCAGCTCGGACCGCAGGCCCATCTGGTCTATCGCCTCGAATCCCGGCCCGAAGAAGTCCATCATGTAGCCCTGCTCGCGGGGGCCCGGCGCGCGTTCGACGACGTGGACTTCCCATCCGTGGTGGTGCAGGCGGTTGGCCAGGGCCAGGCCGGCGATGCCGGCGCCGCAGATGACGGCTCTCATGGGCGGTTTCCTTCTTGTCCGGTGGCGGTGATCTGTCGTATGGCGGGAGCGAGGTGGGCCGCCGACAGCGCCGGGTCGAGGCCTTTGTGGAGTATGAAGCCGTCGAAGGCGGCCAGGACGAGGCAGGCGGCCGCTTCGGGAGTCGGGTGTCCGGCTTCGGCCAGTGTCGCTGCGAAGTCGCGACGGAATCCGGTCATGAGTTCGTTCATGCGGTCGCGCAGTTCGGGGTCTCGCGTGGCCGCGAGGTATGCCTCGGTGAAGAGCAGGGAGGTCGGATCGGTGCCGTCGTACCGGTCGAGTTCGAGCAGCATCGCTTCGGCGGCGTCGGCCGGGCTCGCCGCGTCGGTGAGGACCGCCGCGGTGTCGTCGAGCACGCGGCTCATCGCCGCTATCGCGGCTTGGCGCAGCAGGGCCTGCAGGGATTCGAAGTGGTAGTGGACCAGTCCCGGGCGTACGCCGGCTCGCTCGGCGAGGGTGCGGGTGCTCACGGCGCTCCAGCCGACTTCTCCGATGAGTTCCGCAGCCGCCGCCAGCAGGCGGTCGCGTACGGCGCGGCCGCGTTCGGCGTTGGTCTGGCCGGGCATGCGATCTCCTTGGTCGTTCGTATTGGACGATTGACCAAATGTAGCACGCGCGGCCACGGGCGCACGGCTCCGCTGCAGAGCGGTGCGCCTCGAATCGCTCGGGAGTGCTTAGCGCCTGTCGTCTTCGATGACCTCGACGACGGGCTCGTCGTCCCAGGTGTCGATGTCGAACTCGCCGTCGCGGACGCCTTCGACGAAGGCCTGCCACTCCGACGGCGTGTAGATCAGGATGTCGCCGTCCGGCTCCTCGGCCATGCGCAGCGCGACCATGCCGTTGTCGGCGTAGCCGATCTCCAGCGCGGCCGGCGTCCCGTCCTCCCGCATCGTCCGCTCCCAGCGGGCCGCCGCGGTGTCGAACTCGCCTTTGAGTGGATGCTCACGCTTCGTCATCACCACAGCATAAGAGGGCTCGGACGACCGAGTCCGAGCCCCCTTTTCGCATCGCGTGTCAGCCCTGGTGCGGGTACTTGTAGTCGGTCGGCGGCACGAAGTTCTCCTTGATCGAGCGCGGGCTGACCCAGCGCACGAGGTTCTGCCACGAACCGGCCTTGTCGTTGGTGCCCGAGCCGCGCGAGCCCCCGAACGGCTGCTGGTTGACCACCGCGCCGGTCGGCTTGTCGTTGATGTAGTAGTTCCCGGCGGAGAAGCGCAGTTCTTCACTGGCCCAAGCGATCGCGTTCCGGTCGGTCGCGAACAGCGCGCCGGTCAGCGCGAACGGCGCGACGTTCGCGGCCTGCCGCACGACCGTCTCGAACTCCTCGTCCTCGTAGACGTAGACGGCGCAGATCGGACCGAAGTACTCCTCGGTGAACAGCTCGTGCTCCGGGTCGTCCGCCTCGATGAGCGTCGGCTGCACGAAGTAGCCCTCGGAGGCGTCGGCGGTCCCGCCGGTGACGACCCGGATGCTCTCGTCGTTCTGGAGCCGGTCGAACAGCGCGGTGTGCTTGGCGAAGGCGCGGTCGTCGATCACCGCGCCGCCGAAGTTGGCGAAGTCGCTGACGTCGCCGTAGGTGATCTCCTCGGTCATGCCCACCACGATGTCCCGCAGGCCCTTGTTCCACAGCGACGCGGGCACGTACGTGCGCGAGACCGCCGAGCACTTCTGGCCCTGGTACTCGTAGGCGCCGCGGACCATGGCGACGGCCAGCTGCTGCGGTTCGGCGCTCGGGTGGGCGACGATGAAGTCCTTGCCGCCGGTCTCGCCGATGATGCGGGGGTAGGCCCGGTAGCCGGAGATGTTCTCCCCGATCGTCCGCCACAGGTGCTGGAAGGTCCTCACCGAGCCGGTGAAGTGCAGTCCGGCCAGGTCGGGGTCGGTGAGCGCCACGTTGGAGACCGATTCGCCGTAGCCGGTGATCATGTTGATCACGCCCGGCGGCAGTCCTGCCTCCTGGAGCACGCGCATGATGAAGTGCGCGGCGAACTGCTGGGTCGGCGAGGGCTTCCACACGACGGTGTTGCCCATGATCGCCGGCGCGGTCGGCAGGTTCCCGGCGATCGCGGTGAAGTTGAACGGCGTGATGGCCAGGATGAAGCCGTCGAGCGGCCGGTGGTCGGTGCGGTTCCACATGCCCTTGCTGGACTGCGGCTGCCTGCGGTAGATGTCCTCGGCGAAGGCCACGTTGAAGCGCAGGAAGTCGATCAGCTCGCACGCCGAGTCGATCTCGGCCTGGGCGGCGGTCTTGGACTGGCCGAGCATCGTCGCGCCGTTGATCGTGTCGCGGTACGGTCCCGACAGCAGTTCGGCGGCGCGCAGGAAGATCGAGGCGCGGTCGGCGAAGCTGGTGCGGGACCACGCTTCGCGGGCGGCCTTGGCGGCGGCGACGGCGTCGGCGACTTCGGCGTCGCCGGCCTCGCGGGTGACGCCGAGGACATGGGCGTGCTTGTGCGGCTGGACGACCTTGATCTCCGCACCGGTGCCGCGTCGCCACTGGCCGCCGATGTTCATGTCGAGGTCGATCTGCATGCCCGCGAGCTCGCCGAGCTTCTTTTGGAGGCTCTCTCGCTCCAGGCTGCCGGGCGCGTACTGCTGCACCGGCTCGTTCTGCGGGGTTGGAACGGTAAACAAGGCGTCCATCGCACACTCCCATGGATTCGATGGCTTATTTGGGTGAAGTTCTGTGTTTCACAGGCTACCCTACGAGCTCCCTTATCGCCATCTTCGCACAGTTCAGGCCGGTCGGCCCGGTGCGAGATGAACAAATGCGGCCCCGGTGTGATGTAGGCGCCGAGCAGCCCGTACGTACCCTGGTGAGGTGACCGATACACAGGATTCGCCCGTCGACCGCGACGAGGAGACCGACCGGCGGCCCGGCCCCGACATCGAGCGCGAGCACCCGGCCGTCACCGCGGTCCTCGCCGTCTTCGCCCTCGCCTCGCTCGCCGGAGTGCTGTACTCGCTCTACTCGCTCACCGGCATGGCCGACGGGCTCGACCAGACCGGCGCGATGCTGCTGGCGTTGAGCCTGTTCAGCCCCATCATCGTCGCCGTGTTCGCCGGCGCCGTCGGCGGATGGGCCGCCGGGCGCCTCCCCGGGCCCCGTATCGGCCTCACGCCGGCCGGGTTCCTCACCGTCGGCATCGCCGCCGGCGCGGTGGCCTACGGCCTGTTCAGCGTCGACGCCTCGATCGCCTTGGCGCTCGCGGTGATCCTGTTCGGCTCCGCGCTCGTCGGCGGCATGTTCTCGCTGCCCCGGAGCCGGATCCCGGTCGCCGCGGGGCTGACCGGCACGCTCGTGCTGCTGCTGTTCATGTTCATACGGGGACTGCTGGAGGCGAACTCGATCAGCCTGTTCAGCGACCCGCTCGACCAGTACGGCGCCCTCGGCTCCGCCGCGCCCTTCGTCGTCGGGCTCCTGTGCGGATTCACCGCGTTCGTGTTCCTGCGCGCCGCCAAGACCACCTCGCGGCTCTACGGCCACCTGCTGGCCGGCGCGCTCCCCGGCGCGATCTGGCTGGCCTCGACCGTCATCGCCCAGGCCGGCGTCGAAGTCGTCCTCGCCCTCGGCGTCGGCAACGTGTCCTCGCTCGACGACGCCTACCTGACGCTGATGTTCCAGTGGCAGTACAACGGCGCCATCACCGTCCTGTTCGCCGGCGCGGTCTGCGCCGTGCTGGCCTACGGCCTGCTGCTGCCCAAGGCCGACACGACCTCGTCGAGCTCCGAGGGGTCGTACCAGTCCAGCACGTGAGCCTCGACCGCCTCCAGGTCCGCGCCCTCGGGTGAGGCGAGCGCCTCGGCGATGTCCTCGGCCGCGTCGGCGTCATCGATGTGGACGGCCGCGACCTTCTTGCGCTTGACGCTGCCGTCCAGGTCCGCCGCGGTCCCGTCCGCGTGCTCGGTCAATATCCTGGCGGGCACGTCGGCCGAGATCACCACCCGCCGGGGGACCTCCCCGACCAGGAGCGCCACCGACGCCAGCGCGGCGTCGGCGAACGCGGTGTACTCGAGGTCCTCGACGTCGGCCTCGGGAAAGGCCCGCCGCAGCGCGGCGGTCACCATATGGACCGGCTCGGCCGGCTTCCACTCACCGGTCTCGGCCAGGCCCCCGAGGATCGCGAGGTTCGCGGGGACGTAGATCCTCCGCACCGACGCCTGCGAGCCGTGTTGCTGCTGAGCCATGCCCTTATTGTGCGGCCCCGCCGGGAGCCCCGTGGCAGCGCTTGTACTTCTTGCCCGATCCGCACGGGCACGGCGCGTTCCGCGACGGCTCGCCGGCGGACTGCCGCTGCTGCGGATTCGCCTGCTGCGCGGGCGGCTTCGTGGTCGCCGAGCGCGGACCGGCCGACCGGGTGCTCTTCGGAGCGACCTTCGCGCTGCCCTTGGAGCCGACGCCCGGGGTGCGCTTGACGTTCCGTTTGCCCTGCAGGGCCTTCGGCGGTTTCACGGCCGCTTCGCCGGAGGCGTCGGTCTCGCGGACGAGCGCCGCGCCGGTGCCGGCCGCGCCGTCGATCGCCGGCGCCGACAGCCGCAGCTGCTCGGGCCGCTTGAGCGGCTCCAGGCCGCGGATCTGGGCCTCCGGCTCGGCGGCCTTCCCGCCCTCACCGGACTCGGGCCGGGCCTTGAGCTCGGCGTTCATGAGGAACCGGACGGTGTCCTCCTTGATGCCGTCGAGCATGGTCTGGAACATGTCGTAGGCCTCGCGCTGGTACTCGATGACCGGGTCGCGCTGCGCGTAGGCGCGGAGGCTGATGCCCTGCTTGAGGTAGTCGACCTCG
This sequence comes from Glycomyces halotolerans, assembly GCF_054779575.1. Taxonomy (NCBI): domain Bacteria; kingdom Bacillati; phylum Actinomycetota; class Actinomycetes; order Glycomycetales; family Glycomycetaceae; genus Glycomyces; species Glycomyces halotolerans. Next base: position 326,346 of record NZ_BAAGXZ010000001.1, read on the forward strand.
TAGAGGTGCTCGCGCCACTTGCGGTCGATCGTCTGCAGCATGACGCGGCGTTCGAGCTTGCGCAGGACGTCGGCGCCGAACTCCTCTTCGCGGGAGGCGTAGACGGCGTGCGCGTCCTCGCGGACGGCCTCGAGCAGGTTGTCCGGTTCGAGGCTGTCGATGCCGCCGACCCGCTCGAGCAGCTCCTCTTGGGTCAACTGGATCGGGTAGAGCTGCTTGAAGGCGCTCCAGAGCTCGTCGAGGTCCCAGTCCTCGGCGTAGCCGTCGGCGGTCGCGCCGGCGACATAGGCCTCGATGACGTCGTCGATCATGTGCCCGACCTGTTCGGAGACGTCGTCGCCGCGCAGGACCTTGAGGCGCTCGTCGTAGATGACGGTGCGCTGGTTGTTCATGACCTCGTCGTATTTGAGGACGTTCTTGCGGATCTCGGCGTTGTGGCCTTCGATCTGCGACTGGGCCGACTCGATCTGCTTGGTGACGAGCTTCGACTCGATCGGCACGTCGTCGGGGACCCGCAGCCGGTTCATCATGGCGCGAACGGCGTCGGCGTTGAACCGCTTCATCAGGTCGTCCGACAGCGACAGGTAGAACCGGGACTCGCCCGGGTCGCCCTGGCGGCCGGAGCGGCCGCGCAGCTGGTTGTCGATGCGCCGCGACTCGTGCCGCTCGGTGCCGAGGACGTACAGTCCGCCGACTTCGCGGACCTCGTCGCCTTCGGCCTTGCAGGACTCCTCGAACTTCTTGAGGGTCTCCTCCCAGGCGGCGGCGTAGGTCTCCTCGTCGGCCTCGTCGACCCCGCGGGCGCGCAGTTCGGCGGCGGCCATGTGCTCGGGGTTGCCGCCGAGCATGATGTCGGTGCCGCGGCCGGCCATGTTGGTCGCGACCGTCACCGCGCCCTTGCGACCGGCCTGGGCGATGATGTCGGCCTCACGGGCGTGGTTCTTGGCGTTGAGGACGTTGTGCGGAATGCCGCGCTTCTTCAGCGCCCGCGACAGTGCCTCGGACTTCTCCACCGAGACGGTGCCGACCAGGACCGGCTGGCCGGTCTCGTGGCGTTCGACGATGTCGTCGACGACGGCGTTGAACTTCGCTTCCTCGGTCTTGTAGATGACGTCGGCGCGGTCGGCGCGGATCATCGGCTCGTTGGTGGGCACGGGGATGACCCCGGCGCCGTAGACCCGGTGGAACTCGGCGGCCTCGGTCTGGGCGGTGCCGGTGGTGCCGGCGAGCTTGTCGTAGAGGCGGAAGTAGTTCTGCAGGGTGGTGGTCGCGAAGGTCTGGTTCTCCTGCTTGATCTCCACCCCCTCCTTCGCCTCGATGGCCTGGTGGATGCCCTCGTTGAAGCGCCGGCCGGCCAGGACGCGGCCGGTGAACTCGTCGACGATGAGGACCTCGCCGGCCTCGGAGACGATGTACTCGCGGTTGCGCTCGAACAGCTCCTGGGCCTTGATGGCGTTGTTGAGGTAGCCGACCAGCGGGGTGTTGACCGAGTCGTAGAGGTTGTCGATGCCGAGGCGGTCCTCGACGCGGGCGACCCCGGCCTCGGTGATCGCGATGGTCCGCTTGCCCTCGTCGACCTCGTAGTGCTCGTCGCGCCGCATCCCGGCCACGATCTTGGCGAACTCGGTGTACCAGCGCTGCTGGTGCTCGGCGGGGCCGGAGATGATGATCGGGGTGCGGGCCTCGTCGATGAGGATGGAGTCGACCTCGTCGACGAGCACGAAGTTGTGGCCGCGCTGGACCAGGCCGTCGATGGAGGAGGCCATGTTGTCGCGCAGGTAGTCGAAGGCCAGCTCGTTGTTCGTCGAGTAGGTGACGTCGCAGTTGTAGGCCTCGCGGTGCTTCTCCGAGCCCTCGCCGGGGAGCACCACGCCGACGGTCAGTCCCAGGAACCGGTGGATCTCGCCCATCCACTCGGCGTCGCGGCGCACCAGATAGTCGTTGACCGTGACCTGGTGGACGCCCTTGCCGGTGAGCGCGTTGAGGTAGACCGGCAGCGTGGAGACGAGCGTCTTGCCCTCACCGGTCTTCATCTCGGCGATATTGCCCTGGTGGAGCGCCGCGCCGCCCATGATCTGCACGTGGTAGTGCCGCATGCCGCGCACCCGCTTGGCGGCTTCGCGGACCGTGGCGAACGCCTCGGGAAGCAGGTCGTCGAGCGTCTCGCCGTCGGCGAGGCGCTGCTTGTACTCGTCGGTGAGGCCGCGCAGCTCGGCGTCGGTCATCGACTCGTACTCGCTCTCCAGCGAGTCGACGGCGTCGGCAATGGCGTTGAGCCGCTTGAGCGCGCGCCCTTCGCCGGCTCGCAGTACCCTCTCGAACAACGACACGGAAAGTCAGCTCCCAGCAACGTCTCTTGGCCCGTATACGGGTGAATATCGCGTCCAATACTACGCGTTGAAACCTGCTCGCCCCCGCTGCGGCCGCTGGGGCACAATCTCCTCTTATGGAACCGGTCACCCTTGAAGCCGAAGGACTGCGGCTCGTCCCCTGGCGGGAACACCACCTGCCGGACCTGCAGCGCATCTACACCGATCCGCTGATCGAGCGGTTCATGGTGATGCCGCTGCCGTGGACCGGCGAAGACCGCGACCGGTTCCTGGAACTGTGCGACCGGCACTGGCGGGCCGGCAACGCCCGCTGGGCCGTCGTCGACGCCGACGACGCGCTGCTGGGGCTGGCGGCGCTCACACGCTCGTTCTCCCGCGAAGTCGCCATCACCTACCTGACCGCGCCGTGGGCCCGAGGCCGCGGCGTCGCCCAGCGCGCCATCCGCGCCGCCGTCCGCTTCGCCTTCGACGAGATGGTGATGCAGCGGGTCGGCTGGGACGCGATCGTCGGCAACCACGCCTCCCGGCTGGCCGCGATCCGCGCCGGCTTCACCATCGAAGGCGTCGCCCGAAACGGCGTCAACCAGCGCGGCGAGGCCCGCGACTGCTGGATCGGCGGGATCGTGCCCGGCGACGTCCGCGAGGACGACGACCCGCCCGACGGCTACCGGGCCCTCAAGGCCCAAGCCGGGTTCTTCATGGGAGACCAGCCCGAACTGGCCACCGACGTGCCCGGACTGCGCCTGCGGCCCCTGCGCGAGACCGACCTCGACGACCTGGCCTCGACCTGCGCCGACCCCGACTGCCAGCGGTGGACCACCGTGCCGCACGGCTACACCCGCGATCACGCCGAGTCGTTCGCCGGCATGGTCCGCTCCAAATGGGACCGCGGCACCGCGGTCTACTACGCCCTGGCCGACGCCGACGACCGCTACAGCGGCGCCGTGGAACTCATGCTCGACCGGGGCGAGCCCGACGAGGCCGAGATCGGCTACATGTGCGCCCCGTGGGCGAGAGGCCGAGGCTGGATGACCGCCGCGGTCAAGCGGCTGTGCCGCCTCGGATTCGAGGAACTCGGCCTCGAGAAGATCGACTGGCGGGCGGTCACCGGCAACGACGCCTCCCGGCGCGTGGCCGAGAAGGCCGGTTTCCTCGTGGAAGGGACGAGAAGGCAGATCCTGCACAGGCCGGGCGAAAGGGTTGACTGCTGGGTCGGCTCCCTGCTTGGCTGAAGGGCGTGCATCTCATCGAGCCCGTCACCACCTCGACGTTCACACTGCGCACCGCGCCGGAGGACCTGAAACTCGACTGCGGTTTCGATCCCGACCTGGTCGCCTGCGCACCGGACGGCGACGAGCCGTGGGGGGCGATGAGCCTGGTCGAAACCGACGGCGTCGCCTCGGTCCGGTTCTGGGTCGCGCCCGAGCGGCGCGGCCGGAAGCTCGCCGCCGCGATGCTCCGAGCCGCCGCCGGCCCGGTCTTCGACTCAGGTGCCAGACGAATCGAGTGCCGGCCCCCGGTGCGGGCGCTGCCGGCGATCCGGGCCGCCATGCGGGCCGGGTTCCGACCCGACGGCGGCGTGCTGCGGGAGGCCGCCGCGGACGGGACCGACGCGCTCGCGCTCGGGCTGCTGCCGAGCGACGGGCACGGGCCGGCCCCGCGAGTGCTCCCGGACCTGCCCGGCGGGGAGCTGACCGACGGAACGGTGTCGCTGCGGCCGCTGCGTCCGGAGGACACCGAGGCGCATCTGCGGCATCGGACCAGTCCCGACGTCTATGCGGGCGCGGCGCTGCCGCTGCCGCCGAGCGTGGGCGAGGTCACCGACATGTGCGAGTGGCGGGCGGCGGTGGACTGGCTGCGCGGCCGCGCGGCGCTGATGGTCATCGACGACGGCGAGGGATACCGCGGCACCATCGGGCTCTACGAGGTCGCGCGGGTGGTCGGATCGGCCATGATCGGCTACGACCTCGGCGCCGAGTTCCGCGGCAAGGGGTACGCGACCCGGTCGGTGAGGCTGGTGTGCCGGTGGGCGTTCGAGGAGGTCGGCATCGACCGCATCTGGGCGGGCACCGACGTCCACAACGCCGCCTCGCAGGCCGTGCTGCGGCGCGCCGGCTTCACACTCGAGGGGATCGAACGCGGCGGCCTGCCGGCGCTCGACGGCACCAGGCGCGACACGCTGCTCTGGTCCGCACTTTCCTGTGACTAGGAATGCAACCGACCTGGCAGGACCGCGCGTCGAATATATAGTGAACAGGTCGCACTCGCACTGTGGAGGAACCCCCTTGAAGTTTTTGCCCGCCCGTGTTCTCGCGGTGGCTTCATTGCTGCTCGTGGGGGCCTGCGGCGCTCCTCAGCAGGGAGCGTTCACGCCGGCCCCGATCGTCCCCGAGATCGCCCTGGAAGTCGGCGATCCGCAAGACCCGACCGAGCCGTTCACGCTGACGGCCACCGACGGGATCCTCGAACAGGTCACCGTCACCTCCGACCGCGCCAAGACGGTCGAAGGCCGGTTCAGCGAGGACCTGACCAGCTGGACCTCTGAAACGGTGATGGACGCCGGAGCCACGCACACCGTCACGGCCATGGCCGTCAGCTCCGACGGCACCGTCACCGAGTTCGAGGAGCAGTTCGCCACCGAGGGCCGCGAAGGCTCCGGCTTCTCGGTCATCGACGTGACCCCCGTCATCGAGGGCGAGACCGTCGGCGTGGGCGCCCCGATCATCGTGACCTTCAGCGAAGCGGCGCCCGACCGCGCGGAGGTCGAGAAGAACCTCATCGTGGAGTCCGAGAAGGGCCACGAGGGCGCCTGGCGCTGGATCAGCGACACGCAGGTGATCTACCGGACCAAGGAGTACTGGGAGCCGTATCAGACGGTGACCTTCACCGCCCGGTTCGACGGCGTGCTGCTCGGCGACGGCGTGTGGGGCTCCGAGGACCACACCGCCGAAATGGTCATCGGCCCCTCCAACATCTCGTACGCGGACGTGAACGCCCACAACATGATCGTCGAGATCGACGGCGAGGTCGCCCGCGACATCCCCATCAGCTACGGCTCCGGCTCGGAGTGGGAGTACCACACCGCCTCGGGCGTCCACCTGGTGATGGAGAAGTTCGAGCACAAGGTGATGATCGCGCCCGGCAAGGACAAGGACGACCCGGACTACTACGAGACCCCGGTCAACTGGGCCACCCGCATCAACGCCTCCGGCGAGTTCGTCCACGGAGCCCCGTGGTCCGAGTGGGCCCAGGGCAACACCAACGTCTCGCACGGCTGCCTCAACGCCACCGACGAGCACGCGAAGTGGTTCTACGAGATCTCCCAGCGCGGCGACCCGGTCGAGGTCGTCGGCTCGCCCCGCGACATGCCCTGGACCAACGGCTGGGGCTACTGGGTCCTGTCATGGGAGGAATGGCAGCAGGGCTCGGCGCTGCAGTAGCAGCCTGAAAGACCCCGAAACGCACCGGAGGCCCCGAGCTCGGCTCGGGGCCTCTCGGCCGATCCGGATGCCACCCCTCAAAGCATCCGGACCCTGGAGGCAAGGTCCTCTGTAAGCGAGCGGGCGGCGACGCCGGTCACATGTCGAGCCGCAGCAGACCGTAGTCGTAGGCGCGGCGCCGGTACACGACCGACGGCTTGCCGCTCTCCTTGTCGTGGAACAGGTAGAAGTCGTGGCCGACGAGCTCCATGTTCTGCAGCGCGTCGTCGACGGTCATCGGCTCGCCGGGGTGGAGCTTCTCGCGGACGATCCGGCCCGGCAGGTGCTCTTCGACGAGACCGTCGAAGTGGTCGACGTCCTCGGAGATGAAGTGCGCGGCCGCGTAGTCCTCCCGCTCGGGGCCGGCTCCCACGCCGCGCGGCTCGGTGAGGGTCGAGCCCGAGCTCATCGGCTTCGCGCGCCCGGCGCGGCCCCGCGTGTACCCGCCGTGCTCGAGCTGCGCGGCGGCGGTGGCCTCGGCGACCGAGAGCGGTCGCGACTGCCCGCCGCGGTGGATGCGCTTGCGGTCGGAGCACTTCCGGAGCTGGCGGTCGAGCTTGGAGCAGGCCAGCTCGAAGGCGGAGCGGAAGTCGGCGGCGTTCGCCTCGGCGCGGATTACCGTTCCCTTGGGCCGGCAAGTGATCTCGACGCGCTGCGCGTGGCCGTTCTGACGGGGGTTGGGCTCGTGCTGGAGCTCTACGTCGATGTCGATCGCCTCGCCGTCGTACCGGGCGAGGTACTTGGCGATCTTCGATTCGATCTTGCCTTCGACGAGCTCGCGAAAGTGGTCGGGTACTTCCACGTTACGGCCCTTGACGACGATTTCCACCTTTGAACCTCCCAGGTGCATCGCGTTCGGATCCGGCGATGCAGACGAAGTTTTGCTAGCTGGGTCCGGAGCCGGTATGTCCGGTACGGCGGAAGGAAGAAACCTCCTCTCGACGGGGACGACAAGTGGCCCCCGGTGCGCTCACCTTGGGCGAGTTCACCTTCGGGCAAGCGGTATTCCACCTGCTCCTCGACGTCCCGTTACCGATCTGAGATTTTGAGACTATCCCTTGGTCGACTGAAAGTCGACCCTTGGTTACTGGAATTCTCCAACGATCGCGCGGCTCCGCGCGTGAATTTCGGCGGACCGAAGGTAACTTTTCGCAGATGTGTGCAAACTGTGCGCGACCGCTCGGTCATAGCGTCGATGCCATGAGTGGTACCCCCGGCCGCCCCGGGGCTAACCCCGGACCTCGGGTGTCGGACCTAACTCGCGGCGACCGCCACCGCCGCCGGAACCACCACCCCCGCCCGCCTCAGTGCCGCAGCGGCGGCACTGAGGGTCGCGCCGGTCGTCACGATGTCGTCGACCAGGATCGCCGGACGGCCGGTGGCCGCCAGCGCGGCGGCCTTCCTCGGCACCACCGCCAGGCTCCGGCGCGCCTCCCGCCGGCGCTGCGCGGGCGTCAGCCCGACCGAGTCGGGCCGCGGCCGGGCCTTGAGGCAGTGCCGCGTCTCCCCCGCCGGCCGGCACAGCGCGGCGACGTGGTCGAAGCCGCGCTCGCGGCGGGCGGCCCGGGTGGCCGGGACCGGTACGAGCACCGCATCCGGCACGGTCTCGGCGACGACCGCGAGGGCGCCGATCAGGAGCCGTGCGAGCACGGGCGCGAGTTCGCGCCGCCGCCGCTCTTTGTATTCGTTGAGCGTCTCGGCCAAGGCGCCGTCGTAGGCTCCGGCGACCACGACCGGCGGCGCGTCGCGGTCGCGCGGGGCGGCGAGTATCGGCGGTCCGGCGGCCAGGCCGGCGGCGCACGCCTCGCACAGGCCGCGGCCCGCCGCGGGCGCTTCCCGGCAGGCGGCGCATGCGGCTGGAAGGAACAGTTCGGTCAGGGCCTCGGTGATCCTCACGCGGGTCTAACGAGGCCCGGGTGCGCACGGTCGTGGCCGGTGGCGGAGCCGGCTCAGTTGTTGAGGCCGACGGCACGCATGCGGTCCTGGTGGGCGCGGGTGAGCGCGCGCAGCAGTTCGTCGAACGAGCCGTCCTCGTGGCCGGCGATGATCTCGGTCAGGCCCTCGTGGCCGGCCGCGACCGCCTGTGCGCGGTTGATGGCCTCCCCGACCAGGCGCCTGGCCCACAGTGAGAGCCTGCCGGCGACGGACGGGTCGGCTTCGACGGCGGCGCGGATCTCGGCGGCGGCGAACCCCGCGGCCGAGTCCTCGGCGAGGACCCGTTCGATCAGCTCGCGATCGGGGGTCTCGAGGCCGGCGGCGACGGCGCGGAAGAAGTCGTCGGCGACCGCGTCGCCGACGTAGACCTTGACCAGGGCCTCGAGCCAGTCGCGCGGGGCGGTGGAGGCGTCGAAGGCGCGGAAGGCCTCCCTGAACGGTGTCATCGCCTCGGCCGGGTCGGCCTCCAGTTCGGTGAGCCGGTCGGCCAGGAGCCGGTAGTTTCGGATCTCACCGACCGCGGCCTCGGAGAGGCGGGCGCGGCGCCCCAGATCGGGGGCCAGTCGCGCGTCGAGGGCCATGCGTTCGAATGCCAGCAGCTCGCCGAGGGCGAGCAGTCCGAGGAGCTCGACGAGCGCCTCGCGGCTCGGCCCTCCTCCGCCGACGGGGTGCTCGCTCGGTTCGGGGGCGGTTTCAGTGGGTTCGGACACGACGGCAGGTTACCACCGGCCGCGCCCGAGCCGGTTCGGCGAAGTCCGCGCGGGCCGGCCCGGCCTCAGAGCGACCGCGGAGATCCGGCCCGCCCGAGTCGAACCTGGTCACAGAGGCGGCATTCGAGGTGAATCGTCCCACTCCGGGCGGGGGCGGTGAACGTCGCTCCGAGACGCCCGCCGAGCGAGCGCGTACGATGGTGAGGAGCGACTGCGGCCCTTTCGTGGCAATCCCTGACAAGCGCAGTCCTCACGCGAGTGCGACGCCTGAGCGTCGCACCGCGATTGTGAAGCGGCGACACACCGGGTCCGGGGGTCGTCGCCGCTGTGTAGACGAGACAGAATGTGGCGCCGAGTTCCCCGGATCTCTAAGAAAGTCCTCCGCCATGAGGTGAACAGAGTGAACGAAGTGAACAACGAACGGTCCGTCAACAACGGACCGACTTTCGCCGAACTGGGAGTTCGCGAGGAGACCGTCGAAGCGCTCGCAGCGCTGGGAATCGAACGGGCCTTCGCCATCCAGGAGTACGCGATCCCGATCGGTCTGCGCGGCGTCGACATCGTCGGACGCGCGCCCACGGGAACGGGGAAGACCTTCGGGTTCGGCCTTCCGATCATCGACAGGATCAAGTCCCCCGAGGAGGGCGCCGACGGCAGACCGCAGGCGCTGATCCTCGTGCCCACCCGAGAGCTGGGCCTCCAGGTCGCCCGCGACCTCGAGGACGCCGGCAAGACCCGCTCGATCCGCGTGCTGCCGATCTACGGCGGCCGCGCCTACGAGCCCCAGATCGAGTCGCTGCGCTCGGGAGTCGACATCATCGTCGGCACCCCCGGCCGCCTGCTCGACCTGTACAAGTCCAAGCACCTGAAGCTGGACGCGGTGGCCCACTGCGTCCTCGACGAGGCCGACCGCATGCTCGACCTCGGCTTCTCCGACGACGTCGAGCGCATCCTCGGCATGCTGCCCGAGCAGCGCCAGACGATGCTGTTCAGCGCCACGATGCCCGACACGATCATGGGTCTGTCGCGCCGGCACATGAACCGGCCGATCACCGTCACCGCCGACGTGACCGGTCCCGACGACGAGGCGATGTCCAAGACCAGGCAGCTGGTCTACATGACGCACGCCCTCAACAAGGTCGAGGTCGCCTCCCGCATCCTCCAGGCGCGGGGCCGGGGCCTGACGATCATGTTCTGCCGCACCAAGCGGGCGGCCCAGAAACTCTCCGACGAGCTCGACTTCCGCGGTTTCGCGGTCGGCTCGGTCCACGGCGACCTGGGTCAGAACGCCCGTGAGCGGGCGCTGCGCGCGTTCCGTTCGGGGAAGATCGACGTGCTGGTCGCCACCGACGTCGCCGCGCGCGGCATCGACGTCCCCGACATCACGCACGTGATCAACTACGACTCCCCCGAGGACGCCGAGTCGTACGTGCACCGGATCGGCCGCACCGGCCGCGCCGGCGCCTCCGGCACCGCGGTCACCTTCCTGACCTGGGAGGACCTGGCGCGTTGGAAGATCATCGTCAAGGCCAACGGCCTCGACTTGGGCGACCCGGTCGAGACCTACCACACCTCGGACCACCTCTACACGGATCTCGACATCCCCAAGGACGCGCCGGCGGCCCTGCCGAGCGAGCAGCGCAGCCGCGACGGTCTGAACGCCGAGCGTGAGGACGATGTCGAGGGCTCCGGTTCGGGACGCGGCCGCGGTCGACGCAGCGGCGGAGGCGGCGGGCAGCGCCGCCAGCCCGAGGGCCGGAAGCGGTCCGAGGGCGGTCGCGACCGCAAGCGGCGCCGCACTCGCGGCGGCGCCCCGGCCGAGGCGAAGTCGGAGCGGCCGCAGCGCGCGGTCGAGTCGACGACCTCGTCCGACTCCGATGTCGCGGCTCCGGCCCGGCGCCGGCGTCGTCGCCGCCGTTCCGGCGGTGCGGCCGCCGAAGGCGGCAACGACTAGGCCCGCCCGCATGGACAGCGGAGACTACGAGGGCCCGCCCGAGAACGTCCCGCCGCCTCCCGGGTGGCGGGTCGAGGCGGTGGCGCTCCCCAGCGAGCCCAGGCGCATGCCCGCGCAGGACCACGCGGGCATCGACGCCGCCGAGCAGAGCGCCCGACTGGTCACCCAGTGGACGGCGCTGCTGGCGGTCGTGGCGATGTTCGCCATGGTGATCGTCGGCATCGTCCGGCTCTGAGACGCCGATCGCCCGCGCACCGCGCGGGCGATCATTGTCGTCTCATGAGCCGGTGACCGAGCCCCATCGCATCTCGGAGCCGGAGTGGCCGGCCTCGAAGACCATCCAGCCGGCCAGGCCGAGCAGCACGAGTGCGATCAGGCCGAGCACCAGCATGGCGATCTTGCGGCCGCGAGCGGCCGGGTCGTCCCCGCCGGTCTCGGTCTCCTCGCCGTCGTCGGCCGGGGCGGTGCCGCCGTCTCGGAGCGCGGCGGCGCGCCGGCCCCGTTCCAGGGCCGCGAACAGCCACCAGACCGGAATGAGTCCGACGAGGATCCACGCCAGGCGCACCCCGTAGTCGTGGTGGTCGTTGACCGCATCGGGCCAGGCCGCCGGATAGAGGTGGTCGGCGAGCTGCTCGCCGCTCCAGATCGAGGCGAAGGCCGCGGCGGGGGCGACGAGCGTCAGCGCCGCGACGATCCAGCCGATCCGGCGCCGCAGCGGCGGCACGAAGAGGTAGATCAGTCCGAAGAGCACGAGCAGCGGCACGAGGACGACCGGCGCGTGCACGGCCAAGGGGTGTATGGGCAAGTCCAGAAACGTGGTCATGGGTTACATCTATATCCTTTCGAGGAATGAGGGCCGCTTCGGGCCTCAACCAGAGCTCGGCCATGCTCACCCGCTGGAAGCGAACAGACCGGTACGCGTCTTCGCGGGGGTTCGCCTCAGGCGCCTTGGAACACCTCGACGTAGCCCATGACGGCGTCGGCGATGAGCTGCACCGCGATCGCGGCCAGCAGGACGCCCGAGATCCGCGTGAGCACTTCGATGCCGCCTCTCCTGAGGACCTTCACCAGCACGCCCGAGAACCGCATCACCAGGTAGATCACGATGTGGATGAGGACGATCGCGAACGCCACCCACAGGTAGTCGGCCTGGCTCGGGGCCTGCTGCACGAACAGGATCACCGCGACGATCGCGCCGGGACCGGCCAGCAGCGGCGTGCCCAACGGGACCAGGGCGATGTTCGAGGTCGCGTGGCTGTGGTCCTCGTCGGCCTGTCCGGTCAGCAGCTGGAGGCTGACCAGGAGCAGCAGGAGGCCGCCGGCGCCTTGGAGCGCGGCCAGGTCGATGCCCAGGTAGTTGATGATCTGCTGGCCCAGCAGCGCGAACAGGGTGATGACGCCGAGCGACAGGCACGTGGCCTGGAGGGCGGCGCGGTTCCGTTCGCGCTTGTCCATCGCCCCGGTGAGGGCGAGGTAGATCGGGACGATGCCCGGCGGGTCCATGATGACGAAGAGCGTCACCCCGACGGTGATGATGTATTCGAGTTCCCCCACGAGGTGAGTATGTCAAGGCTCCCGCGAGGGGCCGGACCGCTCGCCCGCCGGTGTTAGATGTGGCTCTCGACCGGCATGAGGGCGCCGTCGGGGACGGTCAGTTCGGAGACCTCGGCGTCCTGGCCGTCGATGTTGAGCAGCGCCCACGTCTCATCGCGCGACGAGAAGCCGATCTGCCACCGCCCTCCGGGGTCGGTGAAGAACTGCTCGGCCGCGAACAGCTGCTCTTTGAGCGCCTCGTCCCCTTCGATCGGGTCCTCTAGGCCTTCGGTGAACCCGGCCGAGTCGCTGTACTCGGCGACGAACTCGACGGCGCTCTCGTCCCGCGCGGACTCGGCGATGACCGCTTCGGTCGCCGGCGTGTCGAGGTAGCCGCACTCCTCGGTCTCGGAGGCGCTCCCGCCCGGTTCCAGGTCGGAGACGCACACGTATTGGGGATCGAAGGCGTCGACGATGACCGCCGACTCGAATCCGGCGACGGCGGCAGTGTCGATGCCCCAGCGGTAATCCTCGTTGAACAGGTAGGTGCCCGCGGCGCCGCCGCTGGTGCCGGTGAGGTTCGCGCTGAGAACCACCAGGTCCTCGTTCCAGTCCTCGAGCGACACCGCGGCGTCGAACTCCAGGACCCGCGGCGGCAGGCTCAGCCGCTCGACCTCGGTCGGATAGAGCTCGTAGCGCTGCAGCACGCTGTCGACGAAGAAGAAGCCGACCGCGAACTCGGTGGCGTCGCCGCTGACCTCGGTGGTGATCTCTCCGGTGGCGGCGGGAAGGTCGAAGCCCGCGGCCGCCGAGCCGTCGGCCGCGACCACGTCCATCCGCCCGTCGGAGCTCACGAGGTAGGCGTCCTCGAGGCGCTCGACCCTGGTCGGCCGCTGATCCACCGGCAGGGGAACGAACTCGCCGCCGCCGCCCACCACGCCGATGGCGCCGTCGCGTTCGACGACGAACTCGATGTCCAGTTCGGTCTGCGCCTCGTCGGTGCTGGTGGTCGCCGCCGGCGGCGGGTCCCCTGGAGCCTCACCGTCCCACGGCGTCCAGACCGCGGTCACGGCCGCGAGCGCGATCACGGCCAGCCCGCCGCCCGCCGCGGTCGCGCGGCGACGCCGCCGGATGCGCCGGGCTCCGCCGATCGCGGCCTCGGCGAGGCCGTCGTACGCCGCGGGCGAGGACTCGGCGCGGGAGGCGAACTCGGCGCGCAGCAGGTCCTCGATGTCGTCGCTCACGAGACCTCCCGCTCGCGGGGGTTCAGGCCCAAGGCGGTCGCGGGGTCGCCGAGGCGCTTGCGCAGGCCGGCCAGCGCGCGGGAGGCTTGGCTCTTGACGGTGCCGGTGGAGATGCCGAGGATGTCGGCGATCTGGGCGTCGGTGCGGTGCTCGTAGTAGCGCAGGACCAGCACGGCCCGCTGGCGCTTGGGGAGGCCGGCGACGTGGCGCCACATGGCGTCGCGCATGGCGCCGGCCTCGGCGAAGTCGCGGGAGGAGTCGGGGCGGTCGTCGAGTATCTCGACGGGCCGTTCCCGGTTGGAGCGTTTGCGCCACCAGGAGGCGTTGGTGTTGTAGAGGATGCGACGGGCGTAGGCGTCCACCGAGTCGGTGGCGCGGATCCGCCCCCACGCCAGGTAGGTCTTCGTCAACGTCGTTTGCACCAAGTCCTCCGCTGTCGCCCAGTTCCCCGTGAGGAGATACGCCGCACGGTGCAGCGAGGCCGAACGCGCCGCCACGTACTCGCGGAACTCCTCGTCCTGGGACGGTCTGGACTCGCTCACGCGTCTCCCTGGGGGGTCGAACTACAGACGACGTACCCCCGGTGGAGAGTTGCTTCGCAGGCGAGAATTCTGCCAAACAATGGGTGCATGGGACGGCCGAGGGTGCTTCAAGCTGCAGTATACCCAGTAACTGCCGACCGGTAGGGTCGCCCGGGTCAGGCGTCGCCTCCGGTCTCACCGGCTCCTTCGGGCAGCAGTTCTTCCTCTTCGTCGGATTCGCGCTCGTCGACCGCCTCGGGCTCGTACATCTCCTCGCACATCTGCAGGTAGAGCTCGTTGGGGTTCGGCAGGTGCGGGATGTTGCGCAGGGCCTGGTCCTGGCCGGCGGACTCGATGATGAACTCGCCGTAGTTGAGCATCCGGCCCATCGGGGTCTGGGCGTACTTCATGTCGGTGACGCGGCCGAGCGGCATCATGGCGACCGAACGGGTGATGACCCCTTGGATGAGCATGATCCGCTTGTTGGTGAGGATGAAGCGGTCCATGTACCAGTCGAGGATCTTCCAGCCGACGAAGCCGAGGATGACCAGCCAGACGATGATCGTGATGGTCAGGCCGGTGTCCCGGGAGGTCGACTCCCACTTCATGAACAGCCCGGAGGCGAATCCCATGATGAACGTGGCGAGGGTCCCTACGATGTACCACGGCATGAGGTGGATCCAGTGCCGCCGCCATTCGCCGCGGTACTTCTCGGTGGGGAAGAGGTAGCGGGCGGAGATCGGCGAGGGGACGTCGGGGACCGCGGGTGACTTGATGCCCGCGAAGAGCCCGCCGGCGGGGCTGTCGTCGAAGCGCACGCCGTCGATGTCGGCGGCGGCCGCGGCGGGGGCGGAGCCGGCCTCGGTCGGCAGCTCTCGCGTGGAGTCGTCGGCGCCGGGGGCGGGGGCGTCGGAAGGGGTGCGCGGGGCGGGCGGCTCTAGCGGCTCGGTGTCCTTCTTGTCTGCCGAGCCGCCTCCACCGGTGTCGGTCATCTCGCGGGCGTCCTCAGGTCACCAGGCCGGTGAGGAACGCGGCGAAGCCGCTGCCGACGTCGCCGATCGCGTTCGCGATCGTACTCACCACGCTGCCGGCATCGTCGGGCCTGTAAGCGATAAAGAACACCAGGAACGCCAGTCCGCCCCAGGTTAGAATCTTCTTGATCATCGTTACCCTCCCATCAGGGGACCTGGCCAAACGTTCGTCCCGCGCAGGCTCGTCCAGTTTATCGTACGGATATGCGCCGACCTTCGGCTTTCCGCCGGCCGCCCGGAGCGAACCGGGCGAATCGGCCTCACGCACAGCGTAACGCCTTCGTTCCGCTTCTGCTCGTCTCCGCCGGTCTACCTGCGGAGCAACCAGATCCAGTTGTTCCATCGGGGAGCCTACATCAAGTGACGCACCGCTGGCCCAATGTAAGCGCAAAGGCCGAAGCGACCCTAGGGAAGGGTCAGGTATCCGACACTCCACGATCGGCTCCGCCGCCTCATCCGGGTGCGCCCCGCGAGCCGCCGCGGCCGGGGCGCTGTTCGAACACGTGCTCGCGTATCCAGGCGTGCATGGCGATGCCGCTCGCCACGCCGGCGTTGATCGACCGCGTCGATCCGAACTGGCTGATCGAGCAGACCGCCGAGCAGGCCCGACGCACCGGCTCGGACAGTCCGGGGCCCTCTTGCCCGAATACGAGCACGGTGTTCCTCGGCAGCGCGGTCGTCTCTATCGGCACCGATCCGGGAAGATTGTCGATGCCGATCACTTGCAATTCCCGGTCGCTCGACCAGGCGATGAAGTCCTCCACTGTTGAGTGATGCTCGATATGCTGGTATCGGTCGGTGACCATGGCTCCGCGCCGATTCCAGCGTCGCTTTCCGATGATGTGGACCGCTTTGGCGGCGAATGCGTTGGCATTTCGGACTACGGTCCCGATGTTGAAATCGTGCTGCCAGTTCTCGATGGCGACGTGGAAGTCGTGGCGGCGCTCGTCGAGGTCGGCGACGATGGCCTCGCGCCGCCAGTAGCGGTAGGCGTCGACGACATTGCGCCGGTCACCGGCGGCGAGCAGCTCAGGGTCGTAGCGGGGGTCCTCGGGCCAGGGGCCGTCCCAGGGGCCGACGCCGACCCCGGGCTCGGCCGGGCGTGTGTCCTCAACATTCACGACGACTATTGGAGCACAACGGTGTAATCGCAGCCGTGGCGTTCGCGGTCGCAATTGCGCACTCGACACCGGGCAGCGATAAAGCCGGCCGATTTGCGTCGTCCGCTCGCCGGTGGACGCGAATAGCGCCGCCCCGGCGGCTACGGGGGAAACCGACCGGGGCGACACGAAACATACTAACTACCGGGTGCCTGCGACCAGGCACACACCTAATTGAATTCCCTTGCAACGTAAGGAAGTCGGGGTCATACGAGCACCATGCCCCCCTGCGGCCACACCGGCCCCGGCAGTCGCCGATTCGGCGCGGAACGACCGCAGCCGCTGCGAGTTGGCGACCACCGACACGCTCGAGAACGCCATCGCCAGTCCGGCCACCATCGGCGCGAGCATGCCGAAGGCCGCCAACGGGATCGCGGCGGTGTTGTACCCGAAGGCCCACACCAGGTTCTGGCGGATGGTGCGCAGGGTGCGCCTCGACAGGCGGATCGCGTCGACCGCGACGAGCAGATCGCCGCGCACGAGCGTCATGTCGCCGGCCGCGATGGCCACGTCCGTGCCGGTGCCCATCGCGATGCCGAGGTCGGCGGCGGCCAGTGCCGCGGCGTCGTTGACCCCGTCGCCGACCATGGCCACGACCTTGCCTTCGGCCTGGAGGCGGCCGATGCGCTCGAGCTTGTCCTCGGGGCTGACTTCGGCGATGACCTGATCGATGCCGACTTCGGCGGCGACGGCCTCGGCGACCGAGGCGGAGTCGCCGGTCAGCAGGACCGGGGTGAGGCCGAGGCGGCGCAGTTCGGCCACGGCGCGCCGGCTGGTGGGCTTGACGGTGTCGGCCACCGCGACGGTGCCGAGTTGCTCGCCGTCGGCGATGACCTCGACGACCGTGGCGGTCCGGCCCTCGCGGCCGGGGCCGCCGGCGCGCCCGATCTCGACGCGCCGTCCTTCGACGGTCCCGGTGACGCCGACGCCGGGTCGATTCACGAAATCGGTGACCGCCGGCAGCTCGCCGAGCCGCTCGCGCGCGGCGGCGGTGACGGCGCGGGCGATCGGGTGCTCGGAGGCGTCCTCGACCGCGCCGGCGAGGCGCAGGACCTCCTCACTGGAGTAGTCCACGACGCTCATCTCGCCGGTGGTGACGGTCCCGGTCTTGTCCAGGACGATGGTGTCGATCCGACGGGTCGATTCGAGCACCTCCGGGCCGGAGATGAGGATGCCCTCCTTCGCGGCGCGGGACGTGCCGATCATCAGTGCCATGGGCGTGGCCAGGCCGAGCGCGCACGGGCAGGCGATGACCAGGACGGCCACGGCGGCGGTGACGGCCACGCCGAGCGACCCGAGCGCGGCCCAGGCCGCCAGCACGACCACGGCGATGCCGACGACGACCGGAACGAAGACCGCCGAGATGCGGTCGGCAAGGCGCTGGACGGCGGCCTTGGAGGCTTGGGCGTCCTCGACCATGCGGGCCATTTGAGCCAGCTGGGTGTCGCCGCCGACCCTGGTGGCGCGGACGACCAGGCGCCCGGAGGCGTTGACGGTGGCGCCGGTGACGGTGTCGCCCTCGCCGACCTCGACGGGGACCGATTCACCGGTGAGCATGGACTCGTCAACGGCCGATGCTCCGGAGACGACCTCGCCGTCGGTCGCGATCTTCTCGCCGGGGCGCACGACGAACTCGTCGCCGACGGCCAGGTCCTTGACGGGGACGCGGACTTCGCGCCCGTCGCGCAGGACGGCCACGTCCTTGGCGCCCAGTTCCATCAGCGCCCGCAGGGCCGCGCCGGCCTGGCGCTTGGAGCGGTGTTCGAGGTACCGGCCCAGCAGCACGAACGCGGTGACGCCCGCGGCCGCCTCGAGGTAGATGTTCGACGCGGCCTCGCCGGCCGAGCCGGTGAGGCTGAACGGGTGGGTCATGCCCGGCATGCCGGCGTCGCCGAGGAACAGGGCCCACACCGACCACAGGAACGCCGCCAGGGTGCCCATCGACACCAGGGTGTCCATGTTCGCGGCGCGGTGCCGCAGGTTGATCGCGGCCACCCGGTGGAACGGCCAGCCGCCCCAGACGACCACGGGCGCGGCGAGGGTCAGCGACAGCCACTGCCAGTAGTCGAACTGGAGGGCCGGGACCATGGCCAGGACGATGACGGGGGCGGCGAGGAGGAGGGAGCCGATGGCGCGCTGCCGGAGGGACGCGAGTTCGGGGTCCTCGTCGTCGTGGTCGGTCTCGGCCTCGGCGCCGGACTCCTCGGGTTCGACCGGGGTGGCGCCGTAGCCGGTCTTCTCGACGACCGCGACCAGGTCGGCGGGGGTGAGGCCGTCGGCGACGGTCACGCGGGCGCGCTCGGTCGCGAAGTTGACCGTGGCCTCGGCGCCGTCGACGCGGTTGAGTTTCTTCTCGATCCGGGCGGCGCACGAGGAGCAGGTCATCCCGGTGATATCGAGGTCGATGATGTTCGCCATGCCCCGAATCATACCCCCTAGGGGTATCAATCGCAAGGCCGGCGTCAGTCCAGCGCCATCGCCCCCACCGTCTGGTCGGCGAACTCCGCACCGGTCGGCTCGAACCCCAGCCTGCGGTAGAAGCCCTCGGGCCCGCCTTCGCCGCGCTTCCACATGACCGTGGCCCGGTCCGCGCCCCGCCGCCGCGCCTCCTCGAGGACGGCCTCGGCGGCGAAGCGCCCGTAACCGGCTCCTTGACGGGAGGCGCTGACGTTGAGCCGCCAGATCCCGCACCGGAAGTACTCGATCCGCGCGTCCGGGTCGAATCCGCCCATGACGAACGCCACCGGATCGCCGCCGGCGTACACCAGTCGCGGCCAGGCGGTATCGGGCGAGGCGTAGGCCTCGGCCAGCGAGACGGCGACCGGGGCCACGAACGCCTTCTGCGCGGGAGCGACCTCGATGCGGCATGCCGCGTCGACGTTGTCGGGAGTGATGGCCTCGAGTCGGAGAGCTTCGGTCATCCCCGAAACGTACCGACCGCCTGCGACGTTCCGGCCCGCGCGATCACATGAAGGCGCGCAGCGCCTCCGGATTGGCCAGCGCGTCCTTGGAAATGGCCTCCTCGGGCTTGGCGCCCTTGAGGATCTTCTTGACCGGGATCTCGACCTTCTTGCCGCTGAGCGTCCTCGGCACGGCCGGGACCTCTATGACCGAGTCCGGCAGGTGCCGGGGCGAGAGCTGCTCGCGAAGCGTCCGCAGGATCCGGCCCCGCAGCTCCTCGTCCAACGCGACCCCGTCCTGGCAGGCCACGTACAGCAGCAGCCGGTCCTCGTCCTCGTCGTCGAGGTGCACCACCAGCGAATCGGCCACGCCCTCGATCGCCTCGACCACCGCGTAGAACTCCGCGGTGCCCATGCGGACCCCGCCGCGGTTCAGCGTCGCGTCGCTGCGCCCGGAGATGACCGCCGAGCCGCGGTCGGTGATGGTGATCCAGTCGCCGTGGCGCCAGATCCCCGGGAAGTCCGTCAGATAGGTGTCGCGGTAGCGCTGGCGCAGCGGGTCGCCCCACAGCCCGACCGGCATCGACGGCATCGGCGAGACGATCACCAGCTCGCCCTCGCGGCCGATCTCGTGATTGCCCTGGGAGTCGAAGGACTGCACGTTGGCGCCCAGGCACCGGCAGGACAGCTCGCCGCGCCAGACCGGGACCGTCGGCGCCCCGCCGAGGAACCCGGTGCACACGTCGGTGCCGCCCGACAGGGACTGGAGCTGCGCCTCCGGAGCGACGTGCTCGTAGACGTAGTCGAAGCCGACCGCCGGCAGCGGCGCGCCGGTCGAGCCGATGCCGCGGACCTTGGACAGGTCGGCCTCGCGCGAGGGCGTGATGCCGCGGCCGCGGCAGGCCATGAGGAACGGCGCGGAGGTGCCGAAGTACGTGGTCCCCGACTCCTCGGCCAGGCGCCACATGCCCACCGGGTCGGGCGCGCCGTCGAACAGCACCACCCCGGCCCCCACGATCGGGGCCGAGACCAGGTAGTTCCACATCATCCAGCCGGTCGTCGAGTACCAGAAGAACCGGTCGCCGGGCCCGAGGTCGTGGTGCAGCGAGTGCATCTTGGCGTGCTCGAGCGCCATGCCGCCGTGGCCGTGGACGATCGCCTTCGGCAGCCCGGTCGTGCCCGAGGAGTACAGGACGTACAGCGGGTGGTCGAAGTTGACCGGCTCGAACTCGATGCCGTCGTCATAGGCGCAGAAGCGGTCCCAGGTCTCCCCGTCGGGGTCGGAGGCTCCCAGGTACTGCAGGGTCACGACCTTCTCCAGGCCCGGCAGCCCGGCGGCGACGCGCCGGACCTCGGCGGTCCGGTCGATCTCCTTCTTGCCGTAGCGGTAGCCGTCGACCGCGACCAGGACCTTCGGCTCGATCTGCGAGAACCGGTCGAGCACGGCCTTGGACCCGAACTCGGGCGCGCAGCTGGAGAACACCGCGCCCAGGCTCGCCGAGGCGAGCATGAGCGCGAACGTCTCGGGGATGTTCGGCATCCAGGCGGCGACGCGGTCGCCGCGGCCGACGCCGTGGCCGACCAGGCCGGCCCTGGCGCGGGCGACCGCCTCGCGCAGGTCCTCGACGGTCCATTCGACCGGGGCTCGGGTGTCGGAGTAGCCGCGCACGAGGATCTCGTCGCCGTCGACGCCCGGGGCGGTCAGCACCGCGCGGGCGTAGTTGAACGGCTCATCGGGGAACCACACCGTCTCCGGCATCGTCTCGTCGGCGAGCACGCGGTGCTCGGGCACGGTCTTGCCGAGGCCGAAGTACTCCCAGACCGAGCCCCAGAAGGGCCTCAGGTGCTCCACGGAGTACTGCCACAGCGCCGGATACGAGGTGAGGTCGCGTTCCTCTCGGCGCGACAGCCACTGGCTGAACCGCCCGATGTTCGTCGTCTCCACCGCGTCGGGGCGCGGCAGCCACAGGACCTCGTTCGTCACGGTCGCCTCCCAACCTCCACACCCTTGTGGCCCACGGCACCATCGTGGCACGGCGCGGGGAAAGGGAGTTACCGGGGGTTGCTATGCGGCAATTGGTCTTCTATGTACCGTTCCTCGGTGACATAGAGCCCCACCGCCGCCAGCGCTCCTATGAGTACGACCAGCAGAGCGAACGGCAGCGTCCAGCCGCCGGTCAGCCCGTGGAGCCAGCCGACCGCGAGCGGACCGATCCCGGCCAGCAGGTAGCCGCCGGACTGCGTGAATCCCGACAGCGCGGCGGTGCCCGCCGAGGTGCGCGCCCGCAGCCCGAACAGGGTCAGCAGGAGCGGGAACACCGCCGAGGCGATGCCCGCCAGCGTCACCCAGATCCACGTCGACCAGCCGCCGCCGAGGAACCACAGCCCCGCTATGCCCACCGGATAGCAGGCCACCAGCGCGAAGAAGACCCGGCGCGGCGCGCCGGGGCGGGCTCCGAGGATCGGCACGAGCATGAACATCGGGATCTGGACGAACGTGAACAGGCCGAGCATCGCGCCGGCCGCCGCGGCGTCCATGCCGCGGGCCCGCAGGAACTCCGCGACCCAGCCGATGATGATGTAGGCGAGCGCCGACTGCGTGCCGAAGGCCACCAGCATCGACCACGCCAGCGGCGACCGCCAGACGCCGCGCAGGTGCGGGCGCTCCGACGCGGCGACGGCGCCGTCGCCGTCGCGCCACAGCAGCCACGGCACGATCGACAGCAGCGCGGGGACGGCCCAGACCGCCAGGGCCGCACGCCAGTCCCCCATCAGGCCCGCCAGCGGCACGGCCGTGAACGCCGGCACGCTCGTGCCGATCGCCAGCATCGCCGAGTACGCGGTCGTCATGCGGCCGATCGAGTTGGGGAAGTACTCCTTGACGATGACCGGCACGGCGACGTTCCCGATCGCGCCTCCCGCCAGCGCGAGCAGGCTGAACAGCAGGAACAGGGCCTGGTGGCCGGAGTACGCGCGGGCGACGAGCCCGATGCTCATGGCCAGCAGCGAGACGGTGATGACGCCGCGAGCGCCGAAGCGCCGGGTGAGCCGCGGAGCGAGCGCGCCGAGCGAGGCGAAGACCAGGACCGGCAGTGTCGTCAGCAGGCCGGCGACGGTCTCGGACATGCCCAGGCCGCCCCTGATCTCGCCGAGGAGCGCTCCGACGCTGGTGACGGCCGTGCGGAAGTTGAAGGCCGCGAGGACGACGCCGGCGGCGAGCATCCAGATGCCCAGGATCGCCGCCCGGGTGCCGGGCGGGCGTTCGACGGCGGCTCTCACGCGGGCGTCCCCCTCCTAACGCGGCCGAGTGGTGCAAGCGCGGTCCCACCTGCCGGAACGAGGCGGGGGCCGCCGCGGGCAGGCGGTTACAGTCGAGCTGATTCATAGGATGAATTAACAGGCTGTCAACCGTATCCCGGCGGCCGTCTGCTTTAATCCTCCTAGTGTTGGGAAACACGCGAACCCCTTTCTGGAGAGGTCGGGACCGTCAGTGGCATTGCAGTCGACACGCAAGTCCGCGCTGGTCGATCAAGTGATCGACCAGCTCAGGCGGCAGATCAGCGACGGCGAATGGCCCGTCGGCTCCCGCATCCCCACCGAGAGCGAACTGGCCGAGCTCCTCGGCGTCGGCCGCAACACCATCCGCGAGGGAGTCCGCGCCCTCGCCCACGCCGGACTCCTCGAGATCCGCCAAGGCGCCGGCACCTTCGTCGTCGGCCGCTCCGAAGTCACCGCCGCCGTGCGGCGCCGCATCGCCTCCAGCAGCGCCGCCGACGCCATGGAGGTCCGCCGGGGCCTCGAGATCGAAGCCGCCAGGCTCGCCGCCGCCCGCCGCGACGACGGCGACGTCAAACGGCTCCGCATCCTCCTGGCCGAACGCGAGGCCACCTTCGAAGTCCGCGACACCGAGGCCTTCATCGAAGCCGACATCGCCCTCCACCAGGCCGTGGCCGAGGCCAGCCACAACAAGCTGCTCCACGAGCTCTACATCGACCTGTCGGAGTCACTGCGCGAGATCGTCAAAGCCGGCGTCGGCGACAGCCTCGGCGGCGACCCGCACATCGACCACACCCGCGCGATCGAGGCCATCATCGCCGGCGACCCCGACCTCGCCGCCGCCGAGACCGCCGCCTACCTGCGCGAGCTGATCGAGGACTGACCGGATCCCGGCCCGCAGAGATACAGTCTTAACGCGCCCTGACCGCAGTACCGCCGAGAGGAGTCCCGCATGCGCCTGTCCGCCCGCGTCGACTACGCCCTCCGGGCCGCCGTGGCGCTCGCCGGATACGGCGACCGGTGGGTCTCGGCCGAGCAGATCGCCGAGGACCAGGGCATCCCGCGCAAGTTCCTCGAATCGATCCTGCTGCAGCTGCGGCGCGGCGGCATCGCCGCCTCCAAACGCGGCCCCGAAGGCGGCCACCAGCTGGCGCGCCCCGGCACCGACATCAGCCTCGCCGACGTCATCCGCGCCGTCGACGGCCCGCTGGTCGGCGTACGCGGCGAACGGCCCGAAGCGGTGCCCTACACGGGTTCGGCCCGGGCGCTGACCAACGTCTGGGTGGCCCTGCGGGTCAACGAACGCAACATCCTGGAGTCGGTGTCACTGACCGACGTGGCCACCGACCGCCTCCCCGACCCGGTCACCAAGCTCCTCGAAGACCCCGACGCCTGGGCCATCCGCGGTGCATAGCACCTCAGGCGGAGTTCAGCTCTGAGGATCCGCGGGAAGGATCCTGAAGCAATCAAAGCCGGGCCGCCCATCCGACAGCGGAGTCAATCGCCGGAAATCCGTCTCGTCGAGTGTGAAGATCAGGTTGGTACCCCAGTCTCGGGCAAGCGCCACCGCGAAGCAGTCGGCCAGATCGAGCTCCATGTCGTCGTACTTGTCCCGCAACTCGCGGACCGCCAGGTAGTCCTCGACCGAAAGTTGACCGACATAGTCGGTCGCCTCCGGGCCCGCAACGCGCTCCAGCAGATCTTCATATGCCTGCCGCGCCGCCTGGTAGTTCACACGCCGCCGGATGAGATGATCCAGTTCAGTGAAGACGAGCGGCGAGTACACGAATCCGCCCGTGGAGTTGAACAGGCCGCTGCACCGCTCATGGTCGGGATCACGCGGATTGAAGACCGCCAGCAGAGCCGAGGTGTCTGCGACGATGATCACCGGCGTCGCGCCCGCTCTTCGTATGCCTCATCGACGATACGGCGACGTTCCTCAGACGAGACGGGCTCGCCGAAATCGAACGTCGAGACTCGCCGGGGCCGCACACCGTGAGACTTCAGGTAATCGCTGATCAGCTCGTGAATCATCGCCGCGCGAGAAATACCGCGCGCTCGCGCGAATCGATCGAGCTGCGCGAGCTCTTCCGCCGTGAGATACGTAGAGGCCTGCTTCATAGTATGTATGGTACCAACTACCACATTGCGCTGCCAGACACGACACCATCGCAGACGCGGGTTTGACAGAATCGGGCCGTGAAATTCCCTGATCTGGGCGCGTGGTGGGACCGTGTCGTGGCCTCCTCCCGCAGGCGCTGGCGCTTCGTCGACCACGGCTGGCGCGCCCAGGAGCGGTTCGGCGAGGTCCACGCCGGGCAGCTGGCCGCGGCGATCTCCTACTACGCGTTCTTCGCGGCCTTCTCGATGTCGCTGCTGGCCTTGGCGATCTTCGGCTACCTGCTCAACGTGCCCGAGGTGTACGCGACCGTCGAATCCTGGCTCGAGACGAACCTCCCGGTCATCGACATCGGCGTCCTGGAGGAGTCGCGCGAGTCGGTCACGATCTTCGCCGGCATCGTGCTGGTCGTCGCCGGAGTCGCGTGGGTCCAGTCGGTGCGGACGGCGATCCGCACGGTCTGGGGCCTGGACGCCCAGCCCGGCAACCCGATCCTGCGCTGGGTGATCGACCTGTTCGTCCTCGTCGGCGTCTCGGTCCTGCTGCTGCTCACGATCGGCACGACCGCCGGCGCCGAGGCCGTGTTCGCGTGGTTCGATCTCGACGACACCGGCGGACCGCTGCGGCCGGTGATCCACGCCGGTTCGATCCTGCTGGGCCTGCTGGCCAACGGGCTGCTGGCGGCGGTGCTGCTGCAGGCGCTCCCGCGCCTGGCGATGCCGTTCAAGCGGGTCTTCGCCGCCTCGCTGTTCGTCGCGGTGGGCCTGGAGCTGCTCAAGACCGTCGGGAGGATCTACATCCTCAACGTCTCCGACCGGCCGGCCTACCAGGCGGTCACCACCGCCGTCGGTCTGCTCCTGTTCCTCTACATCTTCAATCTCCTGTTGATGGTCGCCGCGGCCTGGACCGCGACCTCCTCTCGCGGGACCGCGATCGACCTCTACGAGCGGACCCGCATCCGCGGCGCCGACGGCTTCCGGACCGAGGAGCCGATGCCCTGAACGCCGGGCGGCCCGGACTCGCCGAGTCCGGGCCGCCGCGTCATCCACTGTTCAATTGGAGTGTGAGGGTCAGGCCGCCGAGCAGATCCCGCCGTTCAGCAGGAACATGCCCGGGTCGTCCGGCTCGCCGGTGCCGCGGAAGCCGAACTGCTTGGTCTTCCCGGCTCCGATCGTCCCGTTCCAGAACGCCGGGTCGGCCGTCAGCGTGCCGCCCTCGGCGGTCACCGAGCCGCCCCAGGAGATCGAGGTGGTCTCGATCCCGGAGTCCTTCCACACCAGCTGCCAGTCCTCGATGGCCGCATCACCGGTGTTGGTGACCTCCACCCGGACGGTGAAGCCGCCGTTGTTGTCCGCCAGCACGTTGTACTCGACCTGGCAGGATGCGAACGCGTACGGCGCTTCGGCCCGTTCGCGGGCGTCGGCCCCGGCGATGGGCTTCCACTCCGGCTCGGCCATGTCCCAGCCGACGAAGAAGCTCGGCCACGGCGGCTGGTTGTAGGACTCGTTCTGCCAGGCGATCGCCAGGCGGTACTGCGGGTCCTGCATCATCGTCGGGATCGAGTGCTCGGTCTCGATCACGGTCGTGTACAGCCGCACGCCGTCATTGGACTCCTTGCGCAGGATCAGCTCCTCGCGCCAGTCGCCCAGCAGGTCGGCGGTCAGCACCGGGTTGCCCTTGGTGCCGTTGTTGGTGTGCACGCCCTCGGGAGTGAAGACCTCCTCTTGCGAGTGGGTCTCGTAGTCCCATTCGGCGATGTACGGGTAGACCGGGACGTAGTCCGGCTCGTTGAACTCGTGGTCGAAGATCTCGCGGCCCAGGTCCCCGTCCCACCAGATCATGTGGTTGGCCGAGGGGATCGAGTTCGAGATCAGCGTGCCGTCGGCGGCGCGCAGCTCCCCTTCCTTGGAGTTCCAGGCGCCGTCGGCGCTCACGGCCCAGCATTCGGCGCCGGCGTAGCCGGGGTCGATGTCGCCGCAGGTGGCGCGGCCGATGTCGCTGTCGCCGGGCATCGACCAGATGACCTCGCCGGTCTCGCCGTCGCGCATCGCGGCGCCGATGCCGCCCGAGCAGCTCATGCACTCGAACGGGGAGAAGATCTCCTGGCCCTCATTGGACGGGTCCAGGTCGGACACGTGCAGCGCGTCGCCGTGGCCCAGCTCGGAGCTGTACAGCGGCGTGCCGTCGTCGTTGAGGGTCATGGCGCCGTATACGATCTCGTCGCGGCCGTCGAGGTCGACGTCGGCTACGGACATCTGGTGGTTGCCCTGGCCGGCGTACTGCGGACCGAAGTCGGTCGACAGGAAGTGCCAGCGCTGGGTCAGGTTCTCGCCGTCCCAGTCCCAGGCGGCCAGTTCGGACTTGGTGTAGATGCCGCGGCTGGTGACCAGGCTCGGCGAGTCGCCGTCCAGGTACGCCACGGCGGCCATCATGCGGTCGCCGCGGTTGCCGTAGCAGTCGCCCCAGTCGCAGATGTCGTCGCGGTCGGGCTGGTAGTCGACGGTGTCCAGCGCCGCGCCGGTCTCGCCGTCGAAGACGGTGAGGTACTCCGGTCCGGTGAGGATGTAGCCGCCGTCGTTGCGGTGGTCGGCGTCGGCGTCGCCGATGACGTTCCCGGCCCCGTCGACGGTGCCGTCGGCGGTCTTGAGCGCGACCTCGGCCTTGCCGTCGCCGTCGAAGTCGTAGGCGCTCAGCGAGGTGTAGTGCGCCCCGGCTCGGATGTTGACGCCCAGGTCGATGCGCCAGAGCTGCTCACCGCTGAGGGTGTAGGCGTCGATGTAGACGTTGCCGGTGAAGCCGCTGCGGGAGTTGTCCTGGGCGTTGGTCGGGTCCCACTTCTGGATCAGTTCGTAGGTCCCGTCGCCGTCGAGGTCGGCCACCGTGGCGTCGTTCGGCTGGTAGGTGTAGTCGCCGCTTTCGGTGGTGCCGCCTTCGGGGCGGTCCATGTCGATGTCGACGTACTGCTCGGACCAGACCTCGACCGCGTCGGTGTAGCCGGTCTCGACGCCGTCTTCGACGGTGGCGATCCAGTAGGTCGAGTCGACGGTGCCTTCGGCGTCGGTCAGGTTGGTCGCGGTCGTCGGCTCGTCGGTGACCGGCTCGCCGTCGCGGTAGACGTTGAAGGCGGTGCCTTCGGCGTCGCCGGGCAGGACGCGCCAGGACAGGTAGACCCCGTCGTCGGTGCTGACGGCCACGGGCGCGCGGTCGATGCTC
Source organism: Glycomyces halotolerans (assembly GCF_054779575.1). NCBI lineage: Bacteria > Bacillati > Actinomycetota > Actinomycetes > Glycomycetales > Glycomycetaceae > Glycomyces > Glycomyces halotolerans. The sequence continues at coordinate 353,751 of NZ_BAAGXZ010000001.1, forward strand.
TCGACCTGTGCCGCGCAGTCGGTGCACGGTTCGTCGGGCTCGTCGCTGCCGCCGGGGACGTCGCCGACGCGGGTCAGCTCGAGGCCGTTGAGGTGGCCGGTCTGGCCGCTGACGGTCATGTCGAGCCGTCCGTCGGTCACGAAGATGCCTTCGAAGTCGTGCGTGGTGATCGAGCGGGAGCCGGAGTTGCCGGCCCCGTAGCCGTAGCCTTCGAACGCGAAGTCGGAGCGGGCGGTGCCGAGGTAGTCGCCGACCCAGACCCTGGCGGTGTAGTTGCCGTCCGGCACGTCGGCAGCGAAGGTGTACTCGCCGCCGAACCAGGCCACGAAGTCGGTCCCGACCGGGTCGTCGGCGTGGCCGCGGTCGCGGTCGATCGCGGTGGACATGTCGGTGACGAAGCCGTAGCCGGCCTCGGCGGAGTAGGCGGTGCCGCGGTGGACCTCGGTGTAGCCCTCGGCCATGGTCTGGCCGGCGGGGCCGAAGTCGTACTTCCATCCGGCGGTGGCGGTGGTGACGCTCAGGACCTCCGAGCGCGCGCCTTCGCCCTTGCCGTTGACCGCGGCGACGGCGAAGTCGTATTCGGCGTCCTCGGCCAGGGCGCCGACCTTGCCCTTGCCGACCGTGGAGGTGGTGCCGAGCCGCCATTCGCCGCCGGCCTCGCGCACGTAGACCCGGTAGATGTCGGCCTCGACCTCGTCCCACAGCAGGGTGACGCTGGCGTTGGAGACCGCCTCGGTCCGCAGGTCGGTGGGCGCGGCCGGGACGTCGGCCGGCGGCTCGATGTCGACCACGTGCGGCGAGAGCGACAGGCCGAGCGTGGCCGTCTCCTCGGCGACCAGGCGGGCCATCTGGATGGCGCCGTACTCCTGGAAGTGGGTGTCGTCGGTGGTGCCGTCGGGCCGGTTCGGGTAGACGCCCGGCGGGACGTGCAGGAACACCGACTTGGCCTCTTCGGGTCCGATCTCGTTGAGGTAGGCGCGCGAGGAGGCCGACAGGTCGACCGTCGCCACTCCGGTCTCGTCGCGCAGTTCGTAGACCTTCTGGACGTACTCGGGGAAGGAGACGTTGAACTCGCCGGTGTCGGGATCGAAGTCGCGGCGCTGCACCGGGGTCACGAGGACCGGGATGGCGCCCTTCTCGACCGCTCCGGCGATGTAGTGGTCGCGCAGGTAGGTCTTGTAGTCCTCGGGCGGGGTGTACCGCTCGGGACGGCTCTGCGTCGCGTCATTGTGTCCGAACTGGACGAACAGGTAGTCGCCGGGCTGGATCTCGTCCAGGATGGCGTCGAGGCGCCCTTCCTCGATGAACGAGCGCGAGGAGCGCCCGCCGATCGCGTGGTTCTCGACGGTCACCTCCTCGTCGAAGTACTGGTCGAACATCTGGCCCCAGCCGGCCTGGGGCTCCCAGTAGGGGTCGTAGGTCTGGACGGTGGAGTCGGAGGCGAGGTAGACGGTGATCCCGTCGTCTTGGGCTTGCGCCGGCGCGCCCGCGGCCATGAGCCCGCCGGCGGTGGCCGCCGCCGCGAGCCCCGCGAGGGCTCGGCGGCCCCGTCGAGGAGTACTGGGTGTCATATTCACTTCCATAGTGAGGGAGCGGGCGTTTCTCTGAATCGTTTCAATGTCAAGAGCGAGTTGCAGAGCAAACGCTTACTACCGTGGGGAGGCTACCTGCAGCTCCCTGAAATGTCAACACATGTCGATGCTTTGGGCGACACGGGAGCGCTGGTAGCGCTCCACAACGGGCAATCGGGAATGAATCGATTCATGAAGGCGCCGGCCCTATCCGGGCAGCAGATGCGCCAGCCGCTCGCGGGCCGCGCGCAGATCGATCCCCTGCTCGGCGATCCACTCGTCGTCGAAATAGGTCGATCCGTAGCGCCCGCCGGAGTCGCACAGCAGCGTCACGATGCTGCCGCGCCGCCCGGCCTCGCGCATCTGGTCGATGACGGCGAGCGCGGCGACCAGGTTGGTGCCGGTGGATCCGCCCAGGCGCCTGCCGAGCCGCTCGGAGGCCCACCGCATGCACGCGATCGACTCGGCGTCGTCTACTTTGACCATGCGGTCGACGAGGTCGGGGATGAAGGAGGCCTCCACGCGGGGCCGTCCGATGCCCTCGATGCGCGAGCCGCGGTCGGCCTCGGCCGCCGGGTCGCCGTCCCGCCAGCCGGCGAAGAACGCCGAGTGCTCCGGGTCGGCCACGCACAGCCGCGTGGCGTGGCGGCGGTAGCGCACGTAGCGGCCGATGGTCGCCGAGGTCCCGCCGGTGCCGGCGCCGACGACGATCCAGGCCGGCACCGGGTGGCGCTCCAGCCGCATCTGGTCGAAGACGGACTCGGCGATGTTGTTGTTGCCCCGCCAGTCGGTGGCGCGCTCGGCGTAGGTGAACTGGTCCATGAAGTGGCCGCCGACGTCGGCGGCCAGATCCCTGGCGGCCTCCACCGCGGCGGCGGGGTCGTCGACGAGGTGCGCCTTGCCGCCGTAGAACTCGATCTGGCCGATCTTGGCGCGACTGGTGGTGGCGGGCATGACGGCGGTGAACGGCAGGCCGAGCATGAGCGCGAAGTAGGCCTCGCTGACCGCGGTCGAGCCGCTGGAGGCCTCGATGACCGGGGTGCCCTGGTCGATCCACCCGTTGCAGATGGCGTAGAGGAACAGCGACCGGGCCAGGCGGTGCTTGAGCGAACCGGTGGGGTGGACCGATTCGTCCTTGAGGTAGAGGTCGACGCCCCACGTCTCGGGCAGCGGGAAGTGCAGCAGGTGGGTGTCGGCCGAGCGGTTGGCGTCGGCGGCGAGCGCGGTGACCGCCCAGTGGGCCCAGCCGCGGTCGCGGGACCGGTCAATCGACTCCATGGTCGACCTCTGCCGGCGGGACCGGCTGGGGGCGGTCCTCCCACTTGGTCGAGAGGGTGATGGTGGTGCGCGTCTGGGCCACGCCGGGGATCGCCGAGACGCGGTGGATGAGGGTCTCGAGATCGGCCATCTTCGGGACGCGCACTTTGAGCTGGTAGCACTCGACGCCGGCGAGGAAGTAGCAGGACTCGATCTGGGGGATCGAGCGGAGCCGGTCGCAGATTTCGATGTGATCGGCGCTGGAGTCGGGGATGATACCGATGAGGGCCGTTATGCCCAGTCCGATGGCCTCCGGGTCGATCACGGCCTGATAGCCGGTGATGACGCCGTTCTTCTCCAGCTTGGTCACGCGGTCCTGGACCGACGGGGCGGTGAGACCGACCCGCCGCGCCAATTCGGCGTAGGAGGTTCGCCCGTCGGTGCGCAGCAGGTTCACGATTGTCTGGTCGATCTCGTCCACTCGTCGAGGATAACCAAAGACGCCGCCCGAGCCTTCTGCCCGGCCGATGCCCGCTTAAGGCGCGAGGGGAGAAATCGACTTTGAGCGTCCCGCTCATACGCCTGGTACTTTCAGGCAAAACCTACCAACCGAAAGTATGTCCAAGAACTCATGGCAGGTTTGACTGAATAGTGATGTAATGGGTTTAACCGCACGAAGTGAGTATTCATCACGGGGAGGATGGAATCATGGAGACCGAGGACCGCCTACTCACACCTGGCGAAGTTGCCTCGCTGTTCCGCGTCGATCCGAAGACTGTGACGCGCTGGGCCGCGGCCGGTCGGATCGGCAGCATCCGTACACCGGGCGGTCACCGGCGATTCCGCGAGTCGGAGGTGCGCGCGCTGCTCGAAGGCGAAGCGGGCGCGCAGGCCGCATTTGAATCCGGTTCGAGCCAGCAGCGATAGAAGTCGGGTAGGCCAGGTACGCCGCGACTCGATCAGTGCCGACGCCGGGACGGACCATTCTCCGGGCATCGCCGATTTGACGCATCGCGGCTATTGAACGTCACCGCGGAGCCATAGCTCCGCCTCCATTGCAGACTTGGCGCCCTGTGGCGCCCGACACTGCGAACGCCGGCGACCGCGCCGCTCTCCCGGGCCCTCCCCCACAGGGACCGACTCGGAGCGAGGCGCGCGGTCGCCGGCGTTTTTCTCATGCCCGCCGCCCGACCGCTTCATCGCCGTATCAGGCTGTTCACGGCTTTCATAGGAAACTGTCTCCTATGCGGCGTATTGCTACGTTATGAAAGCTTATGAATGCCGTGAGTGACCACAGAAGCGACGAAACGGAAATTTGCCGGAAATCCGGAGCCAGCCTCTTGACTTCACAGCCATACATCGGCAAACTTCGATGTACTAGCTGGGAGCGCTTCCGTTTTCGACCGGTCAGACGCCGAACCGCTCCCGCGAAACCAGTCACAGCGATGGAATCAGGGATGCAAATGACACACCGTCGAAGCAAGCAGAGGCGCCTCGCGGTCAGCGCGATCGCCGCCGGCGCACTGGCGGCCGGAACCATCGGCGCCGTCGCGGCGGGCACCGCCGGCGCCCAGGAGAACCCCGAAGCGATCGAGGCGCAGCAGCAGAGGGTCGACAACCCGTACGAGGGCGCCCAGGTCTACGTCAACCCGATCTGGTCGGACAACGCCGCCGCCGAGCCGGGCGGCGAGGCCATCGCCGACCAGCCGACCGGCGTCTGGATGGACCGCATCGGCGCCATCGAGGGCAACGACTCCCCCACCACCGGCAGCATGGGCCTGCGCGACCACCTCGACGAGGCCGTCGCCCAGGGCGCCGACCTCATCCAGGTCGTCATCTACAACCTCCCCGGGCGCGACTGCGCGGCGCTGGCCTCCAACGGTGAGCTCGGCCCGGACGAGATCGACCGGTACAAGAACGAGTACATCGACCCGATCGTGGAGATCCAGTCGGATCCTGCGTACGCCGATCTGCGGATCGTCAACGTCATCGAGATCGACTCGCTGCCGAACCTGGTCACCAACGTCTCGCCGCGCGAGACGGCGACCGACAACTGCGACGAGATGGCGGCGAACGAGAACTACCAGAACGGCGTCGCCTACGCGGTCGCCGAACTTGGAGCGCTCCCGAACACCTACAACTACATCGACGCCGCCCACCACGGCTGGATCGGCTGGGGCGACGACAACCCCGAGTACGACAACTTCCACGCCTCGGCCGAGATGATCGCCTCGATCATCGGCCGCGAGGGCGCCACCGCCGACGACGTGCACGGCTTCATCACCAACACCGCGAACTACTCGGTCCTCGAGGAGCCCTACTGGAGCGTGGACGACACGGTCGGCGGCGAGCTGATCAAGGAGAACTCGTCCTGGGTCGACTGGAACGACTTCAACGGCGAGCTGGACTTCGCCCAGGCATTCCGCGAGGAACTGGTGTCCAACGGCTTCGACTCGGGCGTGGGCATGCTCATCGACACCTCGCGCAACGGCTGGGGCGGACCGGACCGGCCGAGCGGGGCCTCGAGCTCCTCTGACGTCGACACCTTCGTCGACGAGTCGCGCATCGACCGCCGCATCCAGAAGGGCAACTGGTGCAACCAGGCCGGCGCCGGCCTCGGCGAGCGCCCGCAGGCCACGCCGGCCTCCGGCATCGACGCCTACGTGTGGATCAAGCCCCCGGGTGAGTCCGACGGTTCGTCGGAGTACATCGAGAACGACGAGGGCAAGGGCTTCGACGAGATGTGCGACCCCGACTACGGCGGCAACCCGCGCAACGGCAACAACCCGTCGGGCGCGAGGCCGGACATGCCGATCTCCGGCCACTGGTCCTCCGAGCAGTTCCAGGAGCTGCTGGCGAACGCGCACCCGCCGATCAACTAGCGACACAGGAGAACCACCCGCCCCACGTTTCCGGCGGCGGGCCGCTCAGGCGGCCCGCCGCCGTTCGCTTCGGAGTGTTCCCGCAGCTCGCGGCCGCACCGGGTCCGTTTCGGACGGTGTTCCGAATCCCCTTGCGCGGGAGCGGTTTCACTACATCAAGCGCTTGCCAGTGGAAACCTTCTGGAAATATTGCCGCCAAAACCTTGACAGGCCATCTAAACATCGGAGAGTATCGATACATCGCTTGGGAGCGCTTCCCTTGTCGAAACGATCATCAACCCGATTTCGCACGAGCCAAGACACCCGACAAAACCCCTTCGAGCGCCGCTGGAGCGGCCGGGGCCACGAAGAACGAAGGACATCGAATTATGCAAGTACATCGAAGGCGTAGGAGACTGGCGGTCACCGGCATGGCCGTCG